>NZ_JASCOZ010000056.1 GCF_029960115.1 Stenotrophomonas sp. PS02289
ATCCCAACAGGGATCGAGGCGCTCTTTTACTTGGTGCCGGCAACTGGAAAGCTGAGGCACCGGCAGGCGAGCCGGTATCCGGACTATTGTACGTAGAATCAAGTTTTATGGACTATATGTGACCAATAGTCCGATGGATGCGCGCAAAGTAGCCCCTGTCGCAACACCACCCAACAGGAGCTACCCATGAACACCCTCACCCGCAGCCTCGCCGTCGCCGCACTGGCCCTCTCCATCCAGGGCGGCCTCTCCGCCAGCGCCGCCGAGCCCGCCGCCCGCACCCCCCCCACCGCGATCAGCCAGACCGCCAGCACCATTACCACCGCCGACGGCGTGCAGCTGTACTACAAGGACTGGGGCCCGAAGAACGGCCCGGTGGTGACCTTCAGCCACGGCTGGCCGTTGAACTCGGACAGCTGGGAATCGCAGATGATGTTCCTGGCCGACCACGGCTACCGCGTCATCGCGCATGACCGCCGCGGGCATGGCCGTTCCAGCCAGCCCTGGGACGGCAATGACATGGACCACTACGCCGACGACCTGGCGACGGTGATCAACACGCTCGACCTGCATGACGTGACCCTGGTGGGCTTCTCCACCGGCGGCGGTGAAGTGGCGCGCTACATCGGCCGCCATGGCACCGGGCGGGTGAAGAAGGCCGTGCTGATCAGCGCCGTGCCGCCGTTGATGCTCAAGACCGCCGACAATCCGGGCGGCGTGCCGCTGGCTGTGTTCGATGGCCTGCGCAAGGGTCAGTTGGAGAACCGCGCGCAGTTGTACCGCGATATCGCGTCCGGTCCGTTCTACGGTTTCAACCGTCCGGGTGCGAAGGTGTCTCAGCCGCTGGTGGACGCCTGGTGGGCGCAGGGCATGCAGGCCGGTGCCAAGAACACCTATGACTCGATTGCCGCCTTCTCGGCCACCGATTTCCGCGGCGACCTGAAGAAATTCAACGTGCCCACGCTGGTCATCCACGGCGATGACGATCAGATCGTGCCGATCGATGTGGCTGGCCGGATGTCGGCCAAGCTGATTCCGGGCGCGAAGCTGCTGGTCTATCCGGGGGCCCCGCACGGCCTTACCGAGACCCACAAGGACAAGGTCAACGCCGACCTGTTGGCCTTCCTGCAGCAGAAGTAAGCGGCCCAGGCCGATCCGGCAGGTAGCCATTGCCTGCCGGGTCGACCCGTCGTCCGGTTTGCTGCGCTGCACCCGCACGCTGGTTTAAATCGATCTAAGATCGAGCCAGGTCAACCGGCACGAGGGTACAGCGCATGCGGCAGGGCGGAATTCGAGCAATGGCATTGGCGGCAGTCATTTCCCTGGGCGCGTTCGCTGTGCAGGCCACGCACGCAGCGCAGCCCGTGACGTCCGGTAACCCCATCCTCCCTGGCTGGTACGCCGATCCCGAAGCCGCCGTGTTCGGCGATACCTACTGGATCTACCCCACCACCTCCAAACCGTATGCGGAGCAGGTCGCCTTCGATGCGTTCTCCTCGAAAGATCTGGTGAGCTGGACCAAGCACCCTGGCGTGCTGAAGATCGAAGCCATTACCTGGGCGAAAGAAGCGTTGTGGGCACCGTCGGTGGTGGAGAACGGCGGCAAGTACTACTTCTTCTTCTCCGCCAACGACATCAAGAACGACAACGAAGTCGGCGGCATCGGCGTGGCGGTGGCGGACAAGCCCGAAGGCCCGTACCGCGACCTGCTCGGCAAACCACTGATCGGCACCTTCCACAACGGTGCACAGCCCATTGACCAGACCCTGTTCCAGGACGACGACGGCAGCTGGTACATGATCTATGGCGGCTGGAAGCACGCCAACATCGTCAAGCTCAAAGACGACTTCACGGGTCTGGAGCCGCTGCCCGATGGCACGCTCTACAAAGAAATCACGCCGGCACCGGAGTACGTGGAAGGCTCGCTGATGTTCAAGCGCAATGGCCGCTACTACTACATGTGGAGCGAAGGCGGTTGGGGCGAGCCGGATTACTCCGTGGCTTACGGCATCGCCGATACGCCCCTGGGGCCGTTCAAGCGCATCGGCAAGGTGCTGCAGTCCGATCCGAAGATCGCCACCAGCGCAGGGCACCACTCCCTGATCCGCACACCGGATGACCAGTGGTACATCGTGTACCACCGTCGTCCGCTCGGCGAGACCAGCCGGCATCATCGGGCCACGGCGATTGATCGCATGTACTTCGATGAGCAGGGCCGGATCCTGCCGGTGAAGATCACCAACGAAGGCGTGGGGCCGCACCGGCTCAAGTAGCCTCATCCAGCGGCGCTACCGGCGCAGGTGAATCCTGCGCTGCAGCCGTGCCGCCACCACCGAATGCTCATCCCATGCCGCGTCGCGCACGTTGCCGGGCTGGCCCTTCAGGAACTCCCGCTGCGCCGCCAGTCGTCGCCGACTGTCCAGATGTTTGCCGACGGCGAAGCGTACGCGTCCATCGGAGGACACGATGATCGTCGATCCGCCCAGGAACCAGCCTTCGCGTACGCGCCGCTTCTGAACCACTTCGGCCACGAGGTCGAAGCGGACCTCGCCGCCGGTGCTGACACGTCGCACGGTTCGCAGCGAGGCAATCCTGGGGGGTAACACGCTGCGAGACGGGGCGACCAGGCCAAAGTCGCGTGCGCGCTCGGGGCGGCAGATGGCCTGGCCGAGCGCGTTGGCGGCACGCGTGACTGCGCGGCCCTCGTCATCGGCGGGCCAGTCGCAGAGGCCGTCCGCGAACACCAGGCCGAGATGGCGGAAATCCAGCGCCGGTACTCTGAACTGCCCGCTCTCCGGTGCGCGCCACACCAGGCTCTCTTCGCTCAGGTCAGCGACTTCGGGCACGATCACGCCGTAGCGCCGGAACGCCGTGACGAAGGCATCGCGGTAGCCGATCACATCGTCCGGCACCAAGTCGGTATCGGCGGTGACGATCGCACGCAGATACTCGCCGAAGGTGCAGTGCAACGGGGGGCAGTAGTCGATCGCACGAATCACGATGTTGAGAAAGCGCCGTGCGAGCTGGGTGGCGACATTGGCCAACAGGTGGATGCCTTCGGCGGGTAGGCGCGTCTGTTTGGTCATCTCCAGCATGGAACGCAGCTTTATGGTCTTGCGCTGGTAGATGCGGCGGAATGCCTCGAACACCGCCGACACCAGCACGGCCCCCAGATCGTGCTCCTCGCTGTTGCCCTGATAGCTGTACTTCGGGTCGACGACTGCAGCATCCAGACCTGGCGAGAGAATGGCGGTGCGCAACGGATTGGTGCCGTCGATCAGATCGAAACCAAACTGGTGGCCCACCTCCACCAGCAATTTGGAGTCCAGGTCCTTGCCCTGCGAGTCCTCAATGGCGTTGCGCACCAGCTCGGGCTGGGCAAAGCGCAGGAAGATCGCGACCAGATCCGAGAAGCCTTCGTGCAGAGCACCGACATCGCGATGGGTGGGGCGGATGAAGTTGGGCCGCAGTCCGTCCAGCAGTGCATGGCTTACTTCATGTGCCACGATGTCGCGTGACAGGACCAGGTAGACATGGCTGCCAGGTTGGCTGCGCTGCTGTGCGAAGTTCTCGGCCTTGCAGTAGCCGAAGGCGAGCGAACCATATTCTCGGTCGTAGTAGGCGTTGTCCTCGCGCATGTAGCGCGGGTGGATGCGCAGTCGTCCGTCGCTGGCGGCATCACCACCGAGCGGGCCAAAGCCGGGATCGCGTCCCAGTGCCACGGTGAAGCGCTCGTAGGTTTCCATGCCCACCGCATAGGCCATCTGCTGCATGAACTGCGGCAGGCTGCTGCTGGGCGACAGGCCGTTCTCTATCAGTAGGCGGTGGTCGTCCAGATCCACCGGCTCGGTCAGCGTGCCGGTCTTCTGGTCGACATCTTCCACCACGAACAAGGCTCCCGTCGGACCCGGTGTCAGCGGTTCGTAGGGAATCGACAACGTCAGATGTGCGCCGTCATAGCGACTGCGACTTGGGTCGTGCGAAAACACCCGCAGCAGGCGGCGGGTGGGTTCGCCCGCTCCCGGTGCGGGCAGGCGTGCGCGACGGTCGCCCGCGAGGCCGACGCCCAGTTCGAAGGGCCAGGCGGCTTCAGCTCGGGGACTCATCACGCCCCCAGCAGTCGGCGGGCGGCCAGGCCGACGCCCGGTTTCCACAGTTGAGGCTGCTGCCGGCGCGGTGCTCCCAGCGCGGCAATCACGGCCTCGATGAAGCGCTGGTTACTCCACTGCTGTTGGCGAGCCTGGGCGAACACGGACATGGCAGCACGGGTGAAGTCGCCCTCGCCGTTGCTCTCCCACGCGTACTCCCGATCCTGGCACGCTGCGAAGTGAACAACGCCGGGTGCAGCGCCTTCGTCATCCGCTGCGGGAGCGGCATTGCGCGTCAGACTGCGACGACTGGCGCGGTACCGTTCAACGATGTCCTTGTCCAATGCCATCACGCGGGGGCGACGATCATCGCCGGCCTCTTCGCGGATGCGTGCACGACTGTTCGAGCCGGCATGGCAGCAGTCCATGAACAAGGTCAAGGTCGCTCCCTGCACCAGGTTGCGGACGATCGCGTAGATCTCGTCATCCGCCAACAAGTGACCCTGGGCATAGTCGATGGGCACCAGCGCTTCGTCCTTGCCATCGTCCTCGGTACCGTCCGTGTTGGGCACCGAGGCACCGTGTCCCGAATACTGGAATACCAGCTCATCATCGGGCCGCGCACCTTCGACCAGACCCCGCAGGGCGGCGCGAAGCGCGGCCAGTGTCGCTTTTCCATTGGTGAGGTGGGTGACGCTGAATCCTTCGCGGCGCAACGCATCCGCCCAGCGCTGGCTGTCAGCAACGCAACCTTGAAGCGGTTGATCACGGTAGCTGTCGATGCCGATGCAGACGGCGATGCGGCGGCCGCGCGTCGCAGTTGGCGGAACAGGATCGCTCATCGCGGCGACGTCTTCCTCTGGATCAAGGTCGTCGCCAAATCCGTCGCGTCCATCGGGATTCGCGCTGACCTGCTGCGGTCCGTGGCAGCAGCAGGTACAGCCGTGTTCGCCCTCGTTGGTCCACTGGCTGCTGTCCGCTTCGCCACGCGTGATGTCGTCCACCTTGCAGCCCCTGAAGGCATCTGGCGGGGGGAACTGCATGCTGGTTCGGGTGATCTGCGGAGCGGTGCCTAGAATGCGGGCCAGAACCGAGATCATGGTCCGACCGTCGTTGTCGAAGTCGCCGTGAGCGACAGCGGAGGTGGCCGGATTGGCGTTCGGCGCGTCTTCGGGGGGAGAAAACTCCACCGCGCAATCACCGTTGCGGGCGTGAAGCCGATCATCGTCCCGCACCGGGAGGCCAAACAACGCTCGCATCCGGGAATTTCCGTACAGATCTCGCTGCAGTCCCAGGATAGGAGTGCCGATCCTGTCTTCGCACGCCTCGCGGACGAAGTACAGCAGGGACTTCCGGTACACATGAGCGCAGGTATCGTCCTGTTCGGCGGCATCATTCATGGTGTAGATGCACAGGTCGCGGATCTGGTTGCTGGCACCCAGACGGGGCACTACCTCTGCCTCGAAGGTGTCGATGCGGATCGCCGGTGCAAGGTAGCTGAGTGTGTCTACCACCAGCCCGTAATCCGTCAGCAAGGGCAGGAACCGCGCCAGCATGATCGGGCCCGTACTGTGGCCGACGGCATGCACGCGGGTCAGAGGGTATTCGGAGAGCACCTCGCGCAGGTACTCGGCCAGAATCCATGCGCCGCCTGAGCGTCCCTCGTGCTCCTCGAGCGCCTGCCGCGAGGCGTTCTGTGCGCTTCGCTTGATGCGTGACCATGCGCTACGGGCGATGGGGCGCGTAATGCGGCTCAGGAAGAAGTCGCCGATATCGCCCAACACCCCGCGTGGGGTCTTTCGAAGTGTCTCGAAGAAGCCGGATTCCCAGATGAAGAAGATGGGGAAAACGCCATTCTCTGTCCACCAGGGCAACACGGTGTTTGCATAGCAGATCGCGCTCGCTTCATTCACAAGCCCACCATGCGCATACAACACCAGGTGCGCCGGGAGCTTCTGAGCCTGGCGCAGCCGGAGATAGTCAACCAGGTGTTTGTGGACTACGGCGCGCGGATCAACCAGAACGCTGTCGATGTCGCCTTTGGTAGACAGCAGGCCCAGCGAAAGATTGACCGTGTGCCGACGCAGAGCAGCGTCGGCAGGCAAAGGCGCTCGCGCAGCGCGTGCAGCCGGGTCGGCATCAAGCCGGGCCGCCAGTGCAGCTTGCTCATCCAGCATCCACGGGTCCTCGGGTACTTCTGCCGACGGAGCTTCTTCGGCGCTTGCGAGTGGGATCTCACGCGCATCGGACCCGGCAAACCACGAGCGGACGTCGCCATCGCCCAGGACCGCGTCTGAAACAGGATGAAGGTTCAGATGGCGGGTCCCCTTCAGCAAGGCGCGGACGTCTGCCCGCATCTCTTTCAGGTCCAGACCGCTGCCGGGGCAGGTCTTCGCGTTGGTGAACTCGCGGTGGAACCGCAGGGCGGTTTCGTCCAGCTCGAAGCGCCGCAGCACTGCAACAATGACCGCCAGGACTGCCTCACTCTGCGGGCCATCGAGGGCGTCCAGACCCTTGTCGAAGTTGCCGACAGTTTCAATCATGAACGGACCGGCCTGGGCTGTGCCGTTATGGCCGACGGCGCTTGCGGGCGGCCGGTCCCAGTCGCGCCCCGTCCACAAGCCTCCTGCGGGGTCCACGGTCAGGTGCTGGGCGATATCGCTCCAACCTTTGGACATGTGGTACCTGCGCATCGCCTCGACGGTCACCTGACCCCGAAACTCCGAGCGGCGGGGATTGGCGGTGCAATGCAGGTGAAACTCGGTGATGCGGCGGCGTGGCTGCCACTGGGCAAGCAGTCGAACGAAATCAGACAAGCCGATGCGCTGGATCGTAGACATGGGGGCATTCCGTGGCGGTGTCTGTATCTACAACGCGTCGCTGGTGCGAGGCAGGTCAGCGACCGCATCGATTTCCACACGATGACGGAAAGTGGATAAAGATCGGCACAGATCCCTTCCGTATGTCCGACGTTAATGCGCACCCGGGACGTTGGAGTACAGGGCGCCGGAGTGGCTTCCGCTGAACAATTCAGCCAATACACCCCGCCGTGCCCGGTGGGTGAGGGTGTGATGATCCCCTCTACCTGAATTCATTTATGCTCGGTCGCTCCTGACCCTGCCGCCCGGCGGGGTTGGCTCCCTTCAAGCAGGAACCACGCCATGGCGGCTTTGCAGCAGCGCACCATCGACCTCATCCGTGCCCATCAGGATCAGGTGGTCACCCAGTGGGCCGAGAACCTCAATGCCGGTACCCAGGATGCCCGTATCTCGTCGCGCGAACTGGATACCCAGTTGCGCGAGTTCTGGCGTCTCTTCCTGGATACCCTGGCGCAGTCCAGCGCTGCCGGGATCGGCAGCAACGAATGGGCGGAAACCCGCAGCTTCCTCGAGCAGCTCTCGCGCGACCGCGTGCTGAAGGGTTTCAGCTCCTCGGAAACCGCCAGCTTCCTGTTCTCGCTCAAGCGCCCGCTGTTCGAACTGCTGCAGCAGGGCCTGGCCGATGATCCCAAGCTGCTGGGCAACCAGCTGTGGGCGATCACCGAAGTGATCGACACGCTGGGCCTGCACAGCGTCAAGGTCTACCAGAAGAGCCGCGAGGATGTGATCCAGCGCCAGCAGGAAGAGATGCTGGAACTCTCCACCCCGGTGGTGAAGCTGTGGGACGGTGTGCTGGCGCTGCCGATGATCGGCACGCTGGATTCGCAGCGTACCCAGGTGGTGATGGAATCGCTGCTGCAGCGCATTGTCGACACCGGCTCGGAAATCGCCATCATCGACATCACCGGCGTGCCCACCGTGGATACCCTGGTCGCCCAGCATCTGCTCAAGACCGTGACCGCGATCCGCCTGATGGGTGCGGACGCCATCATCAGCGGCGTGCGCCCGCAGATCGCCCAGACCATCGTGCACCTGGGCCTGGACCTGCAGGGCATCGTCACCAAGGCCAACTTGGCCGACGCCTTGGCGCTGGCGCTCAAGCGCACCGGCCAGGTGGTGACCCAGGCGGCGCGCTGAAATGGAGCGCATTCCCATTCTTCAGATGGGTGACCTGCTGCTGGTCACCATCCAGGTCGACATGCACGACCAGCTGGCGCTGACGTTGCAGGACGACCTGAGCGAACGCATCCAGCGGACGTCGGCGCGTGGCGTGCTGATCGACATCTCCGCGCTGGACATCGTCGACTCCTTCATCGGTCGCATGATTTCCACCATCGCGACCATGGGGCGGCTGATGGATGCCTCCACGGTAGTGGTGGGCATGCAGCCCGCCGTGGCGATTACCTTGGTTGAACTGGGCCTCACCCTCGACGGCGTGCGCACCGCGCTCAACGTCGAGCGTGGCATGCACCTGCTGCGTCAGAACGACAACGCAGAGGCCCCATGACCGCACTCAGTGGATCCCTGCCGATCCGCGTGGAACAGGACGTCGTGCTGGCCCGCCAGACCGCGCGTCAGGTCGCCGTGGCCTGCAAGCTGAGCCTGATCAACCAGACCAAGCTGGTGACCGCGGCCAGTGAACTCGCGCGCAATGCCGTCATCTATGGCGGCGGTGGCGAGATGACCTGGGATGTGGTCGAGAACGGCCTACGTCGTGGCCTGCGACTGGTGTTCAGCGACAACGGTCCCGGTATTCCCGACGTGGCCCAGGCGCTGACCGACGGCTGGTCGTCAGGCACCGGTATGGGCCTGGGGTTGTCCGGCTCACGCCGGCTGGTCGATGTCTTCGAACTGGAGAGCGCGCCCGGCAAGGGCACGCGGGTCACCCTCGTCAAATGGATCTGAACTTCTCCGGCCACGTAACCCGGGTCGTGGCCGTGGAGGAAGCCTCGCAGGTGGGGCAGGCACGGCGCGAAGCGCTGGCGCTGGCGCACCATATTGGCTTTGACGAGATCGACGCCGGACGCGTGGCGCTGGCCGCCACCGAAATGGCCACCAACGTGATCAAGCATGGGCGCGGTGGGCGCATGCACCTGTCCATCGCCTGCGGTCGCGATGGGCTGGGAGTGGAACTGTGGGCGCTGGACAGCGGCCCGGGCTTTTCGCTGGCACAGGCAATGCCGGACGGTTACTCCACCGGTGGCACCCAAGGCCTGGGTATGGGCGCGATCCAGCGCCAGGCCACGGTGCTGGATGTGTGGGCAGACGCGAAGGGTGCGGTGATGGTGGCGCGGGTATATGCGAGCCGCGCGGCGCGCAACGTGGATGTACCTTACGGTGCCCTGCGCCTGGCACTGCACGACGAACCGGTCTGCGGCGACGCCTGGCACCTGCACGCCGACGCCAAACAGGTCACCCTGACCCTGATTGATGGGCTGGGGCATGGACTGCCGGCCTCCGATGCGGCCCAGGCCGGCGTCGTGGCGGCCGCGCAGAAGGGAGCCGCCGGACCGGTCGAGGTCATCGCCGCGCTGCATGCCGGCATGTCCGGCACGCGCGGCGGAGCGGCGGCGGTGGCCAGCGTCGAGGTGGAATCGGGCAACCTGTCATTTGCCGGCGTGGGCAACATCGCCGCCACGCTGTGCGAACCCACCAGCAACCGGGGCATGGCCTCGCTCCCGGGCATCGTGGGTGTGCAGTACCGCAAGGCGCAACCATTCCATTTTCACACCGTCGCAGGCACGCTTCTGGTCATGCACAGTGATGGACTGCAGGCGCGCTGGAACCTGCGCGACTACCCCGGACTCCAGCATCGCCACCCGGCACTGGTGGTGGCGGTGCTGCAGCGTGATTTTGACCGGGGCCGTGATGACACCAGCATAGTGGCCTTGCGCCTTGGAGACCTGCATTGAACGCCTTGCCCCCCGAACAGGAAATCCAACAGCTGCGCGAGCAGGCCGCGTCTCTGCGCGCCGAGCTGGAAGAGACCAACCAGGGTGTGCTGGCGTTGTACGCCGAACTGGACCAGCAGGCCGAGCAGCTGCGTGAGGTCTCCGATCTCAAGAGCCGCTTCCTGTCGTACATGAGCCACGAGTTCCGCACCCCGCTCGGGTCGATCCTGAGCATGACCCGGCTGCTTGAAGACGGGATGGATGGCCCGCTCAACGAGGAGCAGCTGCGCCAGGTGCGTTTCATCAGTGCCTCCAGCGCCGAGCTGCGCGAGATGGTCGATGACCTGCTGGACCTGGCGAAGATCGAGGCGGGACGGATCACCATCTCGCCGGCCTGGTTTGACTTGATGGATCTGTTCTCCGCGCTGCGCGGCATGTTCCGCCCGCTGGTGGACGGCAACCGGGTCGACCTGGTCTTCGAAGACCCACCGCCGCTGCCGATGCTGTACACCGACGACAAGAAGCTGGCGCAGATCCTGCGCAACTTCATTTCCAACGCGCTCAAGTTCACACCGAATGGTCGGGTCGTCGTGTCGGCGCATCTGGAGACGGAGGAGTGCGTGCGCTTCAGCGTGCGCGACACCGGCATTGGCATACCGGCGGAGGTGCTGTCGACCTTGTTCAAGGACTTCGTGCAGGTGGACACGCCATTGCAGCGCGGCCTGCGTGGCACTGGGCTGGGCCTGTCGCTGTGCAAGCGGTTCGCCGAGCTGCTGGGCGGCAAGGTAGGCGTGCACAGCACGCCGGGGGAGGGCTCGGAGTTCTACGTGACCCTGCCGCTCAAACTGGACCCGGAACGGGAGCGCGCCGATGCCCACCCGTGACCGCATCCTGGTCGTCGATGACAACGCCGCGACACGCTACTCCGTGCGTCGGGTCCTGGAGCACCACGGATTCTCGGTGGACGAAGCGGGCACCGGGAGCGAAGGATTGGTGCGGCTGCAGACCACCGAGTACGGTGCGCTGGTGCTGGACGTCAATCTGCCCGACATGAGTGGCTTCGACGTGGTCCGACAATTGCGCGCCGAACCGCGCACACAGCTGCTGCCGGTGATCCACGTGTCGGCCGCCGCCGTGGCCAGTGGCGACCTGATCACCGGGCTCAACGCCGGCGCGGATGGCTATCTGATCCACCCGGTCGACCCGGATGTACTGCTCGCCACCCTGCGCAGTCTGCTGCGCGCGCGCCGCGCTGAAGAGGCGCTGCGCGAAGTCGAAGCACGCTTCGGTGAGATCTTCCGGCAGATCAATGCCCCCATTGCCGTGCTCGACAGCGACCTGCGCATCCAGGATGCGAACGACGCCTTCCTGCGCCTGCTGGGCGAGACCCATGCCCCGAACCGGGTGCGGCAGGTGCTCGGCACCCAGGTGGAACAGCTGAACGGGCTGCAGGCGGCGCTGGCCGCCGGCGAGCGCTGGCAGGGTCCCTTCACCGTCCAGGTGCAGGGCCTGCCACGCATGACGGAATGGCGTGTCACCCCCTATCGTCCGGCAGGCACCGGACTGGTGCTGGTGGAGGACACCACCGTGCATCACATTCGCGAGAACGCGCAGCGCCAGGAGCTGGAAAGCGCCAACACCGAGCTGGCGTTCCAGATCTCCGAGCGCGAGCGCACCGAGATGGAGCTTCTGCAGGCGCAGAAGATGGATGCGCTGGGCCAGCTCACCGGCGGCATCGCGCACGATTTCAACAACCTGCTGACCACGATCATCGCCGGCCTGGACATGATCGAGATCGCCGCCGGCAGTGGTTGCTGGGAAAAGGCCTCGCGTTACGCCGAGCTGGCGACCGCTTCGGCGCATCGCGCTGCCGCGCTGACCCAGCGCATGCTCGCGTTCGCGCGCAAGCAGCCGCTGGATCCGCAGACGTTCGACATCGTGGCGCGGGTCAACTCGCTGGAGGACATGCTGCGCCGTTCCATCGGCGAGAATGTGGAGCTGGAACTGGAGCTGGGTCCTGACGAACTGCTGGCGGTGGCCGATCCGAACCAGTTCGAGAATGTGATTCTCAATCTGGTCATCAATGCGCGCGATGCGCTGGCCGGTAACGGCCTGATCCGTATTCGTGCCAACGCGGTCATCGTCGAGCGCGACCACGAGCTGACCCCAGGGCGCTACATCAGCGTGAAGGTGCTCGACAACGGCAGCGGCATTGCGCCCGAACTGTTGAGCAAGGTGTTCGAGCCATTCTTCACCACCAAGCCGCAGGGCGAAGGCACCGGGCTGGGGTTGTCGATGACCTACGGTTTCGCGCGCCAGTCCGGCGGCGTGGTCCGCATTGCCAGTGAAGCCGGCGAGGGCACTGAGATCGAGCTGGTGTTGCCGGAGGGTACGGCGTCGGCCAGCCAGCAAGGCGCACACCACGAACCCACCCGGCTGGGCAGCGCGCAGCGCATCCTGCTGGTGGATGACACCGAGGCGGTGCGGATGATGGTGCGCGAGATGCTGGTTGAAGCCGGCTATGAGGTGGTGGAGGCGGCCAATGCGCAGCAGGCACTGTTGGAGCTGCACTCGCCACGTGGCGTGGACCTGCTGTTGTCGGACGTCGGTCTGCCGGGGATGAACGGGCGCGACCTGGCCGATGCGGCGCGCGCGCTGCGCCCGGACCTGCCGGTGCTGTTCGTCACCGGGTACACCGAGCAGGCGGCCGAGCGGGGCGCGTTCCTGGGTCCGAGCATGGCGCTGCTGCCCAAACCGTTCAATGTGCATGAGCTGCTGCGCAGCGTCGGGGCGATGTTCGGCCCGGTGCATTGACCCCGGGGCTGCGGTATCCTGCGCGCCCCTGATGCTCCCCGGAACCGTGTGATGACCCCACCCTGAAACCGCGTCGATGACGTGCCCGTGTCGCTGCCAGCCACGGGGCCAGGAAAGGGTTGTTTCCATCACACAAGCGCCGCGCGCACCGCCGGCGTGGGAGTTCGCACATGTCTGTTTCCTATCCGCTGCGCCAGCAATGGCTCGGCAATGTCCGTGGTGATCTGCTGTCCGGTGCGGTCGTCGCGCTGGCCCTGATTCCCGAAGCCATCGCGTTTTCGATCATCGCCGGGGTCGACCCCAAGGTCGGCCTGTACGCCTCTTTCTGCATCGCGGTCGTGACCGCCATCGCGGGCGGTCGCCCGGGCATGATCTCGGCCGCCACCGGGGCCATGGCGCTGGTGATGGTGGACCTGGTCAAGGACCACGGCCTGCAGTACCTGCTGGCGGCCACCATCCTCGCCGGCGTGCTGCAGGTGATCGCCGGCGCGCTCAAGCTGGGCGCGTTGATGCGCTTCGTCTCGCGCTCGGTCATTACCGGCTTCGTCAACGCGCTGGCCATTCTGATCTTCCTGGCGCAGATGCCGGAGCTGATCGGCCGCTCGTGGCAGGTGTGGGCGGTGTGCGCGGCAGGGCTGGGCATCATCTACCTGCTGCCGCGCGTCACCCGCGCGGTGCCGTCGGCGCTGGTCGCGATCGTGGTGCTCACCGCGCTGTCGATCGGTCTGCACTGGGACGTCCGCACAGTGGGCGACATGGGGGCGCTGCCCGACAGCCTGCCCACCTTCTTCCTGCCCGACGTGCCGTGGACGTGGGATACCCTGCGCCTGCTGCTGCCGGTGTCGGCCACGCTGGCGGTAGTCGGGCTGCTGGAATCGATGATGACCGCGCAGATTGTCGAGGACATGACTGAAACCCCAAGCCAGCGCAACCGCGAATGCGCCGGTCAGGGTCTGGCCAACATCACCGCGGGCTTCTTTGGCGGCATGGGCGGCTGCGCGATGATCGGCCAATCGGTCATCAATGTATCGTCCGGCGGGCGTGGGCGTCTTTCGTGCCTGGTCGCTGGCGTGCTGTTGTTGTTGCTGGTGGTTTACGGTTCGGAATGGGTGCGCCAGATTCCGATGGCGGCGCTGGTCGCGGTGATGATCATGGTCAGCATCGGCACCTTCCACTGGCGCTCGTTTGCCGAGCTGCGCACGCATCCGAAGAGTTCGTCCATGGTCATGCTGGCGACTGTCGTGGTTACCGTCGCCACGCACGACCTGGCCAAAGGTGTGCTCACCGGCGTGTTGCTGTCGGCGCTGTTCTTCGCACGCAAAGTGGGGCGCATGCTGCAGATCAGCGTTGCCCAGGGTGAGGACGGCGCGCAGGTGTATACCGTGCGCGGTCAGGTGTTCTTCGCCTCGGCCGGGCAGTTTGCTTCCAGCTTCGACCTGCAGCACGCCGCCTCACGTGTGGTGATCGACTTGGGCGACGCGCACTTCTGGGACCTCAGCGCCGTCGGCGCGCTGGAGCAGGTAACGGAAAAGCTGCGTCGGCACGGAGCGTCGGTCGAGGTGGTCGGACTCAACGCCGCCAGTCAGACCCTGATTGACCGGGTCGGGCGCGCTTCCGGCACTGCGTCGCTGCACTGAAAGCGCTTACACCCGTACGCAATCGGGCGGGCCGCGCGCGCCGTCACACATTCGTCCCGGTTTTGCTATAGGGTGCGCATTCCGTCGGGCGGGGAGCCCGGCGGCTGCACATTGAAAGGAAACGAGAGTCAGAACATGTCCAGCGTAGTGACGCCGCCCGAACGGCCCCAGGCCGGTCCGTGCATCGCCCCCTGTCCGGTTGCCACCCAGGCCCAGCACCTGTTGGCCCAGCAGCAGTTTTCCCTGGCCGCTTCGCGCGCATTGTCGCGCCCGCCGGTGGTTGCCGACGTCGCCGTGGCGCGCCCGGCGGCCTGATCGCCGGCCTCATCCTGAATAGGGATCCCTTGTGCCACAAGGGCTGGCGGCCGACGGCCGCTTTCAAACCTGAATGGGCGGCAAGGCCGTCCGGTCCTCTTCGCGCCCACCTTACATTTGCCCCCCTATGCTGAGCCGCATTTTTCGGCTCAGTGGCGTGGAGAGTACGTGGGTTCCGGCAGTGACAGACACAAACGGCGCGCCGGATCCGGCAGCAGCCTGACAGAACCCGGGCAGGGTAGCCACGCATGAGTGTGCAGACCGTCAACGTCGTGATCGACGCGGGCCGCTCCGTGCTGCCGGCTGAAGTGCCCATGGCCATGCCTGAGCAAAGCTTCCGCGAGGGTCGCCTGCAGGTGCCGAAGCAGCGCACCGCGCCGCGCCTGATGGCCCTTCGCCGCTTCTATATTCTGGGTGGCACCGCCGCGATGACCGCCGCCGCCACGGCGATGATGTGGAAGGTGCTGGCCAGCAATGGCATCAGCGTGCTGGAAGCGTGTCTGCTGGTGCTGTTCGTGGCGCTGTTTGCCTGGATCGCGCTGTCGTTCGCCGGCGCGCTGGCAGGCTTCCTCACGGCCGTGTTCGACCGCGGCTACAAACTGGGCATCGACCCGGACGAACCGCTGCCGCAGGTGCATACCCGCACCGCGCTGCTGATGCCTACCTACAACGAAGACCCGCGCCGTCTGCTGGCCGGCCTGCAGGCGATCTATGAGTCGGTCGCCGAGACCGGGCAGCTGGCGCAGTTCGACTTCTTCGTGCTCAGCGACACCCGCCGCGAAGACATCGGAGCCGCCGAGGAACAGGCGTTCGCTGAGCTCTGCGATGCGGTCAACGGGCATGACCGCCTGTTCTATCGCCGTCGTGGTGACAACAGCGGGCGCAAGGCCGGCAACATCGCCGACTGGGTGCGCCGTTTCGGCGGCGGCTATCCGCAGATGCTGATCCTGGACGCCGACAGCCTGATGACCGGCGACACCATCGTGCGTCTGGTCGCCGGCATGGAACACAACCCGGACGTGGGCCTGATCCAGACCCTGCCGGCGGTGATCGGTGGCCGCACGCTGTTTGCCCGCATGCAGCAGTTTGGTGGGCGCGTGTATGGGCCGGTCATTGGCCGCGGCGTGGCCTGGTGGCATGGCGCGGAAAGCAACTACTGGGGTCACAACGCGGTGATCCGCACCCAGGCGTTTGCCGAGAACGCGGGCCTGCCGCCGCTGCCGGGTCGGCAGCCGTTTGGCGGGCATGTGCTCAGCCATGACTTCGTCGAGGCCGCGCTGATGCGCCGCGGTGGCTGGGCCACGCACATGGTGCCGTATCTGAAGGGCAGCTATGAGGAAGGTCCGCCGACCCTGACCGACATGCTGGTGCGTGACCGCCGCTGGTGCCAGGGCAACCTGCAGCATGCCAAGGTGGTCGCATCGAAGGGGCTGCACTGGGTCAGCCGCATGCACATGATGATCGGCATCGGCCATTACTTCACTGCGCCGATGTGGGGGATGCTGATGCTCATCGGCATCGCCATTCCGCTGTTCCAGGGCGGCATCGACTTCAATGAAGTGCTGCACATCTCGCCGGGTGTGTACTGGCGCGCGCAGGATGAGGAGAAGGTCATCCGCATGTTCGCCATCACCATGGCGGTGCTGCTGCTGCCGAAGGTGCTGGGCTATCTGGCGATGCTGCTCGATCCGGTCGAGCGCCGCGGCTGCGGCGGTGCGATTCGCGCCTTCATCTCGATGCTGCTGGAAACCCTGCTGGCGGCGCTGATGGCCCCGGTGGTGATGTACGTGCAGTCGCGTGGCGTGGCCGAAGTGCTGGCCGGCAAGGACTCAGGCTGGGACGCGCAGCAGCGCGACGACGGCGGCATTTCCTGGCCTGCGTTGATTCGCGGCTACGGCGGCCTGAGCGTGTTTGGTCTGTTCATGGGCGTGCTGGCCTATGCGGTGTCGCCGTCGTTGGCGGCGTGGATGGCCCCGGTCGTGGTGGGCATGGTGTTGGCCATTCCGGTGGTGGCACTGACCTCGGACCGGCGTGCGGGCACGTTCCTGCGCCGGCTGGGGCTGATGGACATCCCCGAAGAGATCAACCCGCCGACGATCCTGGTGCGTGCGGCCGAATTGAGACGGGCGGCTGCCCAGCGTTCGGCATTGAATTGACGCGTGCCATGCCTGCGGCGCGTGTTCGCTACGGCATAATGGCTCCATCCCCCCTGGAGCCGCACGATGTCGCAAGCGCTGGAAACCGTGGTGAACGAAACGGGTGCCGATCCGCAGTGGTCGGTGATCTGGCTGCACGGCCTGGGTGCCGACGGCCATGACTTCGCGCCCATCGTCCCCGAGCTGGTGCGTGACCACTGGCCGGCCATCCGCTTTGTGTTTCCGCATGCGCCGGTGCAGCCGATCACGATCAACAACGGCCTGCCGATGCGCGCGTGGTACGACATCGTCGGCATGGACTTCCGCTCGCGTGCTGACAGTGCCGGTGTGGCCGCGTCCGTGCAGCTGCTCGATGGCTTGATCGAAGCGGAAATCGCCCGCGGTATTCCGGTTGAACGCATCCTGCTGGCAGGCTTCTCGCAGGGCGGGGCAATCGTGCTCAGCGCGGCACTGCGCCGCCGCTGGCCGGTGGCCGGCCTGATCGCGCTGTCCACCTATCTGCCCGATGCCGAAGCCGCCGCCGCGGCCGCCGCGACGGACGGTCCGCTGCCGCCGGTGTTCATGGCGCATGGCCAAAAGGATCCGGTGATTCCGCAGGACGTCGCCGTGCATAGCGCCAAGGCGCTCAAGGAACTCGGTTTCCCGCTGGAGTGGCACTCCTACTTCATGGCGCACCAGGTCTGCGCCGAGGAAATCCAGGCGCTCGGCAACTGGCTGGATGCGCGCTTCGGATGAGTGACCCGCGTCAGCAGTCCTGGCTGCCGGACCTGTGCCGCCTGCCGCGGCTGGGCGCGATGCTCGGCCTGGCCGAGCTGGTCGTGGTGGTGGTGGCGCTGGCCCCGGATGGCAGCCGCCAATGGGGGCTGTCGGATTTTCTGTCTGCCAGCGGGCTGGCGTTATGGCTCGCCCTGGCGGTAACGGTCAGCCTGTGTGCGGCCCGACAGCCGCTGTCACGGCTGCCCGAGGCACTGGGCACGACGGTGGCGGTGGTGGGGGCAGCGCTGATTGCCGCGATCTGCACCGGCATCGTGCATGCCCTGTATGACGTGCTGGGCACGACCGGTTTTACCCGCGACGTTGGGTTCTGGCGCTTTACCCTCGGCTGCGCCACCGTCACCGCGTTGATTGTCGCGTTGGCGCTGCGCTACTTCTATGTGAGCGACCGGTGGGGCGCGCAGACCGTGGCCAATGCGCGTGCCCAGGCCGATGCGCTGCAGGCGCGCATCCGCCCGCATTTCCTGTTCAACAGCATGAACCTCATCGCCAGCCTGGTCCGTCGTGACCCGGTGGTGGCCGAGCGTGCGGTGCTGGATCTGTCCGACCTGTTCCGTGCAGCACTCGGCGCGGGCGAGGGCGACTCCACGCTGCAGGCGGAATGCGAACTGGCCGAGGCCTATCTCTCCATTGAGTCGCTGCGGCTGGGTGAGCGCCTGCAGGTGCAGTGGGAGCGCGAAGAACCGTTGCCGTGGTCGTTGCCGATGCCGCGGCTGGTGCTGCAGCCGCTGGTGGAGAATGCCGTGCTGCATGGCATCTCGCGCCTGCCGGCCGGCGGCACCATCGTCATTGCGCTGCGCTGCGAGGGCAACCAGCTGCGCATCACGGTGCGCAATCCGGCTCCAGACCCGCAGGCGCGCGCGTTGGCACTGGCGCACGGGGCCGGTCACGCGCAGCGCAACATCGCCCATCGCCTGGCCTGGCGTTACGGCCCGGGTGCGCGGATGACGGGGGACTGGAACGACGGCTACTATGCCTGTGACATCACTGTGCCCGTGCCGTGAGGAAACCTGCTTGAAAGTGGTGATTGCCGACGATGAGCCGCTGGCGCGCGAGCGATTGCGCGGCCTGCTGGGCGAACTGCCGGGCGTGGAAGTGGTGGCCGAAGCCGAGAATGGCGAACAGGCCCTGCATGCCTGTGCCGAGCTGCAGCCGGATGTGGTGCTGCTGGACATCGCGATGCCCGGGCTGGATGGGCTGGAGGCGGCGCGTCACCTGGCCACCTTCGAACCGCGTCCGGCGGTGGTGTTCTGCACGGCCTATGACGCGCACGCGTTGTCGGCGTTCGAGGCGGCGGCGATCGATTACCTGATGAAGCCCGTGCGTGCCGAACGCCTGGCGGCGGCACTGGAGCGCGCGCGGACCTTCCTGGCCGGACGCAACGGCCAGCCCAGCACGCCCAGCCAGCAGGCCCGCACCCTGCTGTGCGCCCGGCTGCGTGGCAGCCTGCGGCTGATTCCGGTCGAGGACATCCACTACCTCCAGGCCGAAGAAAAATACGTGGTGGTGCACCACGCACGCGGCGAGGACCTGATCGAGGAATCGCTGAAGTCGCTGGAGGAGGAGTTCACCACCCGCTTCGTGCGTATCCACCGCAACTGTCTGGTGGCCCGGCATGAGCTGGTGGAACTGCGACGCAATGGCGCAGGTCAGGTGCAGGCGGTGCTGCGGCATGGCAAGACCCCGCTGGAGGTCAGCCGGCGCTGCGTGGCAAGCCTGAAGCAGGAACTGAAGCACCTGTAAGGTCACGACCGTTGGTCGTGACCCGCGATGCGGCGATAATGCCGACATGGACACCCTGCGCATCGCCACCCGAAAGAGCCCGCTTGCCCTGTGGCAGAGCGAACACGTCGCTGACCGCCTGCGCCAGGCGCACCCTGGCTTGAACGTGGTGCTGGTGCCGATGAGCACGCGCGGCGACGAGGTGCTGGATCGTTCGCTGGCCGCCATCGGCGGCAAGGGCCTGTTCCTCAAGGAACTGGAACTGGCCATGTTGCGCGGCGACGCCGACTGCGCGGTGCACTCGCTCAAGGACGTGCCGATGGAGCTGGACGCGCCGTTCGCGCTGCCGGCCATGTTGGCCCGGCACGACGCCGCTGATGGTTTCATCTCCAACCTGTATGCCTCACTGGACGCACTGCCGATCGGCGCGCGCGTGGGTACATCCTCGCTGCGCCGTCAGGCCCAGTTGCGCGCGCTGCGCCCCGACCTGGAATTGCTGGACCTGCGCGGCAACGTCAATACCCGCCTGGCCAAGCTCGACAACGGCGGCTACGACGCCATCGTGCTGGCGGTGGCAGGGCTGGAGCGGCTGGGCCTGGGTGGGCGCATCGTGGCCCGTCTGCGCGCCCCGCAGTGGTTGCCGGCACCGGCGCAGGGGGCGGTGGCGGTGGAGTGTGACGGCAGCAACGCGCAGGTGATGGCGCTGTTTGCCGCGCTGGATCATGCGCCGACCCGTGCCTGCGTGGAGGCCGAGCGCGCGATGAACCGTGCGCTGCACGGCAGCTGCCACGTGCCGGTGGCCGGTTTCGCGGAGTGGGAGGGCGACGACCTGTTCCTGCAGGGGCTGGTCGGCAGCGTTGCCGATGGGCGTCTGGTGCGCGCCGAGGCGCGTGGGCCGGGGAGTGACCCGGAAGCGCTGGGGCAGGTTGTCGCACGCGCGCTGCTGGATGGCGGTGCGGCGGAGATGCTGGCGGTTTGACCGCATGTGCCGACCCACAGTCGGCACATGCTCGGACCCTTACTTGAACTTGTAGACCACGTTCATCGTGGTCAGCGTATCGGTCTTGCGCTTGTCCACGGCCACGTCACTGTTGTAACGCGCCTGCCAGCCGGCCTTCAGTGCCAGGTGTTCGTTCATGCTCACCGACACGCCGAAATCGTTCTGGCCGAAGGTGTTGTACGAGCCCGACTCGACCAGCAATGTGTTGACCAGGTCGGTATTGGGGGTCAGCGAATACTTCACGTCGAACAAGCCACGCCCGATCAGGCCGGTGCGGGTTTCATCGTCCTCGGTGTTGTGGGTGCGGCGCACACCGGGACCGATCTGCGCGTCCATGTAGAAGCGATCACCTTCCACCAGCCGGGTGCCGTAACCCAGACCGAACGAGCTCTGGCGGTCGTAGGTGGCGAAATCGTCGCGCTCGTAACGCACCGTGGCGGTCAGCTGGCGGTGTTCGCCCAGCTGCAACGCGCTGCCGGCGCTGCCGGTGTAGCGGTTGGCGGTCGTGTTGCGCTTGCGGGTGGTGGTGCCGTCGTCAGCGGTTTCGGTGTACTCCGAGCGCGAGCGCAGGCCGAACAGGTCCATGCTGTGCACCCAGTCGTCGTCGGTGTAGCGCAGGCGCAGTCGGCCGTTGGCGCTTTCGGTGTTGCTGTTGCCGCGGGCCGACGCAAAGCCCAGTTCGCCGCCGCTACCGCTCCACGGCGAGGTCATGGCGGCCAGTTCGGAGGTGTCCTGGGCAAAGGCGGCCGGGGCACTGAGCAGCAGGGTGGCAAGCAGCGTCACACGCAGGGACATCAACGGTTCTCCAGATCAGGCGGGGGAGGAGCAACCCCCGATGATACTGGAGCCTTCACACGCTTTTTGCATTTGTGGGGCCCCGCTTTAGCAGGGGTTTGGACTTTCCCCTGTTCAGGGAAGCGCAACCTGCAGTGTGGCGTCGTTGAAATGGCTGTAGGTCACGGTGGCCTGGAACGGCTGCCCGTTGGTCTGGCCCTGACGCTCGATCCGCACGGGCAGGCCCTCGGCGTTGATCCAGTACAGCATCCCGTCAGGGGCTGCGCTGGCGTGGCGTACCCGGTACTTGCGGGTCGCCTGTCCGGCCACGGTCTCGGGACCGAGGTCCTCCACCTGCAGTTCGGCGACCACCGCATCGGCTGGAATCGGGCTGCGCCACTGCGCCAGCATCTCCGGCGGCACCGGAATCTGGCGCACCTCGCCGGCCTGCTGCAGGAAGAACGTGCCATTGATGATGGTCTGCGCGCCGGCCTCGGTCTCCAGCCGGTAACGGTCCGGTGCCACGAAGGTCATGCCGGCCTCAAGCGTGCGTGGGCCTTTCAACTGCAGCCGGGCCTGGAAACTGCGCAGCTGACCGAAGCGCTGGCTCGCCTCCAGTACCGCCTGCGCGGCATTGGCCGGCGCTGCGGCGGGAACGGACGGCGCGGCCGCAGTGGGTTCGGAGGGCTTCGAACAGGCCGCCAGGAACAGGCAGAGCAGGGCGACAGCAGGCAACAGGCGCATGGCGGAACGGCAGCGGGCGGGGCAGGGACACCACCATAGCCGAAGATGCAGGCCAAGGCCGCCACAAGGCCGGCGACTCGGACATAATCGGGGGCATGGACCGATACGAACGCATCAACGCCCTGCACCGTCTGCTCAAGTCCGCCCGCTATCCGGTGACGGTAGGCACGCTGCAGGAAAAACTGGAGTGTTCCCGCGCCACCGTCTACCGCGACCTGGCCTTCCTGCGCGATGCGCTGATGGCTCCGGTCGAAGGGGATGGCGAGGCCGGATTCCGCTACCAGGAAGATGAAAGCGATCGCTTCGAGCTGCCGGGCCTGTGGCTCAGCTCGGAGGAACTGTACGCTCTGCTCGCCTCGCAGCATCTGCTGTCGCGGACCGGTGGCGGCGTGCTGTCCTCGGTGCTGGCCCCGCTGCAGCAGCGCATTGAAGGGCTGCTGGCCGCCCAGGCCGGGGTGTCCAGCTGGCCGGTGGACCGCGTCCGGGTCATCCCGCACCGGGGGCGCAAGTTCGACGAGGCCAGCTTCCGGGCGGTTGCCTCGGCGGTGCTGGAGCGCAAGCAGCTGGCATTCGACTACCGCGCCCGTTCCACTGATGAATCGACCAAGCGCACGGTCTCGCCGCAGCGCATGACCCATTACCGCGACAACTGGTACCTGGATGCCTGGGACCACGGCCGCGAAGGGCTGCGCAGCTTCGCCGTGGACCGCATCTACAAGGCCCGGGTGGTCGACAGCCCCGCCCGCGACGTCGACGACAGCGAGGTCGAAGAACAGTTGGGGGCCAGCTACGGCATCTTCTCCGGCCCGCCCAAGGGCTGGGCCACGATCGTGTTCAGTGCCAAGGCCGCGCGCTGGGTCGCTGACGAACACTGGCATTCGCGCCAGCAGGGGCGCTTCCTGCCCGACGGTCGCTACGAGCTGAAGGTGCCCTACAGTGTCTCGCGTGAGCTGCTGATGGACGTGCTGCACTACGGTTCGGACGCCGAGATCATCGAGCCGGCGGTGCTGCGTGAGCAGGCCAAGGCCCTGCTGGAGTTGGCGCTGAGCAATTACGAATGATCATGGGTGCCTGATACCGCACGGGGCGGTGCGTGCGGTAAGGTTGACGGCTATTGGCCCCCTCCGGACCCTCCCCCATGAAAAAGACCCTGTTGCTCCCGCTGCTGGCCGCCACCCTGGCCCTGGCCGCCTGCGGCAAATCCGCCACTGATTCGCAGAAGCTGGTGGTGGCTGCCACGGCCGTGCCGCACGCCGAAATCCTGCAGGTGGTCAAGCCGATCCTGGAGAAGGAAGGCGTTGAGCTGGACGTGCGTGTGTTCAACGACTACGTGCAGCCCAACGACCAGCTGGTGCAGAAGCAGGTTGATGTGAACTACTTCCAGACCGAGCCCTACCTGGATGCCTACAACCGGGACCGCAAGACCGATCTGGTGACGGTCACCGGCGTGCATATCGAACCGTTCGGGGCCTATTCGCGCCGCTTCAAGTCGCTCAACGACCTGCCCACTGGCGCGGACGTGGTCATCCCCAACGATCCCAGCAACAACAGCCGTGCGCTGATCCTGCTGCACAAGGCCGGCGTGATCACCCTGAAGGATCCGACCAACGCGCTGGCCACCCAGCGTGACATCACCGCCAATCCCAAGCAGCTCAAGTTCCGCGAGCTGGACTCGGCGATGCTGCCGCGCGTGCTGGACCAGGTCGATCTGGCGCTGATCAATACCAACTACGCGCTGGATGCCGGGCTCAACCCCACCCAGGACGCGCTGGCGATTGAAAGCAAGGACTCGCCCTACGTGAACTTCCTGGTCTCGCGCCCGGACAACAAGGATGACGCCCGCGTCCAGAAGCTGGCCAAGGCGCTGACCGGTCCGGAAGTGAAGGCTTTCATCCAGGAAAAGTACAAGGGCGCGGTGCTGCCGGCGTTCTGATCAACGCACCGGGAACCCCATCGTCGCTTCCACCGCCTGCTGCCAGCCGGCATACAGCGCTTCGCGCCGGCTGGCCTCCATCTGCGGGGTGAAGCGACGGTCCACCGCCCACTGTCGCGCGATCTCGTCGCGGCTTTCCCAGAAGCCGACCGCCAGCCCGGCCAGATAGGCGGCACCGAGTGCGGTGGTCTCGGCCACCTGCGGCCGCAATACCGGCACGCCCAGCAGGTCGCTCTGGAACTGGGCCATGAAGTCATTGGCCATGGCCCCGCCGTCGGCGCGCAGTTCGGTCAGCTCGATCCCGGCGTCGGCCTGCATCGCCGCCAGCACGTCGCGCGTCTGGTAGGCCATCGACTCCACCGCGGCGCGGATGAAGTGCTCGCGGGTGGTGCCCCGGCTCAGCCCGAACATGGCTCCGCGCACATCGCTGCGCCAATAAGGTGCGCCCAGACCGACAAAGGCCGGCACCAGGTACACGCCACCGGTGTCGGGCACGCGCTCGGCATAGGCCTCGCATTCGCTGGCGCGGGTAAACAACCGCAGGCCGTCGCGCAGCCATTGCACCACCGAACCGGCGACGAAGATCGAGCCCTCCAGGGCGTATTCCACCTGCCCGCCCACGTCCCAGGCGACCGTGGTGAGCAGGCCGTTGCGTGAGGTCACGGCCTGCCCGCCGGTGTTCATCAGCATGAAGCAGCCGGTGCCATAGGTGTTCTTGGCCATGCCGGGCGCGAAACACGCCTGGCCGAACAGCGCAGCCTGCTGGTCGCCGGCCATGCCGGCGATGGGAATGTGCTGATCGAAGAAGAACTGTGCCCTCGTCGTGCCATACACCTCGCTGCAGCTGCGTACCTGCGGCAGCATGGCGGCCGGAATGTCCAGCAGTGCCAGCAGGTCCGGGTCCCACTGCCGGGTATGGATGTTGAACAGCAGCGTGCGCGCGGCATTGCTGATATCGGTCACATGCGCCGCGCCGCCGGTCAGGTTCCACACCAGCCAGCTGTCGATGGTGCCAAACAGCAGTTCGCCGCGTTCGGCACGCGTCTGGGCACCCTCCACATGATCGAGAATCCAGCGGATCTTGGTGGCGGAGAAGTAGGCATCGACCAGCAGGCCGGTGCGCTCGCGGATCATCGGCTCATGGCCTTCGGCCTTGAGTTGTTCGCAGATCGCGTGGCTTTGCCGTGACTGCCAGACCAGCGCGTTGTGGATCGGCTGGCCGGTCGCCTTGTCCCACACCACGGTGGTTTCGCGCTGGTTGGTGATGCCGATGGCCGCGATCTGCCGCGCATCGATCTGCTCGCGATTGAGCAGCTCGGTCATGGTGGTGTAGACGCTGGTCAGGATCTCGCGGGGATCATGTTCGACCCAGCCCGGTTGCGGAAAGATCTGGGTGAACTCGCGTTGCGCGCTGCCGACGACGTGCCCGCTGCGGTTGAACAGCATGGCGCGCGAACTGGTCGTGCCCTGGTCGATGGCGAGGATGTAGTGCTTGTCCATTTGAGATTCTCGTGGGGCGGGGGGGGCGCCCCGCGCGGCGCGCGGGGGGGGGGGGGGGGGGGGGGGG
>NZ_JASCOZ010000057.1 GCF_029960115.1 Stenotrophomonas sp. PS02289
CCTCCAGCCCACCCCGACCCGTCCCGATAGACCATCGGTGGCCACCGGAAATCAAACTCGCGCCTCCCCGCACGGAAGAACGCCGTCGCCCTACGCGCAAAAACAAAAACGCCGGGACAAGCCCGGCGATTCTGCTGTTGGCGGGGTGTTAGAACTGGCCGCCGAACGTGAACTGGAGCCTTTCAATCTCGTCGCCATCTTCCTTTTTCAGCGGGAAGGCATAGCTGATCGAGATCGGGCCCACCGGGGCGCGCCACAGCAGGGCGACACCGGTGGAGACGCGCAGTTCGTTGGCCTTGAAGTTGTCAATGCCGTTGTACACGTTGCCGAAGTCCACGAAGGCCGAAACACGGGCCGACGGGCTGTCGAACAGGCGCGGGAAGTAGGCTTCGACCGAACCGACCGTCTTCAGCGAGCCACCCAGCGGCTGGCCGCGGTTGTAGTAGTTCGTGGCCTCCGAACGCGGGCCGAGGGTGTTGTCCTCGAAGCCACGGACCGAGTTGGTACCGCCGGCGTAGAAGTTCTCGAAGAACGGCAGGCCCGACGCGGTGACCGTGCGGGTGGTGCCGTCCGGATTGGTGAGCACGCGGGAGACGTCATCGCCGTAGGAGTCACCGTAGCCCACTTCGGCGCGGGTGTTGATGACCAGCGACGGGATGATCGGCCAGTACTTGGAGATCTGGTAGTTGAGCTTGTAGTACTCCACGGTCGAACCCGGCAGCGTGCTTTCCAGGCCGACGCGCTGGTAGGTACCGCGGGTCGGCATGAAGTAGTCGTTGCGGGTGTCGCGCGCCCAGCCCAGTTCGGTGCGCCAGGAATGGAACGTGCGCTGGCCGATGGCGTCGATGTAGTCAATGATCGACTGCGGGGTCGAGCCTTGGTACGTGGTGATCTGGTTGCTGTCGATGCCCACCATCAGCGAGACGGTGTCGTTCTCGGTGATCGGCACGCCGAACACCACCTGCGCGGCACCGTTGGTGCTGTTGTACTGCGCGGTGTTGAAGTCGGAGTAATCCAGCTCGCGCCAGGACAGGTTGTAGCCCAGCGACACGCCGTCATCGGTGAAGTACGGGTTGGTGTAGCTGAAGCCGTAACGCTGCAGGTAGCTGCTGCGCGAGGCTTCGACCGACACGCGGTTGCCGCCGCCCAGGAAGTTGTTCTGCGACAGCTGCACCGAGGTGGTCATGCCGTAGGACTGCGAGTAGCCCAGGCCGAACACGAAGCTGCCCGACGTGGTTTCCTTCACGTTGTAGACCACGTCCACCTGGTCGTTGCTGCCGGTGACGGCAGGCGTTTCCACGTCCACCGACTCGAAGTAGCCCAGACGCTGCAGACGGATCTTGGAGCGGTCGATCGCGGCCTGCGAGTACCAGCTGTTTTCGAACTGGCGCATTTCACGACGCAAGACTTCGTCGGAGGTGCGGGTGTTGCCCTTGAAGATGATGCGACGCACGCCCACGCGCGGACCCGGCACGACCTGCATGTTGATCGCGACGGTCTGCTCGGCACGGTTGCTGGTCGGAATCGGATTCACCTTGGCGAAGGCGTAGCCGATGTTGGACAGCGAATTGGTGATGGTGTCCGAGCTGAATTCCAGCAGCGCACGCGAGAAGGTGTCGCCGGACTTCTGGATGACCATGCGCTCCACGTCTTCCTGCGGAAGAATGGTGTCGCCGGTGACCTTGATCTCGGAAATCTTGTACTGCTCACCTTCGGTTACGCCGGCGGTGATGAACATGTCGCGCTTGTCGGGGCTGATCGACACCTGGGTGGAGTCGATGCTGAAGTCCACGTAGCCGCGGTCCAGGTACCAGGAGTTGAGCTTTTCAAGGTCGCCGGAGAGCTTTTCCTTGGAGTACTGGTCGTCACGACGGTACCAGGATGCCCAGTTGTGCTCCTTGGATTCCCAGGTTTCCAGGATGTCCTCGGCCGGGAACTTCTCGGTACCCACCAGGTTCACGTGCTGGATCTTGGCGGCCTTGCCTTCCTTGATCGCAATGGTGATGTCCACGCGGTTGCGGTCCAGCGGGCTGACGGTCGGGGTGATCTCGACGTTGTACTTGCCACGGTCGTTGTATTGGCGGCGCAGTTCCTGGGTCACGCGATCCAGGCTCAGGCGGTCGAAGGTGCCGCCTTCGCTCAGGCCGATGTCGCTCAGGCCCTTGAGCAGCTGGTCGCTCTTGATGTCCTTGTTGCCGGTGACGGTCAGCTTGTTGATCGCTGGGCGTTCCTTGACCGTGACCACCAGGATGTCGCCCTGGCGCTGCAGCTGCACGTCCTCGAAGAAGCCGGTCTTGTACAGGGCACGGATCGATTCGCCGACCTTGCTGTCCGTCACGGTGTCGCCACGGTTCACCGGCAGGTAGGTGAACACGGTACCGGAGGTGATGCGCTGCAGACCATCGACACGGATGTCGCTGACGGTGAAGGGCTCGGCTGCCTGGGCCAGGGCCGGCACGCCGAAACCGGCGGCAAGTGCAAGGGCAAGCAGGCGGCGGTTGGGGAGTCGCGTCATGTCACGTCCGGTTGGAGTCGAATGCAATGTTGCGGGATGCCGGCGCATAAGACGACGACAAAAGGAAAAAGTTCATCGCGAAGCCAGCCCGAGGATGTCGTTGTAGAACGCCAATCCCATCAGGCCGGCCAGCAATGCCAGGCCGATGTACTGACCTGCTGCCATGGCACGCTCGCTCAGCGGGCTGCCCTTGACCAACTCAATAAGGTAATACAGCAGGTGCCCGCCGTCCAAGATCGGGATCGGCAGCAGGTTGATGATGCACAGGCTGAGCGACATCACCGCCAGGAACCACAGGAACCAATCCAGCCCGCGCTGGGCTGAAACATTGGCCACGCGGGCGATGGTGACCGGGCCGGAAACGTTCTGCAGCGAGGCCGCGCCGGTGATCATGCGACGCATCATGCCCAGCGAATCGCTGGCGGCACGGGCGGTTTCACGCAGGGCGGCGGGCAGGGCGGCCAGGGGGCCGTACTTCAGGGTGGTGTCGTAGACCGGCGCGCTGTTCTGGGGGAAGCCGACACCGATCTGCCAGGTCGGCTGGCCGCGCGCGTCCTTGCCCTGTTGCGGGGTGATTTCCAGCGCCATGCGGTCCTGTCCGCGCTGGACCTCGATCATGCCGGGGCCTCCGCGCTGACCCAGCGCGCGGACCTCGGCGGGAACCTGTTCGGCCGAATCGATGCGGACACCGTCCACGGCCAGCAACAGATCGCCGGGCATCAGCACGCCCTCGGCCGGGTGGCCGGGTTCGATCCGTTCGACCAGGGCAGGCTGTACGCGGAACTGCCAGGTGAGTCCGGCCAGCGAGGGGACCCAGCGTTCGTCGAAGCCGTCCGGCAGCTGCGACAGCGGCAGCACGCGCGTGCGCTCCTGCTGCTGGGCGTCGAGCACGGTCAGGGTGGCGTCGCGGCGGTCCATGGCGGCTGTGGTCAGGGCCATGCTGGCCTGCCCGGCGGTCACCACCTCGCGGTCATCCACGCTCAGCACGCGGTCGCCGGTCTGCAGGCCGGCGGTCTGGGCCATGCCGGTCGCGCGGCCGACGGTGGCCGAATAGTCCTGCTTGCCCAGCACGAACATCGCCCACAGCAGGGCCACGCACAGCAGCAGGTTGGCCAGGGGGCCAGCGGCGACGATGGCGATACGCTGCCAGACGCTCTTGTGGTTGAAGGCCTGGCCACGCTCGGCGGGGTGTACCTCGACCTCGCGTTCGTCCAGCATTTTCACGTAACCGCCCAGCGGAATGGCGGCGATGGCAAATTCAGTGCCGGCGCGGTTGCGGCGCATCCACAGCGGCTTGCCGAAGCCCACCGAGAAGCGCAGCACTTTCACCCCGCAGCGCCGGGCAACCCAGTAATGACCGAACTCGTGGAAGGTGACCAGCACGCCGAGGCTGACGATCATCCACCAGACAGAACCGATGAATTCACCCATGTTGGACGTCGCGGTCAAGAAGTGGGAAGGGCATTCAGTGCGTGTCGATGGCGGTTTGGGTGATCTGGCGGGCCCGCTGGTCGGCCGCCAGCAGGCTGTCCAGTGTATCGGCGGCGGTGGCCGGGAGTGTTGAAAGCGCGTTAGCGACCAGTGCCGGGATGTTCAGGAAAGCGATTCGCCCCTGAAGAAACGCTGAAACCGCAACTTCGTTGGCGGCGTTCAGGATGGCCGGAGCGGTGCCGCCCGCGGCCATTGCCTGCCAGGCCAGACGCAGGCAGGGGAAGGCATCCGTGTCAGGGGCTTCGAAATCGAGACGTCCCTGGGTCAGCAGGTCCAGTCCCGCCACGCCCGACTCGATCCGCTGTGGCCAGCCCAGGCCCACCGCGAGGGTCGTGCGCATGTCCGGCAGGCCCAGCTGGGCCAGGGTGGAACCGTCGATGAACTCCACCAGCGAATGCACCAGGCTCTGCGGGTGCACCAGCACCTCGATACGTTCGCCGGGCACGCTGAACAGATGATGGGCTTCGATGACTTCCAGACCCTTGTTCATCAAGGTGGCCGAGTCGACCGAGATCTTCGGGCCCATGCTCCACTTGGGGTGGGCCACGGCCTGGGCAGGAGTGACCTGTTCCAGTTCGGCGCGCGAACGCCCGCGGAACGGGCCGCCCGACGCGGTGAGCAGGATCCGGCGCACGCCGGCCTGGTCCAGGCTGGCATCGCGCGAGCGCAGGCACTGGAAGATCGCGCTGTGCTCGCTGTCGATCGGAATGATCTCGGCACCGGCGGCGTTGGCGCGCTGCATCAGCAGCTCACCGGCCAGGACCAGCGACTCCTTGTTGGCCAGCAGGATGCGCTTGCCGGCGCTGGCCGCGGCCAGGGTCGAAGACAGCCCCGCCGCGCCGACGATGGCGGCCACCACGGTGTCGCAGGTGTCGCTGGCGGCGAGCTGGTCGAGCGCGGCGGCACCGGCATGCGCCTGGGTCGGCAGGCCGGCCTGGCGCAGCCCGTCGCGCAGGGCGGTAAACCCCGTTTCGTCGGCGATCACCGCGTGATCGGGGCGATGGATCGCGCACAGTGCCAGCAGGGCCTGAACCTGGCTGCCGGCGGCCAGCACGCTGGCGCGGTAGCGCTCAGGATGGCGCGCGATCACATCCAGGGCGGACGCGCCGATCGAACCGGTGGCACCGAACACGGCGACCTGGCGGAGGGCTGGGAGGCTGTGCATGCTCAGAATCCGAAGATTTCCTTGCCCAGTGCGAACACCGGCAGGGCGGCCAGAACGCCGTCGATGCGGTCCAGCACCCCGCCATGACCCGGGATGATATGACCCGAGTCCTTGGCACCGGCGTGGCGCTTGATCAGGCTCTCATACAGATCACCCAGCACCGAGGCGAATACGGCCACAACCGTCGTGACCACCAGGCCGAGGACCTGGTCGGGGGTGACGCCGGCAATCCAGCCGAACACCAGCGCCACCAGCAGGCCGGCCAGCAGGCCGCCGACCAGGCCTTCCCAGGTCTTGTTGGGGCTGATGCGCGGGGCCAGCTTGGTACGACCGAAGCTGCGCCCGGCGAAGTAGGCACCGGAGTCCGCCGCCCAGACAATCGCCAGGGCGGTCAGCAGCCACAGATGGCCCTGCGTGCCGCTGGCATGGATCAGCACCAGCGCGGCCCACGCCGGCACGATCGCCAGTGAGCCGGCCAGCAGCTTGAGCGCGCGGGCATGGCTGCCCGGCTCGGCCCCGAAGGTGAAGAAGCGCAGCCACAACAGCGCCATCAGCCACCAGCCGATACCGACCAGGGCGGCGATCTGGTACAGCACCAGGGTGCCTGCATCGGCCCACACGATGAGCACCATCAGCACCAGGTTCAGCACCAGCAGCACGGTGCGGGCGAGGGTGTCTTCCACCTGGGCCAGCTTCAGCCATTCCCACAGGCCGATCAGGAATACGGCGGCGGCCGCTGCGGCCAGCCATTGGGTGGGCAGCAGCAGGATGGCGGCAATGGCAACCGGCGCCATGATCAGCGCGGCGATGACTCGGGTTTTGGTCATGGGTGGGACGTCTCGGTGGCCAGGGCGGCGATCTGGGCGCTGGTCAGGCCAAAGCGCCGTTCACGCGAGGCATAGGCGTCCAGCGCCTGCTGCAGGTGGGTGGCGTCGAACTCGGGCCACAGCACGTCGGTGAACCACAGTTCGGTGTAGGCCAGCTGCCACAGCAGGAAGTTGCTGATGCGGGTATCGCCGCCGGTGCGGATGAACAGATCGGGGGCGGGCATGTCGGCCAGGGCCACGCGGCTGCCCAGCAGTGCTTCGTCGATCTGCTCGGGAAGCAGTCGGCCGGCGGCCACTTCGGTGGCCAATTCGCGCGCGGCACGGGCGATGTCCTGGCGGCCGCCGTAGCTGGCGGCAATGCTCAGGGTCATGGCGGTGTTGTCGGCGGTGCGCTGTTCGGCCAGCTGCATGCGACTGACCAGGCCGGCACCGAAACGCTCGCGTTCGCCGATGAAGCGCACGCGCACGCCGCGCCGATGCAGCTCGTCCACTTCGCGCTCGAGCGCGTTGAGGAACAGCTTCATCAGTGCGTCGACTTCCTCGGTCGGCCGGCCCCAGTTTTCACTGGAGAAGGCAAACAGCGTCAGCGCGGCAATGCCGCGCTCGAGGCAGAAGTCGATGGTGCGATTGACCGCGCGCGCGCCGGCACGATGGCCGATCACGCGCGGGCGGCGACGCTTCTGCGCCCAGCGCCCGTTGCCATCCATGATGATGGCCAGGTGGCGGGGTACGCCGGCAGCAGGGGTCGGGGCCTGGGACATGGGCTCAGACCTGCATCAGTTCCTTTTCTTTGTCGGCGACCACCTTGTCGACATCCTTGATGGCGCTGTCGGTCAGCTTCTGGATGTCGTCTTCGCCGCGCTTCTTGTCGTCTTCGCTGATCGCCTTGTCCTTGAGCTGGGCAGCGATGGCCTTGTTGGCGTCCTGACGGATGTTGCGGATGGCGATCTTTGCGCCTTCGCCTTCCTTCTGCACCTGCTTGGCCAGCTCCTTGCGGCGCTCTTCGGTCGGTGCCGGCATGTTGATGCGGATGCTGGTGCCCAGGGTGTTCGGGGTGAACTCGGCGTTGTACAGGCCCTTCTCGATTTCCTTGATCATGCCCTTGTCGAAGGGCGTGACCAGCAGCGAGTGGGCGTCGGCATTGGAGATCGACGCGACCTGGTTCAGCGGCGTGGAGGCGTTGCCGTAGGCATTGACGACGACGCGGTCCAGCAGCGCCGGCGAGGCACGGCCGGTGCGGACCGAGGTGAGGGTGTGCTTCAGAGCGTCGATGCTCTTGGCCATGCGCGTCTGCGCGTCGTTCTTGATGTCGTTGAGCATCGCCCGAATCCTGGATGTCACAGAGAATCGGGCGATTATAGGCGAAATCCGGTGAACCAAGGCCGGTGCCGGGTGGCAGGGGCCGCGACGACCAGCGGGGTGTCTCAATACCCGGTAGGTACCGACCGTTGGTCGGTACCCGGAAACACGCATCAGGCGTTGCTGCGGCCGCGCACCAGGGTGCCGATGTTCTCGCCGTGCAGGATCTTCAGCAGCTCGCCGGGCTGGCCCATGTCGAACACGCGCAGCGGCAGGTCGCTGTCACGAGCCAGGGCAAAGGCCGCCGTGTCCATCACTTCCAGCCCGCGGGTGATCACTTCGTCGTAGGTGAGGCTGTCGAAGCGGACCGCATCGCTGTACTTGTTGGGGTCCTTGTCGTACACGCCGTCGACCTTGGTCGCCTTCAGCAGCAGGTCCGCGCCGATCTCGATGGCGCGCAGGGCGGCACCGGAGTCGGTGGTGAAGAACGGGCTGCCGACGCCGGCGGCGAAGATCACCAGACGGCCCTTTTCCAGGTGGCGGATGGCGCGGCGGCGGATGTAGTCCTCGCACACGTCGTTGATCTTGATGGCGCTCATCACGCGGGCCTTGGCCCCGAGCTTTTCCAGTGCGTCCTGCATCGCCAGCGCGTTGATCACGGTGGCCAGCATGCCCATCTGGTCGCCGGTCACGCGGTCCATGCCGCCGGCGGCCAGGCCGGCCCCGCGGAAGATGTTGCCGCCGCCGATCACCAGGGCCACTTCGGCGCCGGCCTGCTGGGCTTCAATCACTTCACGGGCCAGGCGGTTGATGACCTTGGGGTCGATGCCATAGTCCTCGTCTCCCATCAGCGCCTCCCCGGAAACTTTCAACAGGATGCGGCGATAGATGAGATTGGACATGGTGGCCTCTGGGTGCGTGGAAAACGCGGGAATTCTACTGGATGCGGCGTCAGCCGGCGTAGAAATTTTGTTGCGCCGCGGCGCAGGCCGCCGCGACGCCACCCGGCACCCGGCACCCGTTCAGGCAGGCTCGGTACCGGGCGAACGGGCGATGACCCGGTTGCGGCCCAGACTCTTGGAGCGGTACAGCACGTCGTCGGCAGCCTTGAGCAGGTCCTGGACCTCGGCAAAGCGCTCATACCCGCCCTGGGTGGCGACCCCGGCCGAGAAGGTGATGTAGAGCGGGCTGCCGCCCACCTCGGCCATCGGGGTGTTGACGATGTTGGCCAGGACCCGGCGCACCACCTCCAGCGCCACCCCTTCGGTGGTGTTGGGCAGCAGGGCGATGAACTCCTCGCCGCCGAAGCGGGCCACGGTGTCGCTGCTGCGCAGCTGTTCCTGCAGCTTGGAAGCAAAGCTGCGCAGGACTTCGTCACCCAGCAGGTGGCCGTGGGCGTCGTTGACCTTCTTGAAGTCGTCCAGATCGATGAAAGCGACCGACAGCGGCCAGCCGTGCCGGGTGGCACGGTTGAATTCCTGTTCCAGCACCGCTTCGAGCTGGCGACGGTTGAGCACGCCGGTGAGGGCATCGCGGTGGGCCTGTTCGGCCAGCCGGTTGGCACGGGCTTCAAATTCGTCCGCGCGCTGACGCGCCATCGCCGCATCCTGCATCTCGCGCAGGTTGCGCAGGGTGGCCAGCTCCTGGGCGTGGTCGATCAACTGCTGCACGCGCAGCGGTGAGGTCAGGGTGGTTTCAAACAGCGCCCCGATGTCCGGCAGGGCTTCGCTGATCCGGGCCAGTACCTGGTCGAACTGGGCGCTGTCCAGCTGCAGGGTGTCGTGGACCCGCTGCAGGGCCAGCTCGCGGGCGGCATCGGCATCGGTGCTGAGCCAGATGTCGGCGACCGCGCCGGAGACCGCCACGCAGGCCTGGAACTTGTCTTCGGTGGCTTCCGGCGATTCGCTGCGGGCGATGGCGTCCACCAGGTAGCGCGGCAGGTCCCACTGCTCGGCCATCCAGGCACCGACCTCGGCGTGGGTGCAGTCCAGCTGCTCCCGCTCCAGTTCCAGCAACTGGTCGTTGTCCGTGGCGGCGCGCAGCACCGGCAGGTAGCGGTCCGGTTCGCTCTGGGCCAGGACCAGGATGCCGATGTCCTGCAGCAGGCCGGCCAGCATCAGCTCTTCCGCCTTGCGCAGGCCGCGGGCCTGGCCCAGCAGGCTGGCTGCCAGCGCACTGAGGATGCTGCGCCGCCAGGCGCGCTCACGCACGTCCTGGCCCTGGCCGGGGGCGGTCAGGTCACGGGTGACGGTGAAGCCCAGGGCGAGGCTGACGGTGGCATTCAGGCCGAGCATGGTCAGCGCCTGGCCGAGGTTCTCGATCCGCCGGCGGCTTGCGTACAGCGGCGAATTGGCGATGCGCAACATGCGCGCGCTCAACGCCATGTCGATGCCGATGATATCGGCAGCGGTGGTGATGTCCGCTTCCGGGTTCTGCGCCAGCTCGATGATGCGCAGGGCGATTCCGGGCGGCGAGGGCAGGTTGCGGCAGAGCGCCAGGGCGGCAGTCAGCTCGGGAGACATGGCAGGAACACTAAGGTGATGTGGCAAGAATACATGGGGTGCGTCACAGATTTGAGTCGTAGTGCTTGCCATGTCCGGATTCGTGAGATTCGTCACCCTGGATTTGAGAAAAGGGTGGCCTCCTGATCTCTTTGTTAACACATCCGCCCAACCTGTACCATGCGCGCACTCACTTAAAAGGAAGTTGCTGCCGATGGCTGTGAAGTCGCTCAAGGAATTCCTGGCGTCCACGCAGGAAAAAGACCTCAGTGCCGATGCGTTCGAACTGGAAAGTCCCTACATGCTCGAAGTCCGGCTGGATGGGCGGGTGTGGTCCAAGTCCGGGGCGATGGTGGCGCGCAAGGGGGCGGTGAAGTTCACCCGCGAGGGCGTGCTGGAGCGCGGCGTGGGCAATCTGCTCAAGAAGCTGGCCACCGGCGAGGGTCTGCGCCTGATGAAGGTCGAGGGGCAGGGGCGGGTCTATCTGGCCGACATGGGCAAGAAGATCACCCTGCTGCGGCTGGAAGGCGACTCGGTGTTCGTCAATGGCAACGACGTGCTGGCCTTCGAGGACGGCATCGATTCGCAGATCACGATGATGCGCAAGGTGGCCGGTATGCTGGCGGGCGGGCTGTTCAACATCCGCCTGAGCGGTCACGGCATCGTGGCAATCACCTCGCACTACGAGCCCATGACCCTCCCGGTGAACGCGCAGACCGGTCCGATCTTCACCGACCCGAACTCGACCGTGGCCTGGTCGGGCTCGCTGACCCCGGAAGTCGTCACCGACATCTCGCTGGGCACGCTGCTGGGCCGGGGCTCGGGCGAGACCCTGCAGTTGAAGTTCGCCGGCGAAGGCTGGGTGGTCGTACAGCCCTACGAAGAAGTCACCTTGCTGGCCAAGTCCTGATTCAAGGGGCACAAAAAAACCCGGCTTTCGCCGGGTTTTTTCGTTATCGCGTCAAGGCGAAAATCAGGCCAGACCGGCCTGCTTCATCACTTCGGCGGCGTAGTCTTCCACCACCTTCTCGATGCCTTCGCCCACGACCAGCAGCTGGAAGCCGGTCACGTCGGCCTTGGCAGCGGTGACGACCTGCTCGACGGTCTTGTCGCCGTCCAGCACGTACGACTGGCCGTACAGGGTCACTTCGCTGACGATCTTGTTGATCTTGCCGCTGATGATCTTTTCCAGGATTTCGGCCGGCTTGGACTTGTCCTTCTCGGACATCTTGGCCAGTTCGATTTCCTTTTCCTTCGCCACGAACTCGGCCGGCACGTCGGCCGCCTTGTTGTGCGGCGGCTTCATGGCAGCCACGTGCATGGCCAGGCCACGGGCCAGCTCGACGTCGCCGCCGACCAGTTCGACCAGCACGCCGACCTTGCCGTTGGTGTGCACGTAGGCACCGATGTTGCCGGTGGTTTCGGCCTTGACCAGGCGACGGATCTGGATGTTTTCACCCAGAGTCTGGATCGCGGTGGCGCGGGCTTCTTCCACGGTCTGGCCGGAAGCCAGGGTGGCGGACTTCAGGGCTTCCACGTCGGCAGCGCCCGAGGCCAGTGCGGCAGCGGCGACGGCGTCGACGAAGTTCTTGAAGTTGGAGTCGTTGGCGACGAAGTCGGTTTCCGAGTTGACTTCGACCAGCACGGCCTTGCCGCCGTCCTGGGCCAGGCCCAGACGGCCTTCGGCGGCCACGCGGTCAGCCTTCTTGTCGGCCTTGGCAGCGCCGGACTTGCGCAGGGCTTCAGCAGCAGCGTTGATGTCGCCGCCGTTTTCAGCCAGCGCCTTCTTGCACTCCATCATGCCGGCGCCAGTGCGCTCGCGCAGTTCCTTGACCAGGGAAGCAGTGATTTCCACGGGAATTCCTCACATAAGAAAGGGGTTGGGCCGGCATGGTGGCCGGCCCGTGTGACAAAGACCCTGTCGCGCCTGCGGCAGCAGACAGGGCGCGGTGGGTGCGGACACCCACCGCAGGCCGGAATCAGGCCTCGGTACCCTTGTCGGCAGCGGCCTTCTTGGCCGGAGCGCGACGGGCCGGCTTGGCTTCTTCAGCCGCCGCTTCGGTGAACTCTTCTTCACGGACGCTGGCAGCGTGCGGAGCAGCAGCCTTGCCTTCCAGCACGGCGTCAGCAGCGGCGCGAGCGTACAGCTGCACGGCGCGGATGGCGTCGTCGTTGCCCGGGATCGCGTAGTCGACCAGTTCCGGGTTGTAGTTGGTGTCAACCACGGCGATCACCGGGATGCCGAGCTTCTTGGCTTCCTTGATGGCGATGTCTTCGTGGCCGATGTCGATGACGAAGATGGCGTCCGGCAGACGGTTCATGTCCTTGATGCCGCCCAGCGAGGCTTCCAGCTTGTCGCGCTCGCGACGCAGGCCCAGCACTTCGTGCTTGACCAGCTTGTCGAAGGTGCCGTCGGTTTCGCCGGCTTCCAGTTCCTTCAGGCGGGCAACCGACTGCTTGACGGTACGGAAGTTGGTCAGGGTGCCGCCCAGCCAACGCTGGTTCATGTACGGCATGCCGCAACGCTCGGCTTCTTCACGGATCGATTCGCGGGCGCTGCGCTTGGTGCCCAGGAACAGGATGGTGCCGCGCTTCTGGGCAACGCTGGAAATGAAGTTCATCGCGTCGTTGAAGAGCGGAACGGTCTTTTCCAGGTTGATGATGTGGATCTTGCCGCGGGCGCCGAAGATGTACTGGCCCATCTTGGGGTTCCAGTAACGGGTCTGGTGGCCGAAGTGGACGCCGGCTTCCAGCATCTGACGCATGGTGACCTGGGGCATTGCAAAACTCCTGAAGGGGAACCGGCCGCCACGGAAAGGGAATGGGCGGTCCGCCGCGAGGCGGGAGGTTCCGGGGTTGGGCTTCCCTGTTGCTTCCGTGACCGAACTCCTTGCGGAGCACCCCGGCACGAATGGGGGCAACAGGTGTGTATTCACCGGTGACGTCCGGTGTTGACGGGTTCCAGGCCACGAGGGCGCGGGAAATCCAGTCGATTATAGCCCGCTGGTCTGGCTCGGCGCAAATACGGGGTCCAGCGGAGCCAGCAGAGCAGGGGCGTCCTGGCCGAGCCGGGCGCTGAAACGCCCGTCCGCGTAGGTCGCTGCTGCTCCGGGAAGGGGCCAGCGGCGAGTCTGGCCGGCCAGCACGTAGCCGGAAAGGCCAGGCAGCAGCGGCAGCGTCGCGCCCCCCGTAGGCTCGAACGCGAGGTCGGACAGGCGGGCGTGGTGCGCGCCGGCATTGTACAGCTCGAGCATCGCCGGGCCGGGGCCGGCCAGCACCCGCACCGCCAGCGCCGGGCCGGCGCTGCGCCCGGCAGCGGCGACAAACACCGGCAGCGAGATCTGCACGGCTGGGCTGTTCTGCCCGGCGCGCAGCACCAGCCGGTAGCTCTGCTCGGTGGTCGGCGTGGCCGCGGACCAGACCAGTCGTACGCGCTGCCGGCCGTGTGCCGGCAGGCGCAGTTCGGACGGGCTGACGGCCAGCACCTCGGCCGGTTCCAGCCGTTCTTGCTCGGCGCTCTGGGCCCAGTGGTAAAGACGGGCCTGTCCCTGCCAGGGCTGGTCGCTGTCGTTGTACAGCCACACGCTGTCATCGCGCTGGCCGGGAGCCAGGGTGACCGACAACGGCGAGACTTCCAGCGCCTGCGCAGCGTTGCTGGCAGCGAGCAGCACGCAGGCGGCCAGCTCTTTCAGAAGGTCAGGGTGTGCCATGCGCGCTGTGCGTCAGGGCCGGCATCCATCGGCGGGGTCAATGCCTGCACCTGGGGCGGCGTTGGTGTGTCAGCGTCGCTGCGGCGGTGCGGGGTGGCGCAGGCGGCGGGCCGTGCGCCGGCGTCCAGCCGGCAGGCATCCACGATCTTCAGCTGGATGCGCAGCGGCACCGGAGCCGGAGCCGGCTCAGCGGATCGCGCGGCGGCGGGCGGGGGCAGGGCGGCCGTCAGCAGGACGGCACACAGCATGATGGGGAGGCGGGGCATGGGCGAATGCAGGCGAAGGCTCGCATTCGGTATCGGCCCGCCGTCGGCCTGCTTGAGCGCCTAGTAGGTGATGGTGACCTTGATCTGGTCGCTGTAGCTGCCGGCGGCGACCGGCCCGCTGGTCGGGGGCGCACGTCCGTACACGGTGAGTACCTGCGCGCTGCCGGTACCGGTGCCGCTGACCAGGTCGACATTGGCGGTGCTGCCCCAGCGTTGGCTGCGTGTGCTTTCCCGATAGAGTTCGTAGGGGATGAACCAGGCGCTGTTGGTGGTATGCCGCATCCGCCTGACCGTGCCGTTGGCATACAGGCCGTTGTCCAGCGCGATGGTGTAGGCGGTGCGGTTCAGGCAGGTCAGCCCGATCGTCGAGGTACGGTCGATGTTGCCGGTGATGGCTCCGGCGTTGCTGCCGAAGTCCATGTCCGTGGTGACATAGGCGCTGCACTGCGGCAGCACCGTGGCGGTGACGGTGAACGGGAAGCCGCCGGTGGCGGTTTTGTTGCCGGCCACGCCCGCCGTGGTGGTGCAGGCGGCCGGCGCGGTGGCGGTGCCCAGCAGGACTTCGTTGAACGCGTACTGCAGGCGTACGTCGGCCCCGCTGAAGCTGGTGCTGTAGTTGCCCGCTGACAAGGTCTGGCTGGCCGGCACCTGACCGTAGATGGTCACCGTGACCGCGCCGCTGCCGCCGGTCAGCAGCGGCACCGAGTAATTGAGGTCCACCACGAGCGGGGCCGGCGTTGCCCCCGGTGTGAGTCCCCAGATGACGTTGTTGGACGCGCTGGTGTACAGCTGGAAATTCATGGCATCGCCGTTGGCATTGGTCATCCGCCGCAGCGGCGAAATCGCCACGCCGGTCGTCCCCACACCGATGCCGATGCAGGCCCGCACCGAGGCCGTGGCCAGCAGGCTGAGCGCGGCGGTGTTGCAGGTGATGGTGAAGCTGGTGCTGGTCGGAGTGGGGCTGCCGGCGGCATTGGCCACGTTGCCGAAGGCCGCCGTTACCGGTGTGCTGGTGGTGCAGGTGGTGTCGGCGCGCGCGGTGCCTGCCAGCAGGCTTCCGGCGAAAAACAACAACATTCCCAGGAGCAGTCGCGGGCTCATGGCGTCGCGTCCGGCTGGCAGCGCAGCGGGCCCAGCCGCACCGGTCCACTGCCGGCAGCACTGGCCAGTGGCACCTCCACCACGCAGCGGCCGTCAGGCGTGTCCACGTCCAGCCGTGCGCGCGTGGGCAGGTCTTCCAGATACACCTCGCCGTCGTAGCCCACGGTCGCGCTGCGCTGGTCGGGCAGGCGCACCTGGCTGCCGGCTGGCAGTGGCTGGTCTTGCGCGTCATGCAGCACCAGGGTGATCGCACGGACGCGGCGCAGTCCGAAGCTCACGCCCAGCCCCGCGCTCTGCCGCGGTGTGACCTGAGTGTCCACCCGCTCGGCGCGCATGTCGGCGGGCAGGTCCAGGGTGTCGATCGACAGCCGATTGCGCTGCCACGACAGCAGCGGCGTCACCAGCAGCAGACCATTGCGGTCGGTGACGCCGATCGGCCGGTTTTCCAACCGCACCGGCACCCCGGCCACGCCATCGGTGGAGACCACCGCGAAGGCGTCCGGTACTTCGCGCGCGGCAAACACGTGGCCGCCCATCCACACCAGGCTGCCGCTGGCATTGGCGTAGGCGAAGGTGCTGTCGCCCTGGCGTGCGGCACCGGCGGAGTAGCGGCCCACCCGGTTCAGCCAACCCACTTCGGCGAGCCCGCCGGTGCCGTCGTCACCGTGCCGCGCCTGCACGCGCCAGCCATAACCGCCCTGGCTGCCGTCGCCCGGGACCGGTTGCGAGACATCCACCGTGTACAGGTTGCGGTCGCCGTTGCGCTGCAGGGCCAGATTGCTTTGACGGTTGCGGCCAAGGCTGGCCGATACCGACAGATAAATGCTGCGGTCGGCGCTCTCGTCCAGGTTCTGGTTGAACGAGGCATAGGCCGACCAGCGGTCGGAGAACGTGCGGTTCCAGAACACACTGGCATAGCGGCGGTCGTCGCCGTCCGGGTAGGACAGGCGCAGGTAGCTGGCACTGAGTGACCCCAGTCGACCCAGGCTGGCCCCGGCGGTGACCTGGTCAGTCACATCCGGCGGGCGTGCGCCCTGCAGGCTGCCCAGGTCCTGGAAGTCACCGTGGGTGCGCAGGGTCGAGGCGTTGAGGTTGAACACCCGGTTGTTCCAGCTGTACCCCAGTGACCACTGGCCGCCGTCGCGGCCATCGCGGCGGCTGTGGGCGTAAGAGGCATTGAGCACGCCGGCCAGGCCGAGCTGCCACCAGCCGCCGGCCCCGGCACTGGCGATGCCGCCGCCGCCTTCGGCATGCAGTTCGGCGGTGAAGCGGTTGCTGACCCCGCGTCGCCAGGTCGCGCTGCCGACCGTGGCGTCGTCATACGCGAACGAGCGGATCCCGTAGTCGCGACGCATGCGGCCGATGCCGGCCGACCAGTCTGAAAGGCCCTCGGCCAGCAGCTGCTGGGTGCCGTAGAAGGAAAAATCCAGAGTCTGCATGCGGCCATAGGCATCGGTGATCACCACCTGCGCATTGCCGGTGCCGCTGATGCCGGGTTGTGCGCCGAGCTGGAACGGGCCGACCGGCACCTCGCCGTTGTACTGGCGCAGCCCGTCCACGTACAACTCCACGGTCGAGGGCACCACGGCCTCGCCCAGGAAGCTGGGGGTCGGGGTCAACACCCGGTAAGGCTGCAATCCGTAATTGCGACCGATCTGGATGCCGCCCATCCGCACGGGGCGGCTCCAGTCGACGAAGCCGCTGAAAAAGTCGCCGACGGTCAGGGTCAATGCCTGGTCGGGGAAGTCCACTTCCCAGCGGCTGTCCAGGCGCACGCTCTCACCGCGCCAGCCGCCGCCATTGCCCTCCTGGAAGGTGCGCAGCAGCTGGCTGCTGCGCAGCACGCCGCGGCCCAGCCCGAACACGCGCGCTTCCGCGGTGAGCGCGAGGTTGCCGGCGTCCTCATTCTGACTGGCATACACGTCGTAGTTGAGCAGCGCGCCTGGCGAGGCGCTGGCCACCGGTGTGGTCTCGCGCACCTGGCCGATCTCGGTGGTCGGCAGGTCCAGCTGCTCCAGTGGCACCTCCAGCGCCAGGGTCTGCATGGACGCGTCATAGCGCACCACCACGCCGCTGATCTGCTCGAGAGGCACCGGTGCATCGCCCCGCGCACCGAATCCGAGCTGGCGCAGTACCGCCGGGTCGGCGCGCAGCTGGCCAGCCGATTCGGTGAACGGCAGCAGGCCGCGCGGGGTGCCGTTGAGGGTGACGTCCAGATACAGCGTCTGCGGCGCGGTCAGGGGTGTGGGCGCAGGCAACATCACGTCGTCCGCCGCACCGATCGTCCCGGTCTCGTACCCACTGTCGGCCGGTGCCGTGGCCGCGCGCGCCTCGGCCGCGAGCATTCCCGGCGAGACCGCAGCAGCAGCCAAAGCGGCGCGCATGCAGGCCTCAGCGAGCCGGTGGCGTCGCAGGCAGTGGCGTGGCTTGCGAAGCGCCATTGATTTTTGCCGATAGGCTTGCCGCGTCGAGGCGGGCAGCCGGAAGCTCCAGCGGCCAGCGCATGGTCTGGCCGCTGAGGACGTAGCCGACCAAGCCTGGCTTGAAGATCTGCGGGCGCTCCAGGGGGCCGGTCGCCAGGTCCGCCAGTTGCGCATAGCCGGTCCCCCGGTTGTGCACTTCCAGAGCCAGGCTGCCGTCGGGCTGGGTCAACAGCGTGGCCTGAAGATCCGGCTTGCCTTCGGGATTCGCCTCGGGTTGCACGAACACTGGCAGGGAATAGCGCAGCACGAACTGCATGCCTTGCCGATTGGGGTCGAGGTCCGGAACTTCGTCGACGATCACCCGATAGGACAGCTGCTCGCCCGGCGGCTCCGGCTTCTGGCGGACCACGCGGATCAGCTGCTGCTGCCCGGCGGCGAGCGCCTGCATGGGCGGGCTGAGCACCAGGTCGGTAGTCTGTTCCAACTCGTCGCGGCCATCGCGCTGGGTCCAGCGGAACACCCTGGCCTGCACGTCCACTGGCGTGGTGCCGCTGTTGCTGATCCATAACTCCTCGGCGTTCTGGCGGGGGCCGAGCTGCAGGGAGGTCGGGGCCACCTGCAGGCTGGCTGCCTGGCTGCCGGCGGCGAGGACCATGCTTACCGCGGCGAAGGCGCAGCCATACACGGCGGACGCCCGTGATCGGGTCCGTTCGAATGCCGACATGGCGACCTCAGTAGGTGATGGTGGCGGTGACGGTGTCCTGGTAGTTACCGGTCGCGGCGTTGTTCACGCTCGGATTGGCGACCTGGCCGTAGATGGGGTAGGCCTGTGCCGCACCGTTGCCGGTGCCGGCCACGGTGTTGGTGCCGGCGGTGGCCCCCCACACGGTGGTACGGGTGGCATTGGAGTAGAGCTGGTAGCCAACGAAGTTGTTGGTGGTGACCGCCGAATTGGTGTTGATCATGCGCCGGGTGGTCACGTCATTGGCGGTGCCGGCATTGGAGCCTGCATTCAACGCGATGGTGTAGGGCGTGAGCGCCGAACACTGGGCGGTTACCGACCCCTGCGCGTTGGACGGCGTGGTCGCGGTGGACAGGGCCGAGCCGAAATCCACGTCGGTGGCGGCCGCGGCGGTGATCGTGCACGCCTTGGTGATGATGATGCGCACGTTGAACGTGGTGGTATCAGCGGCCAGGGCAGGGGACGCCAGGGCCAACAGGGTCAAGCTGAACAGCGCAGGTCGAAGGGATCGCATGAGTCTTCTCCTTGGACGGGGGTCCTGGATGAACGAGTCGATACCGCCGTGGGGCCGGGGGAGGCGCGCCGGAGGGCGCTGGCTTCCTTATAAATGCGCGGTCGTGGGCGAAACGTGACGAAAACTGGCCGCTTTTCGCATTTTCTACGTTCACCCGGCCGCGCCGAGGAGTGGCCGAGGCGAGGCGGGTTGGGACAAACTGCCCTTCAGCCCGTTCAGACAGGCCCCGGATCGGCGATAATGGCCGCCATGAGCGTGAATCTGAAAACCCCCGAGGAAATCGAAATGATGCGCGTCGCCGGCCGCCTGGCCAGCGAAGTGCTCGACATCGTCACCCCGCACGTGAAGCCGGGCGTGACCACTGAAGAGCTTGACCGCATCTGCCACGACCACATCATCAACGTGCAGAAGGCCACGCCGGCCAACGTCGGCTACCGCGGCTTCCCGAAAACGGTCTGCACGTCGGTCAACAACGTCATCTGTCACGGCATCCCCAGCGAGGGCAAGGTCCTGAAGGAAGGCGACATCGTCAACATCGACGTGACCGTCATCAAGGATGGCTGGCACGGCGATACCAGCCGCATGTACTTCGTCGGCACGCCGTCGGTGATGGCGCGCCGTCTGGTCGATGTGACCTACCAGGCCATGTGGGCCGGGATCCGCGCGGTCAAGCCGGGAGCCACCCTGGGCGACATCGGCCATGCGATCCAGAGCCTGGCCGAGGCCGAGCGCTTCAGCGTGGTGCGCGAGTACTGCGGTCACGGCATCGGCAAGGTCTATCACGACGAGCCGCAGGTGGTGCATTACGGCCGGCCCGGTCAGGGTCTGGTGCTGCAGCCGGGCATGACCTTCACGATCGAACCGATGATCAATGAAGGCACCCGTTACAACAAGGTGCTGCCGGACGGCTGGACCGTGGTCACCAAGGACCGGAAGCTGTCGGCGCAGTGGGAGCACATGATCGCGGTCACCGAGACCGGCGTGGACGTGCTGACCCTCTCGCCCGGCGAATCGCAGGTCTGAGCATGTTGCCGGCGAGCCCTGTCCTGGACGCGCCGGCCGATGCCGTCGCCGACCCCGAGTGGGCGGCGCTGGCCCGGCAGAGCCTGCAACAGGCGGATGCCCGCCTGTACCGCCGCTTTGACCAGGGCGACAACATCGAGCGCCTGCTGGCGCTGCGCGCCCGCGCTGCCGACCACCTGATCCGCCTGGCCTGGCAGCGTTGCCTGCCGGCCGACGCCGGCCTGGCGCTGTTTGCGGTGGGCGGCTATGGGCGCGGCGAGTTGTTCCCACGTTCGGATATCGACGTGCTGGTGTTCGGAGACGCCAGCGCCCAGCACCGGCATGAGGCAGCCCTGGCGCGCCTGTTCGCGCTGCTCTGGGACTGCGGCCTGCCGGTCAGTCACGCGGTGCGCTCGGCGCACGACTGCGTGACCGCCAGTGCCGACCAGACCGTGTTCACCGCCTTGCTGGAATCGCGCCCGCTGGTCGCCGACGACGCCGCGCGGCAATCGCTGAAGCGGGCCATCAACGACGACTCGCTGTGGCCGCCGCGCGAATTCTTCGTGGCCAAGCGCGACGAACTGCTGGCCCGTCATCAGCGCTTCGGCGATACCGCCGACAACCTGGAGCCGGACATCAAGGATGGCCCCGGTGGTCTGCGCGATCTCAATACCCTGGGCTGGATGGCGCTGCGCGCGTTTGGCGTGCGCGAACTGGAGGCCCTGGTCGGGCTGGGGCATCTGGGCCTGGACGAAGCCGCGGCCCTGCGCCGCGAGCGTTGCGCACTGGCGCAGCTGCGCTTTGGCCTGCACCTGGTGGCCAACCGGCCGGAGGAACGGCTGCGCTTCGACTATCAGAAGACGCTGGCCGCGCGCCTGGGTTTCCATGATGACGTGGAAAGCCTGGCGGTGGAAAAAATGATGCAGGGGTTCTACCGCAGCGCCACGGTGGTGCGTCGGATCAGCGACCGCCTGCTGCAGCGCTTCGAGGAACAGTTCGACGGCGAGGCCGTGCCCGAACCGGTCAGCGTCGGTTTCTCGCTGCGCCGGGGCTACCTGGCGGCCAATGATCCGCAGTGGCCGCAAGGGGATATCCAGCAGGTGTTCGCGTTGTTCGCCAGCTGGGCGTACAACCCGGAGGTGCGCGGCCTGCATTCGCTGACCGCGCGCGCGCTGGCCGAATCGCTGGCGGTGCTGCCGGCCTACACCGAGGCCAGCGTCGACGCCCGTGGGCAGTTCATGGCCCTCATGCGCAGCCCGCGCGCGGTGGACACGCTGGCGCGCATGGCGCGACTGGGCGTGCTCGGCCAGTGGATTCCGGCGTTCGCGCAGGTGTCCGGGCGCATGCAGTTCGACCTGTTCCATGTGTACACCGTGGACCAGCACACGCTGATGGTCCTGCGCAACATCGGCCTGTTCGCCAGCAGCCGCGCCGACGAGCGCTTCTCCATCGCGCATGAAGTATGGCCGCGGCTGCGCAAGCCGGAACTGCTGCTGCTGGCTGGCCTGTTCCATGACATCGCCAAGGGCCGTGGCGGTGACCATTCCGAACTCGGCGCGGTGGACGCGCGCGAATTCTGCCAGGCCCATGGGCTGAGCACGTCCGACACCGAGCTGGTCGCCTGGCTGGTCGAGCAGCACCTGCGCATGTCGGTGACCGCACAGAAGCAGGACATTTCCGATCCGGACGTGATCCATCGCTTCGCCTCGCTGGTGGCCAGCCGTGACCGCCTCGATTACCTGTACCTGCTGACCTGCGCCGATATCGCCGGCACCAGCCCCAAGCTCTGGAATGCATGGAAGGACCGTCTGCTGGCCGACCTGTACTTCGCTGCACGCCGCGCATTGCGCGACGGCCTGGAAAACCAGATGCCGGCCGCCGAGCGTGTGCAGGAAGCACGTGATTCGGTGCGCGCGCTGGTGCGCGAGCGCGGCTACGACGATGCCACCATCGACCGCCAGTTCACCGTGATGCCGGACGAGAGCTTCATCCGTCTGCGTCCCGAACAGCTGGCCTGGCAGGCCGCTGCGCTGGTCCCGATCAAGCAGGGCCAGACCCTGGTCAAGGTGCGCCGGCTGACCCCGGACGACGATGCGCTGGAAGTGTTCGTGCACTCGCCGGACCGGGATGGCCTGTTCGCTGCGATCGTGATGACCCTCGACCGCAAGGGCTATGGCATTCACCGCGCGCGCGTGCTCGACGGCCCGATGGACACCATCTTCGATACCTTCGAAGTGACCCCTGCCGACAGCTTCGCCGACGGCGACGCCCCGCGTCTGGAAGCGGCGCTGCGCGAAGCGCTGTCCGGTGATCTGACCCGGCTGCGTCCGTCGCGCCGGGTCATTCCGCGTCAGCTGCGGCATTTCCGTTTCGCCCCGCGGATCGAGTTCCGCGATGCCAGCGACAACGAAGCCGGCAGCACCCGCTTCAGCCTGGTGGCCCCGGATCGTCCCGGGCTGCTGGCCGATGTGGCCTTCGTACTGCGCAACCAGGGCCTGCGTGTGCATGACGCACGCATTGCCACCTTCGGCGAACGCGCCGAAGACATGTTCGTGATCAGTGACGAACACGACCAACCTTTGACTGAAACCGCCCGGCAGCAGCTGCATGACGCGATGCTGACCTGCCTGGACCCTGATCGAAAAGCCGGAGAAACTCCCTGATGGCCACCAAGCCTGCCAAGAAGACCGCCGCGAAGACCGCAGCGGCCAAGAAGACTGCTGCCGTTGCACCGGCTGTGAAAAAGCCCGCAGCGAAGAAGGCTGTGGCTGCCGCGAAGAAAGCGCCGGCGAAGAAGGCCGCTGCCAGTGCAGCCGAGACCGCCGCCAAGCGTGCCGAAACCATCGCCCGCAAGTCGCTGCGCAAGCCGGCCGCGCCCGGTGTGGAAGAGCTCAAGTTCGGCATTGAAAGCGCCTTCGAGCGCCGCGCCATGCTGACCCTGCACGAGATCGAAGGCTCGACCAAGCCGCTGGTCAACCGCGTCATCGATGGGCTGGAAACCGGCGAGTTCCGTGTTGCCGAGCCCGATGGCCACGGTGGCTGGAAGGTCAATGAGTGGCTGAAGAAGGCGGTGCTGCTGTACTTCCGCGTCAACGACATGGGCGTGGTGGACGCGCGTCCGGCCCCGTTCTGGGACAAGGTGGAGTCGCGCTTCGCCGGTTTCGACGAGGCGAAGTTCCGTCGCGCCGGCGTGCGCGTGGTGCCGGGTGCGATCGCGCGCCGTGGCAGCTACTTCGGCAAGGACGTCGTGCTGATGCCCAGCTTCACCAACATTGGTGCCTACGTGGGCGAGGGCACCATGGTCGACACCTGGGCCACGGTGGGTTCGTGCGCGCAGATCGGCAAGCACTGCCACCTGTCCGGCGGTGCCGGCATCGGCGGCGTGCTGGAACCGCTGCAGGCCAGCCCGACCATCATTGAAGACCACTGCTTCATCGGTGCACGTTCGGAAGTGGTGGAAGGGGTCGTGGTCGGCCACCACAGCGTGATCGGCATGGGCGTGTTCCTCAGCCAGAGCACCCGCATCTACAACCGTGCCACCGGCGAGATCAGCTATGGCTACATCCCGCCGTACAGCGTGGTGGTGTCCGGTTCGCTGCCGAGCAAGGACGGTACGCACTCGCTGTACTGTGCGGTGATCGTCAAGCAGGTCGATGCCAAGACCCGCAGCAAGACCAGCGTCAACGACCTGCTGCGCGGCCTGGCCGACTGAGTGGCCTCATCCAGATCGACGCAGTGCGGAGTTGCAGCATGACCACCACCTTGTACGGATTGAAGAACTGCGACACCTGCAAGAAGGCCACCAAGTGGCTGGACCGCTTCGGTGTGGCGTACACCTTCGTGGATTACCGCGACAACAAGCCCACGCCTGAGACGCTGCTGGAGTGGGCGGCGCAGCTGGGCGGGCTGGGCGCGATGGTCAACAAGTCGTCCACCACCTGGCGGCAGCTGCCGGACAACCGCAAGGCAGCCGCGTCTGACGCGGAGTGGAAGCTGCTGCTGCGCGAGTACCCGCAGCTGATCAAGCGGCCGGTGGTGGTCACCGCCGACGGCAAGGTCAGTCAAGGTTTCAGCGACAACGGGTTCAAGCAGCGGTTCGGGGTGGGGGCATGAACGATGTCGTCGCGCTGACCTGTGAACTGATCGCGCGGCCGTCGGTGACGCCGGACGATGCAGGTTGCCAGGCCTTGCTGGCCGACCGCCTGCAGGCGGCTGGCTTTGCCTGTGAGCACCTGCGGCTGGGCGAGGTCGACAATCTGTGGGCGACGCATGGCACCGGTGCGCCGGTGCTGGTGTTGCTGGGCCACACGGACGTGGTGCCGCCGGGCCCGCGCGAGGCGTGGGCCAGCGATCCGTTCGCGCCAGAGGTGCGTGATGGCGTTCTGTACGGACGCGGCGCGGCGGACATGAAAGGCAGCGTAGCGGCATTCGTGGTGGCAGCCGAGCAGTTCGTGGCGGCGCATCCGGGGCATCCGGGCACGCTGGCGGTGTTGCTGACCAGCGACGAAGAGGGCGATGCGATCGACGGCGTGCGTCGGGTGGCCGACCTGTTCCGCGAACGCGGGCAGGGAATCGACTGGTGCATCACCGGCGAGCCGTCGTCGACGGCGGTGCTGGGTGACCTGCTGCGGGTGGGACGTCGCGGCAGTCTGTCGGGCACGCTGACGGTAAAGGGCGTGCAGGGTCACGTGGCGTATCCGCACAAGGCACGCAACCCGATTCATCTGGCGGCGCCGGCACTGGCGGCATTGACCGCGCGGCACTGGGACGACGGCTTCGAAAGCTTCCCGCCGACGAGCCTGCAGGTCTCCAACATCCACGCCGGCACGGGTGCGAACAACGTGATTCCGGGCGAACTGCAGGTGCTGTTCAATCTGCGCTACAACCCGCACTGGAACGCGCCGAAGCTGGAATCGGCGATCACCGCGATGCTGGACGCGCACGCGCTGGACTACACGCTGAAGTGGCACCGCAGCGGCGAGCCGTTCTACACCCCGGAAGGCACGCTGCGCAGCGTGGCCCGCGACGTACTGGGTGAGTTCGCCGGCGCAGCCCCGGAAGAAAGCACCGGCGGTGGCACCTCCGACGCCCGCTTCATCGCGCCATTGGGCGCGCAGTGCATCGAAGTCGGCCCGGTCAACGCCTCCATCCACCAGGTCAACGAGAACGTCTCCGTCGCCGACCTGCAAGCCCTGCCAGCCCTCTACCAGCGCCTGATTGAGCGCCTGCTGGCCTGACGTTCTGATTGCACGATCTCCATGTCGCCGGGCTTCGCCCGGCTGCTGTTGGACTCAGGCGAACAGCCCTCGGCGGGTGGTCTACGTGTTGGGGCGGGTCGGGGT
>NZ_JASCOZ010000058.1 GCF_029960115.1 Stenotrophomonas sp. PS02289
CCGCCATGCTGGACATGATTGCCGACTCGCGCGCCAACCTGAAGGGTGCGCGCGCTTCCAAGAAGCCCCCACGCTAGAGGAAATCCCATGAGCGCCGCCTGGATGCAACCCCTCCCATTGGTTGCCATCCTGCGCGGGCTCACCCCGCAGGAGGCACCGGCCGTCGGTGCCGCGCTGGCCGACGCCGGCTTCCATATCCTGGAAGTGCCGCTCAACTCGCCAGAACCGCTGCGCAGCATTGAACTGCTGGCCCAGCAGCTCGGCGACCGCTGCTTGATCGGTGCTGGCACGGTACTCACGCCGGCACAGGTGCAGGACGTCCATGACGCCGGCGGTCGCCTGATCGTGATGCCACACGCCGACGTCGAGGTCATTGCCACCGCGCACGGCAAGGGCATGCGGTGTACGCCTGGTGTGGCCACGCCCACCGAAGCCTTCGCCGCGCTGCGTGCCGGCGCCGATGCCCTGAAGCTGTTCCCCGCCGAGCAGCTGCCGCCGGCCGTGCTGAAAGCGTGGTCCAGCGTGCTGCCCGCAGGCACGTCGCTGCTGCCGGTGGGCGGCATCACCCCCGAGCGCATGGCGGCGTACTACCAGGCTGGTGCCGCCGGCTTCGGCATCGGCTCCGCCCTTTACGCCCCCAGAACACCTGCTGCTGAGGTGGGCCGTCGCGCGCACGCCTTCATCGACGCCTGGAACAACCTCCACACGGACTCCCCCGCATGAAAATCACTGCCATCACCACCTACATGGTGCCCCCACGTTGGCTGTTCGTCCGTATCGATACCGACGCCGGCATCAGCGGCTGGGGCGAGCCCATCGTTGAAGGCCGCGCGCACACCGTGGCCGCCGCGGTCGAAGAGCTTTCCGACTACCTGATCGGCAAAGATCCCCGCCACATCGAAGACCACTGGAACGTGCTGTACCGCGGCGGCTTCTATCGCGGCGGCCCGATTCTGATGAGCGCACTGGCCGGCATCGACCAGGCGCTTTGGGACATCCACGGCAAGGCCCTCGGCGTACCCGTGCACACCCTGCTGGGTGGGCCGGTGCGTGAGCGCATGCGCGTGTATTCGTGGATTGGCGGCGACCGACCCGCCGACACCGCGCGTGCCGCGAAAGAAGCGGTCGCGCGTGGCTTCACCGCGGTGAAGATGAATGCCACCGAAGAGGTGCAGTTCGTCGACACCCATGACACGGTTACGAAAGTGCTGGAAAACGTACAGGCCGTGCGTGATGCGGTCGGCCCCGGCGTGGGCCTGGCAGTGGACTTCCATGGACGTGTGCACAAGCCGATGGCCAAGGTGCTGATGCGCGAGCTCAGCCCGTTCGGCTTGATGTTCATTGAAGAACCCGTGCTGTCTGAACACCTGGAGTGCATACCGGAACTGGCGGCCCTCTCCCCCGCCCCGATTGCACTGGGTGAACGCCTCTATTCGCGCTTCGACTTCAAGCGCGTTCTGCAGACCGGTGGTGTCGACATCATCCAGCCCGACCCGTCGCATTCGGGTGGCATCACCGAAACCCGCAAGATCGCGGCGATGGCCGAGGCGTACGACGTTGCCCTGGCCCTGCACTGCCCGCTGGGCCCGATCGCGCTGGCGGCGAACCTGCAGCTGGACGCGGTCTGCTACAACGCCTTCATCCAGGAGCAGAGCCTGGGCATCCATTACAACGCCAGCAACGACCTGCTCGACTACCTGGTGGATCGCTCCCCGTTCGACTACCAGGACGGCTTCGTGCGCATTCCCGACGGCCCCGGCCTCGGCATCGAGATCAACCAGGCCTATGTGGACGAACGTGCCGCTGAAGGCCATCGCTGGCGAAATCCCATCTGGCGCCATGCCGATGGCAGCGTGGCCGAATGGTGAGCGCGGTGATGCCCATGACGCGTTATCCCAGTCTGCAAGGCCGCGCCGTGCTCGTTACCGGTGGTGCCACCGGCATCGGTGCGGCGTTTGTTGAACACTTCGCCCGCCAGGGAGCCAACGTGGTGTTCCTGGACATCGACGACAGCGGCGCGCAGGCGCTGATGGATAATCTGACCGACGTCGAGAATCTGCCGCATTACCTGCACTGCGATATCACCGACATCGCAGCGTTCCAGGCAGCGATCGCTCAGGGCCGCCGCAAAGTCGGTGCTTTCTCCGTGCTGGTCAACAATGCCGCCAACGATGCGCGGCACACGCTGGCCGACACCGGTGTGGCTGACTTCGAACGCAGTGTGGCGGTGAATCTTCGGCACCAGTACTTCGCCATCCAGGCCGTGGTGCCGGACATGAAGGCACTCGGTGCCGGCTCGATCATCTGCCTCGGCTCCACCGGCTGGATGATCAAGAACAGCGGCTATCCGCTGTATGCCATGGCCAAATCCGCCGTGCACGGACTGGTGAACGGGCTTGCCCGCGAACTGGGGCAGGATTCGATCCGCATCAATGCCCTGGTGCCCGGATGGGTCATCACCGAGAAGCAGCAGCGATTGTGGCTGGACGCGGAAGGTGAAGCGCAGCTGCGACGCTCGCAGTGCCTGCCGGGCTATCTGCGTGCCGACGACCTCGCCCGCGCCGCGCTGTTCCTGGCCGCCGATGACAGCCGCATGTGTACCGGTCAGGACTTCATCGTCGATGGAGGCTGGGTGTGACCGGCCCGACCGTGGCGGTACCGGCGGGCAACACCCTGGGCGAAGGCGTGCTGTGGTGCGACCGCGAAGAGGTGGTGTATTGGACAGACATCGCGCAGTCGAAACTGTGGCGTTACCGCCCGGCGGACGGCGCCGTGGCGACCTGGGACATGCCGGAGCGGTTGACGGCAATGGCGCTGTGCGAAGCCGACGGCTGGCTGCTGCTGGCGCTCGCCTCGCGGCTGGCGTTCTTCCATCCTGAATCCGCCGAGTTTCGCTACCTGCACAACCTGCACGGCGTGCGACCCGACTGCCGCGCCAACGACGGTGCCTGCGACCGCCAAGGCCGCTTCGTCTTCGGCACGCTCCACGAGCCCACAGAAGGCCCGAAACAACCCGTCGCCCCCTTCCTCCGCCTCAACACAGACCTGACCCTGGAAGTCCTACCACTTCCCACGGTCGCCATCTCCAACAGCATCGCCTTCAGCCCCACCGGCGACACGATGTACTTCTGCGACTCCCTGCAGAAGCAGATCCTGCAATGCGACTACGGCGACACCCTCGGCGCTGCGCGGCTGTTCACCGACCTGCGCCACGAGGCCGGCGAACCCGACGGCAGCGCCATCGACGCCGAGGGCTTCCTCTGGAATGCGCGCTGGGGCGATGCACGCGTGGTCCGCTACCGCCCGGACGGCACCGAGGAGCGCTCGCTTCGCATGCCGGTCAGCCAACCCACCCGGCCCGTGTTTGGCGGCAGCTCGTGCCAGACGCTGTACATCACCAGCGCCCACGACGGCCTGGATGACCTTGCACGCGCAGCTGATCCGCTCGCGGGCCACCTGTTCGCTTTCGACACCGACGTCGCCGGGCTCGCCGAGCCCCGCTTCGCCGGCGACCCCAACAGCTTGCCGCCCCGCACCGCGCGTGGGACTTCCGCGGAGAATTCATGAGCCTTTCCACACTCGATATCAGCATCGTGCTGGCCTATCTGGCAGGCATCTTCATCCTCGCGCAGTGGGTCTCGCGCGAGAAAGCCGGCCAGCAGAAATCGGCGCAGGACTACTTCCTGGCCAGCCGGAGCCTGCCGTGGTGGGCGATTGGTGCCTCGCTGATCGCCGCCAACATCTCCGCCGAGCAGATCATCGGCATGTCCGGCTCCGGCTATGCCATCGGCCTGGCCATCGCCTCCTATGAATGGATGGCCGCGATCACCCTGCTCATCGTCGGCAAGTGGTTCCTGCCGATCTTCCTGCGCAACGGCATCACCACGATGCCGCAGTTCCTGCAGGAGCGATACGGCAACCGCATCCGCACAGTGATGGCGGTGTTCTGGCTGGCCTTGTATGTATTCGTCAACCTCACCTCGATCCTGTGGCTGGGCTCCATTGCCATCGCCGGCGTGGCGGGCCTGAATCAGGACGTGGCGCTGGTGCTGCTTGGCGCGTTCGCCCTGGCTTACCAGCTGTATGGCGGCCTCAAGGCCGTGGCGCTCACCGACATCGTGCAGGTCTGCCTGCTGGTGCTGGGCGGCTTGCTGGTCACCTTCATCACGCTCGGCCAGATCGGCAACGGCAGCGTGAGCGACGGCTTCATGCAGCTGTGGCAGCAGCATCCCGAGCGCTTCGAGATGATCCTGAGCAAGGACAACCCGTTCTACAAGGATCTGCCGGGTCTGTCGGTGCTGCTGGGCGGCATGTGGATCGCCAACCTCAGCTACTGGGGCTTCAACCAGTACATCATCCAGCGCGCACTGGCCGCCAAGAATCTGCAGGAAGCGCAGAAGGGCGTGGTGTTCGCCGCCTTCCTCAAGCTGCTGATTCCAGCCATCGTGGTGGTACCAGGCATTGCGGCGGTGATGCTTGCCCCCAACCTCGAGCGTCCGGATGCGGCCTACCCGACCATGCTGGGGCTGCTGCCCAGCGGCATCCTCGGGCTGGTGTTCGCCGCCCTGGTGGCCGCGATCGTGGCGTCGCTGGCCTCGAAGATCAACTCGGTGGCGACCATCTTCACCTTGGACTTCTACGCCAAGCGCGCGCCTGACGCGTCGGAAGCCAAGCTGGTGCGGGTGGGCCGCATTGCCGCGTCCGTCGCGATCATCGCCGCCGTGCTGACCGCGCGTCCGCTGCTGGGCGGCTTCGACCAGGGCTTCCAGTACATCCAGGAGTTCACCGGCTTCTTCACTCCGGGCATCGTGGTGATCTTCCTGCTCGGCCTGTTCTGGAAGCGGGCCAACGAGGCGGGTGCACTGGCGGCCGCCGTGGGCTCGTTCGTGCTGTCGCTCGCCTTCAAGCTGCTGTGGCCGTCACTGCCCTTCCTGGACCGCATGGGCGTGGTGTTCCTGGCAACGCTGTTCCTGGCAGTGGTCGTCTCGTTGACCACCCGCGCCAGCGGCGACCGCGACCGTATCCGGACTGATGACGTGGGGTACACCACCACGCCGTCGTTCAACATCGCCTCGCTGGCCGTGCTGGCCATCCTGGTGGCTCTGTACGCAACCTACTGGTGAGTGCCATGAGGATGACTCTTCGCACTTTGCGCGCGTTGATCGCTTCGGCGTTGCTGTTGTGTGGCCTCCCTGCCCTGGCGGTGGAGGTCACCTGGTCCGACACGGTGACGGTCGACGCCCAGAACGCCGGCTGGGGCCGGCTCGCGCGACTGCCCGATGGCCGCTGGCTGGCGGTGACCACGCATTACCCCGGCAGAGACACCACGACGCTGCAGTTGTCCGTCAGCAACGACAACGCCCGCACCTGGAAGCCCCTTTCGCGCGTCTCCGAGCCGCATCGGAAACTCGATAACGGCGAGCTGTTCGTGCTGCCCGACGGGCGTGTTCTGCTGGGCATGCGCTCATTGATTGATGGAAAGTCGTATCGCTTGAATGTGTATGCCAGCGAGGATCAGGGGCGGTCCTGGTCGTTCTTGAGCACCATCACCCGTAACGAAACGCCGGCTGGCCGCAAGGATCGAGGGGTATGGGAACCCGTATTCACCCTGTTGGACGACGGCACCCTGTCGGTGGTCTATGCCGACGAAACGCGGGCCGATGAGCAGCCGTCCTACAACCAGGTCGTGTCGCAGCAGCTGTCCAAGGACGGTGGCCGTACCTGGAGCCCCGCAGCCACCATCGCCCATCAGCCGGGTGGCGGACTGCTGCGCCCCGGCATGCCGGTGATGACGCACCGGCCCGGCGGTGGTTATCTGATGGTGCTGGAAACCTGCGGTGAAGATCCGCAGTGCCCGGTCTCCTACAAAACCTCACCGGATGGACGCACCTGGGCCGAAGGATTGGGCACGCCCCTCGCCGACCAGCGCTGCGGCCCGCATGTGATGGCCACCTCCAGTGGAACCCTGTTCGTGACCTCCTGTTACAACGAGGTGAGCTGGAGCCAGGACAAGGGCACCACTTGGCACACCGTGACCCCGCCGGCATGGCCACTGGGGTTCAAGCATTCCTGGCCGGCCGTGGTGGAGTTCGGCCCGGGCCAGATAGGCGTCATCAATGTGGTCGATGGAACGGTGAAGATCCGTTTCGGAACCTACCGTACTCCCTGACCGCCCTATACTCCGGCTGCTGCAGTCCTGCAGCCAGCCGGATGAGGTGCGCCATGCCTGTAGTGCGGATTGACCTGATCAAGCGCGACGACCCGACCCTGGGTCGCCGGATTGGCGAAGTGGTTTACGCAGCCATGCGCGAAACCATCAACGTGCCCGACCGCGACAACTTCCAGCTGATCACCGAGCACGATGCGGCGCATTTCGTGTTCGACAATAGCTACCTGAGCATTGAGCGCAGCGATGAAATGGTGTTCATCCACCTCACCATCAGTGAGGGGCGCAGCGTGGAATTGAAGAAGGCCTTGTTCCAGGCGATAGCTGAGGGAGTTCACGAAAAGACCGGGCTGCGCAAGGAAGATGTCTTCATCTACCTTGTCGAGGTCAAGAAGGAGAACTGGTCGTTCGGGAATGGTGTTGCGCAGTACGTCACCTGAGGGGGCTGGATCAGCCATATTGCCTGCCTACTGGATGCACGCGGCCTCTTTCACCTTCATCGAAGAACGATCAATGACGATGATGGCACCGCCACCTCTCTTTCTTCGCTCGACAAACTCGACCCTGTAGAGCCCGTCTTTGAGGGCGGCGCTCACATCCACCTGGTCAACATCTACCCCGCAACGTTTCGCCTCTTTGACCGCTGTCTGGATCGCCTTTACCAAGATGGATGATTCTCCATCCACCTCCGCGCCGGCCGCAAATGCGGAGGGAATGATGAGCGTCAGTGATAATGCAACAAGCATGGCCCTTGCTGTCAACGTATCACTCCAAGTTAGAGAACAGATCCGGCGAGGTGTACATCCTTTCCGGAACGTGCCGCAGCCCTGTATCACTGGACCTCAATGATGGCATTCTCATGCGTATCGAAGAAGATCCGTGACAAGTCACTGGTGAAAACGAAATACTCAAAGAACTGCAACTCGCCCAGCGCATCGATCAAGCTCATCCCATCTTCCACCGCCACGACAGGCCAAGGCGGTGCCTCGTCGTCCGTAATGGCAATGAAAGCCCTGCCGGGGGCACTCTCGATAAGCAGCCTACGCAGATGCGCTTGCCAGAGATCTACGGAGCTGCCGTAAACCGTCACCCTGGCGTCAGGGATGGACCGCCACCACCAAATGGCGCGAGCATCGATCCCGTGGATCTCCGCAAGCTCGCCAAGTAGCCGCTCTGCATCGGCATCTGGAAGCACCGAAGCGCCGCTGATCAGTCGGCAAAGCTGCTCTACGATGGTGCTCATTCCTTGCGCGCTATTCATCATTGGCTGCCGTCAGCATCGCCCGCTTACTGGGGAATCATTACACTTGCTCACCTGCATTGCTGCGAAACATCTATACCATCCCTGTACTTCAGAACAAAAGCCTCGAGGCCGGCAGGCTGTTCAATTGCCTGGCCAGCGTTCAGTGGGCGACCTTCCGGTACTAATTGCGACAACATCTCCTCTCTAAAGCTCTTCAAACTCGGAGCGCGTTCGTCAGCATTCGCCATGACATTTACTGTTAGCGCGATGTGCCCGTTATCCACAAGTAGCAAAGGCACGCCGTTGCAGTAGAACGCAAATGGAGCAGCTGGATCCATGCCTGCGTTGATATCAATGCCCTTACCGGCAATCGTCTTGGAGTGTTCAATGGCACTGCTCCTGACTCTCGCGTACGCTTCCGGCGAGAGCGGGGTAAACGTCTTGAGCTCGGATCCGAGGCTGGTTGGATAGAACACCCAAAACGCTGCTGCAACCCAAAGGCACCAGTACAGGATGCCGATCCCTACGACGAGTGAGAACACTATCCTTCGCACAGACCGCCCCTCTCAGTAAATGGATGGATGCTCTAGCCGATCAGCTTTGCATCAGATCGATCCAGACGCGACTCGAGGCAGACCGCCAGCTCCTCGGCCGCCATAGCCGCACAGGACTGATCAATCAGGAATAGCCAGGTCGCGCTCATCGCCGGTCCTGATCTGTAATCGATGCCTAAAGCTTCTTTACCTACTTCTCTGACGAACTGATCGTTGGGGCCAACGTATATCCGAAGCTCTTGCCCTCCAGCGTCACTGCCCTCAAGTTGACGCGAGAAGTACTTACCCTCTTCCCTCCAGCTCACCAGGTCCGCATGCAGGTCGCGCAACGACCGCCTGTCCAGGCGTACCTGTGGAAGGCGGACGTCGAAATCAGGCACTATCTCGCCACTGGTGTCACCGACCAATGATCGGCTCATGTACTGGCCCTGGACAGTTATGTCACAAAGCATGCTGGACCCCGCGTCCTGAAGCATCTCGCATGTGAAAACCTCCCAGCCGCGGTTGGATGGAATCGACCAGCTGCGCTTGCTCATCCTTTCGTCCCTGCAGTTGTAAAAGGTGGTTCGGCTCCGAACGTCTCTGTGCAACTTCAGTCGCACTGTCGGGATACATCGATACCATCTCTATACTTCAACACAAACGCCTCAATGCCGCGCGGGACCGGCGGCGGCCCAAGGGGGCCTCCCGGATGCCCGGAAGGCTTCAAGCGCGACACCATCAACTCGTGGAACTTCACGATCTCTGGCGAACGCTTTTCAGCACCTGCCATGAGGTGAACGCGGAAGAGTATCAAACTGTTGTCCACCAGAAGCAGCGGGACGCCCTTGCACGTGAACTCAAATGAAGAGGAACTCTCGGGCCCGCCATAGAACTCAACACCCTTTGGTGACACTGTGCGCGCAAATTCTTCCGCACTCTTCCGAATGCCTAGATACTCCTCCCTCGTCAGCTTTTCAAATGTCCCCGACTCTGACTGTATGCCAGTGGGGTAGAAGACCCAGAAGAGTGCCGCAATGCAGGTGCACAATGCGAAAGAGATGGCCGAGAGGCGTTTCATTGATCTGCCACGAAGCGTCCCGCGCGAATGCCACGAAATCTTGGATGGCCCGTGTAGTACTCCATGCTCACCTGCACTGTTGGGACAAATCAACCCGATCTCTATGCTTGAGTACGAAGGCGTCCAGCCCAGTCGGTTCATCTGGCGGACCAGGCGGCCCGGCGGGCTGGCCCGAGCGCTTCAACACTGCAACCATATTCTCGCGAAACCTCCGCAAATCCGGAGCACGATCGTCGGCGCCCGCCATAGCACTTACAAATAGAATGTCAGGGCCGTTGTCAACAAAGAGCAACGGAACACCTTTGCATCTGAACGAGAATGAGTGGGTTCGCTCTGAACCAGCGCGAAACTCTATGCCTTTCGACTCGACCGTCAGCGCGAAGGCCTCCGCGCTTCTACGAACATCCAGAAACTCATCATGCCGCAGTGCCGCGAATGTCTCCAACTTGAAGCTGATACTCGTCGGATAGAGCATCCAGGCAAGTCCCAAAAGCCCAAAAAGCCCGAAAGCTCCAGCCAGGCACAGACAAAGCGCGACGAATACAGATGATGATCTACTCATGCGACCGCCTTGAGGCCGCGTCACCGCGCCTTCCTTGGTCTTGATCAGCATCCCCGCCCCCCTGATGGTTACAAGGAGTATTTCGCCAGATTCGGCGGTGGTCAAGATGACGTGAAAGTGACAGGCGATTCGGCCGGGCGGATGTCTACCCCACCCGGCCGTTCCATCAGAAGCTCATGGAGAGCTCAGCCTTGGCCGTCGTCTGCCGGTACCCACCGCTCCCACTATCCCGTCGCAGGGCAATCTCCGCACGTACATTCGTCGAAAGCCGCGCCTGCAGTCCAGCACGGAATTGAGTAACGCGCGCCGAGCCATCGATCTCGACGCGGCTCCCGTCCATCTCAAGCGAGGTATCGTCGCTCTGCCGCATGACCTGCGCACCGACGTAAGGCGCAAGTCGGATCTGCTTGCCGGCCTTGAAGTCAGCCAGCACGTCCACGCCCACCCTGCCCCGCAGCGGCGCACTGCGCTCAAACGTCAGCTCGGTGCCATTGGCTTCGGTCAAAGCAGAGGGACCCGAGCGCGACCATTCCAGACCCACATGGGGGCGCAGCACCACCTTGCCGTCCATGGAGGCGTTCAGCGCAAAGCCGTATGCGGCTTCGGCGGACGTACTCCAGTCCGTGCTGCGGAAGCGCTCCTGGGCCAGGCCGTCACCTTGAATGCGATGGCGCATGCGGGTGCCCGACGAGTCAAAGGCGATGCTCAAGCCGGTGGCGTCGTCCAGCGACTGGCGATAGTCCGCGTATACGCCCAGCATGACGCCGGTCGACCGACCCTTGGCGCGATAGCCGGTGGTACGCGAGGTGGAATCCACGTCGTACTGGCCCTGACCACCTTTCACGCCCACCGACCACTGGTCGCTCAGCATCTGGCTGGTACCGACCTGCAGAGTCTGCCAGCGGCCATCCACGGCCGCACCACCCGACGCATTGAAGCGATGCTCGTTGCCGCGCACGCTGGCCCAGATGTCGCGGTGCCCCTTGTCACGCCAGCGGGTCGGACTGTAGCGGTCACCGGTCACGCGACCGGGGCGGTCATCGTTGAACATGGAGCGCGAGGCGATGGTGCTGGCGAGGTACGCGGCGGCCTCGGGGCGCAGCATCTGCACGTCGTCGCTGCCACCCGGGATAGGTTCCGGCTGCACCGGTGCGGGCACCGGCGTCGGCTCGGCCGGCACGGGTGACGGTACCGGGGTGGGCTCAGGCACGGGCTCCGGAGCCGGCACCGGTTCTGGCTGAGGAACGGGTTCCGGAACAGGCGCAGGCGGCACGGGAACCGGCTCGGGTTCGGGCGTGGGTTCGGGCACTGCGCTGCTGCTCAGGTACCAGTTTCGGTTGGCCGCATCGGCACTCCCGTTGCCGCCGCGACGCAACTGATAGTCGTAGGCACCGGCCACCACACGACCGGCCTGCACGAACTCCGCGCCCGAGGTGCCATCGACCTGGATGACCTTGTGCCCCCAGGACTGCGCTTCGGTACGCGCAATCAGGCCACCGGGGCCGCCAGCGTTGTCGATGCTCACCTGCGTGCTGCCCGTACTGTTGCCGCCAATATGCAGCAGCGCCGACTCGGTGGTCGCCGCGTCCGCCAGATAGGCGTCCACCCACAGGCGGCTGAGGTCCTGGCCCGCATAGTCGCCGAGCACGTCGAACTCGGTGCCGCGGTGCGGCAAGGCGAGCGTACCGGCGTTGTCCAGCGAGCCGACCGACATGCCCTGCGTGTTGTCGCCCGCCTGCAGTACCGCACCGGAGGCCACGGTGAACGCGGCCTGGTTGTTGGTGCCATTGACCACCACCCGTCCAGCGCGCACGTTGCCGCTGCCGCGATAGGTGTTGTTGCCGTTGAGCACCAGGGTCCCCGCACCGGTCTTGTCGAAGCCGCCTGCCAGCGTCCGGCTCACGGTGCCGAGCGTGTCAACGTCGTTGTTGTAGAGCCCGGTCGTCACCGTGTCGGCACGGTTGTCGCCGATGTTGTTGTCGAAGTACGCCGTGGTGCCCGCCGGAATATCCAGCTTGCTCTGACCCCAGGCAAACTGGCCGTAGCCGCCAATGGCCGCATCCGGATTGATCTCACCCCAGCCAGAGTACGCATTGATGCCGGCCAGCAGGTTCGAATTCGCGCTGCGGTCGGTGGTGCTCATGTCGGTTGCGGTGCCGAGCACGACTTCCATCAGGTTGCGCGCGGACATCCACGGGTAGCGCTCGGCGACACGCGCGGTGATGGCGTTGGCGTTGGGGGCCGACCACGACGTTCCGCCTGCCAGGCTGTACGACCAGTGCCCATTCGCCTTACGGATGATGTTGCCTCCGGTGTCGCGCTGCAGCGTGCCTTCCACCGCGGCCAGGCACCAGTACATGGCATGGCCACAGTTCTGACGGTCCCAGTTGTACTGCCCGGTGGTGTTGCCGCCCGGGGTCGCCACCACGACCACGTAGTTGCCGTAGTAATGCGCATCTTCCAACGGCACGGTGCCGTACACGAACGGCTGGACCACCGTGGTGTTGCCGCTGCCACTGTTACCCGCAGCCAGGAAGATCAGCGCGTCGTTGTCCTTGATCTCACGCCATGCATTTCGCCACGAGGTGGGTACGGAGTTCAGGCGATCATCGGTGATCTGCGACGGGTACCAGACGAAGTAGGAAGCGCTCATGGTGCGCGCACCAAAGCCATCCGGATCGCTGGCGGTCGCGAAGGCATTCCACCAGTCATCCACCGTGCTGCCACTGCCGGTCAGCAGGGTGGCCTCGGGAACGATGTGCAGCAGCGAATAGCTCATCCAGGCACCATGGCCGCCGCCATGCAGCGCCTGGTAGGACATCTGGTTTTCGACGGTACGACCGTTCTCGGTCTTGGAGAACAGGCCAACATACTCACCGTTGACTTTGAGTACGTTGTCGGCAAACCCGGTCATGTCCGGCTCGCCGAGCGCGGTCGCGGCGGCGGCATCGGTCAGCGAGAGCGGATTGATGCCGGTGTCGTAGTGGAACACACGGATGCCGTCGCCCTTGAGCCCGTTGAGCTGGTCGTCGGAGGCCTTCTGGTAGGTAGACGTACCCGGGGCTGCAGCCGCCGTGCCGGTCAGGCTGGTCAGGGTCGCCGCACCGATCAGCCACGCCTTCGGCAATCGCCGCGCGACTTCTCCTTCGGGTGCTGCCGAGTATTCGAGCACAACATCAAACCGGCCCGTTGCCCGATTCCAGGCAATCCGCTTCGTATACGCCATGTTTTCCCCAAGAGCGATTGAAACAAGCTGATCTTCGGCTCCCCAGCCGGAGGGTTCTCCCTCAGCGGCAGCACGGTGGCTGCCAGATCAGTGGCGCATCGTACTACATCGATCCAAATCGAACTTCACATTCGCTCACGGTTACGGACTCGGGGCTTGTGCCAGCCATGAGGGCCTCCACGGACCGAGCCGCTCGGGTCAGGTGGACGTGTAGACCTTGCGAAGCGCTTCAAGGACCTCGGTTCTCTCTTCTTCCGTCCCCAGCACCACCGTACCTACGAACGGCTTTCTGACCGGTTCTGTTTCCTGCGGCAGGGTCAGACCCGCATACTTTCCCGCGTCGGCCAGGGTGTTACGACAATACGGGCTCTCGATGCTCTCCCAGGTGGTCTCGATGACGCGACCCAGGATGGCCGCCCAGTCATCTCGCATGCCGGCGACCCTGGTAACTCTGAACACGAGGACGCCTTCACGGAACAGGGCGACTTCGGCGTTCATTCCGTCAATCATGAAACCAGACCCGACTGCCGTGTCAGCTACCCTCTCGATGTCATCCAGCAAGGCAGTGAACGACCCCGGCTCGAGCGATGCCCTGGCCCGATCAGTGGGGATCGGCGCTGGCTGAAACTGATGCCTGATTGTCGCTCGAGCGCTCACTACTGACACAGCGCCGTCTACGAAGGAAAGGCATATCTCCGGGTCGAACGAAGGCTTCAACAGGATGCGCAGGGCGCGCTTTGCGCTCAGACAGGCGGGATCGTGCTCGAACAGCGGCAATCCCATGCTCGCGCAGATGGCATCATCAGTGTAAGCGTCCGTACGCATTGTGCTGCCCCACCTTGGCCCCGGTTCGTTGGCCGTAGCGTACCCGGCCCCGCTCGCAGGCGCCATGCGCTGCTCAACCCGTCTCAGCCCCCGCTGCGCCGACCGGCCGCCATCACGAACGGGATGCCCACAACGACATTGAGCAGCACGAACACCAGCACCGCCACCAGCGCCAACTTGGCGTCCGGAACGGTGGACCCGATCACCCCCAGTGCCACGCCGGGGTGCCGCGTGGCGGAGGCCAACGCGAGGGCCGTCCGGGTGCCGGGGCTCGGGCCACCCAGCAGGTAGCCTGCCGCCAGCCCTGCAACAATGACCACCAGCATGGCGACCAGCGTGCCCTCGCCCATCGCGCGCCATACGGCGGGGGCCAGGATGACCAATGCCCCGATGGAGCCGATGACCAGCATCAGCATGCCGATCCGACCGATGATCTTTGAAAGCAGCTCAGCGCGGGCGCCGAGCAGCCTCTGCGCCACCAGCCCCAGCAGCATGGGACCCACCACGGTAACGGCAAGCGTCTTCGCGATCGCGGCGGTAGAAACGTGCAGTTCGTGGCCGAATAATTCCCCCAGCAGTTTCACGCCCAGGGGCATCACCACGATGGACACCGCCGCCGCTGCGATCAGCAGCGCGAGAATGTAGGCTCCTTCACCACCCGATTTCAGCTGTTTCTTTGGCAGCAACGGCGGCACCGGCGACAACGAGAGCACCAGCAGCGCCAATGCCACACCCGGGCGAGGGTCGATCAGCGCGACAGCGAGCACCGCGATGATCGGTACGACCACATACATGGAAATGAATGACCGTACTGCCAGGGCCGGCCGTCGTACGAGATATAGGATGTCCTCGCCGCGCGCACGCATCGCCAATGCCAGCGCACTGAGCACCACGCTCAACACGATCACCATTTTGAACGTCATGAGCAGCGACATGGGACACCTGATCCGGAGTCAGCAGCTTGAACCAGGCATCAGTATGGAGGTCGGGCCGCATGCTCTCCTGCGTATTTCTACTGTAGTGCGGGCGGGGTTACCCCGGGTCAGTCGACAATCTCGATGTCCAAGCCAGACAGAAGGCGAGCGGCTTCCAGGCGACTGAACTTTGAACCCCTCATCACGTTATTGAGCACGTCAATGTCGAAGTTCGTCGCTTCGGTGAAGTCGGCACCGGTAAGATTCGTGCGCCCGAACAGCGCATCATTGAAGTCTGTGAACGAAAGGTCGGCATTCTTGAGTTGCGCTTCCCGCAGGTCAACTGCATGTGCCTTGCAGCTCTGCATGACCAGCTCTTCCAGCGACAAGCCAAAGAACACGGACTCGGTCAGGACGCATTCGCGGAACGTGAGCTCGGACGAATGACTCAGCCGCGACCATTCAACGGTGGTCCAGTTGACGCCGACGACCTTGCAGCGCTCCATGACCACACCCCGGAACCGGGCAGACGGAAGCTTGACGTGGTTCAACCGGCAATCGTTGAAGCTGCACTCAATCAGGCGCACGCCACGCAACACCGCATCTGTGAAGTCGCAATCAATGAAGGTGCAGGACTCGAACTCGAGGTCCTTCAGTGTCTGACCGGAAAGGTCCAATCCAGTGAAGGTCTTGAGGTAGTACGACGAGATGCTCGGATCAAAAACGGAATCGGTTCGTGCGGTCATGTGGCTCATCCTGCGTGGCGTCAGAGTAGCACGCGACATGCTGGCCAAGCGTGTTGATGGGCTAACGAAAAGCCTTGCATCTGAGCTTCAAATGTGGACAAAGCGACGCTTGAATCAAGGGTCAAACGACAGAATCCTCAGCGTCCCTTTGGTGACTGCACCGTCACCGAACAGGATAGATGCTGTCATTGGAAAAGCCTCCCGTGCTTCCTCGCTATTGACGAACGAAACCAGACAGGTTGTCGCCTGCCCAGGCAGGATCGGATCAATCGAGGTGTCGTTCAACACGAAGCTGTACCACATGTCACCGTTGCGCCGGCAAAGCGCCATCGGACGAGCAATCTCGGCGTGCATGGTCACCGTCGCGTTGCCCGCCGAATCCACTCTGTCCAGTTGAATTTCAGCCAGATAAGTGATCGCCTCGGGATAGATCTTCGCCATGTCGCTTCGCTCCCGGAAATCAATGAAATGAACATGGTCGACGCAGGCCATCAGCTCAGCCATCCTTTGGACCGCGCGGCCTCGATCTCCTTGGCCTTTTGCACCTGACGAAGATTCTCTTCGTCCAGCCGCGCGTGATCCGGGTGTTGCGCGAAGTATGGCCCCAGCCAACCCGCCTCATGCGTCAACGCCATCGTCCACGACAGATTGGGCGGGAAAACGTAGTAGTCCGACCATACCGCCTCGGCGTCAGGCAACTGATCCGTCAGCACTGCGTGGTTCCTGTCGTTGGGGAGCACGACAAACTGCGTGCCCGCCTGGGCCATGTATCTGTCGACGGCGGGCGCTCCACTCAAGCACGGGTAGCGTCCGGCACTGAAGACGTGCCACAGATAGCCTTTTGTGTTCACGCCCCGACCATCGCGACCGTATATCGAAAGCCAAGCGCCCGCCCACTCGGCCGCCTCTATCTGCGAATACGTCTTGAGAACATGCAGCTGATCGATATCGCCACGCTTGCGATGTACTGCCACCTTCATTTCTCCCCGCTACTTGCAGGCATCAAAGACCAGATCATCCATGCGCCGGGTGAGTTCAAACGTGCGGCGCGACCCCGCGGCCTCGAACGCGGCCGCGCGACGGGCCTTTGCCGCCTCGCATCGCTCCGGGTCCCGGTACAAACTGATGGCCGCCCCCTGACCGCCACGCGCTACAGGTTGCCGTTCGGTCTGCGCACGCTTGCGCGCTTCCAATTGGTCCTGAATCGCATCCAGCCGTGCCTGCCGCTTCGGGTTGGGCACATCGGGTGGGGCATCCCAGGTTCTGGCTGCCTCACCACAAGCACAGGGCGCAGATTGATACACCGTATGGTCGCCGTCAACGCACTTGTGCACTTGTTGGGCACAAGCGGTACCGGTCAACCACAGGCCCGCGAGTACCAGCCACCTCACATCCATGTTGCCCCCCGCTATCCGTTCGCCGTTCGATACGGCCGCGCCAGTCTAGCGTGCGCTCGACCCCACGCCGACGGCGGCACGACTGCAGGTCCGCCTGAGCCAGGCGGATCCGGCCCTCACACGGGGTTCCATCCCGGTCCCGCCATGCCGGAATCGACCCTTATGGGTATCCGAATGCTCAGGCCGACGCCGTGGAGGCATGCCGGGCATCGAGGTACTCGACGAACTCAGCGCCTGTGAACACACGGGTCTTGACCCCCAGCCAGTGGTAGGCGGCCAACGTCCTGTGCCGCAAGCCGGCGTCGTTGGTGACGAAGACGTCGCAATACGCTGCATAGATGGCGTGCGTCGTGTCATGCAGGCCCGAGAGGTACTGCTTGGGCTTGTTCGGGTAGTAATTGAGCAGGTCCATGAACTCGAACATCTTCTCGATCACCACTTCATGGACCGGGAAGTAGCGCGCCAGGTGACCGAAGCTCAGCTGCGAACGACTGGGTGCACAGGACGGAAGATACGGCGCCAACGGACTTCCACGCATGGCGGCAATGTTGGCGTCGAGAATCGCGATCAGCCTGGGAGCCAATGCATCCAGCTCGTGTGCAATGTCCATGTTGTTGCTGGTTCGTGAGTCGACGACGTGCGTTTCCCCGAACGCAATGCCGCTGGCAATCTTCTCGCGCTGGTGGGCTTCGGCGAACGCATTGTTGCCATAGCTCCCAATCACACGGCCAAAAGTCTCAGCCGGATGCTCAATGGACAGATAGATGCCGCGCTGTTCCACCTGCGCCACGCTTCTACGCGGATAGGGCAGCAATGCCCGGTTGTGGGTAAGGCCGGATAGAAAATCCAGGAAGGGAGCGACCTCATCCGCGCGACCGTGATGCATCCTCAACGCCGCCACTTCTTCGATATGCGCTGGACTGAACACCACATCGAATGCGCTTCGGTCCAGTCCATTGATACGCGCAACCAGATCCTCCCGACGGCGCTTCTGGATGTCGATCAGGACGTTGTGGTCGAGGTACAGCGTTGTCACAGCAGGCTCTCTTGGTGGCAGCGGCGAGGTTCCGGGATCGTACACCTGGCAATACGCGTGCACGCTCGAAAACAGGCTCGAAATCACCTACTGCGCTCATTGGTCGCAGCGCAGCCGCACCCCGCGTCTATGACTGGGCTGCGAGCCCACCCACTACATGGAAGGCCAGGTTGGCCAACCCGTGGCCCAGCACCGGAACCAGCAGACTGCCAGTGCGGAAGCGCAACCATCCGCCTGCCAGGCTGCCGATGAACGGAAACAGTCCACTCATCGCGTCGAAGCGGAACGCACCCTTCGTGTATGCCAGGCTATGCCAGAGGCCGAACGCGATTGCGGTGCCCACAATCACCGGCCAGTAGTTGCCTTGCGGCAGTGCCCTTCCCCACAACGCCCCAAGCAATACGGCGGGCACCAGACCTCGATACACCAGCTCTTCCGCCAGTCCTGGCATGGTCAGCTGGAAGATCAGCGTTTCCGCATCAGCAGGACTCGGTTGGAACAATAGCCCCAGCGCGGAGCCCCAGACAATGAAGCCCAGCACCGCAAGCACCGACAGCGAGGTCGAGCGCTGCTTGAGGGTAAGCCCAATGGCATGGCGATCGATCCGCAATGCCAGAATCACGACCACGGAGAGCACCAGACTGTAGACCTTGCCAGACCAGTTCCAGCCGCCGCCAAACACGGCCAATGCAGGCACCGTGGACGCCAGCCCGGTCACCAGGTCATCCAGCCCCAGCAGCAGCGCGCACAGCAGCACCATGCTCAGCCGGATGCGGCGATCAAACAGGCGCACCAGGGAAAAGAGAACGGCTGAAACAAGCGCAAAGCTGGCAGCAAAGATCACAGCATCCATGTGTTTTATCTCCAGGGGCGTATCGACATGCTAGCCAGCACGTGAAGCCGTGACCCCTGCCAGAAGTCGGAATGACCACCGCGAGAGGTGCCGTCTGCATCCGTCCGCGCCCTCCATCCGTAGGCAATGCAACCGACCCGCCCGGGAGCGCACCGTGCGCACTCTCCTGCTGCTCTGCCTGCCCTTCACAGCCGTCGCCACGCCACTCCTGCGTACCGAAGGCGTCGCCACCACGGCCGGCGGGGTTGTGGCGTATCGGGAGGTGCACTGGCAACGGGGTGCCGGCGAAGGTGCCCAACGCCTCGTTCAGTATTTATGCCCGGATGGGCAGCCTTTCGCGCGCAAACAGATGCCAGCAACGGCGTCAGCCCAGGCCCGGGGCTACACGCTGGAGGACCGCCGCAGCGGCCAGCTGGCACAGGTGCAGGTCACGGGCGGTGCGGTAGGCATCGACTGGAAGGAAGACGAGAGCGCCAAACGCCAGGTCAACCGCATCACCTTGCCAGCCAGCGCTGTGGTGGATGCCGGCTTCGATGCCGCGGTGCGGGCGCGCTGGAATGACTTGCTGGGGGGCAAGGACCTGCGCCTGCCCTTCCTGGTGCCGGGGCGAGCACGTTTCTACCCAGTGAACGTAGTGCATCAGGGTCCGGCTCGCTGGCAGGGTCAAGCAGCGCAGTCGTTCGAAGTCCGGCTCGACACCTGGTACGGCGGTCTGGCTCCGCGTCTGTCTTTGGTCTACGCGGACAGTGATCGCCGTCTGCTGGAGTTTCGTGGCACCAGCAATCTGCGCGACGCGGCCGGAAAGTACCCATCGGTAACGGTGCGCTTTGCTGCCCCGGCCAAAGAACAGCCGGCGGATCGCTGGCAGGTCGCGCTGGCGGAACCGCTGGTAGCCCGGTGTTCGGTATCAGCGCCATGACTCCCTGGACCGTTCCTGCCCGCGGGCGCTGGTGGGCCAACCTGCTTGGCAACCAAGGCGTGTGGCTGTGCGCCGTGGCGGGTGCCGGACACGGATGGCAGTGGCCCGCGTTGCTCGCCGCCGGGCTGTACGTCGCCAGTCAGCTGCTCACCTCGCCACGTGCCCGAACGGATTTGCTTTTGATGCTGCTGGCGCTCGGGTGCGCGATAGGCGTGGACGGCCTCGCGGCATCGAGTGGGGCGGTACAGTACGCGGCGTCGCCGTGGGGCTGGTTCCCGCCGCCTTGGATACTCGCCCTGTGGGCGTCGTTTGCGATGACCCTGACCACGTCCCTGTCGATTCTTCAGCGGCACTGGACACTAGCAGTGGTGCTTGGCCAGCTTCTGGCCCCGCTCGCTTACGTGTCTGCAGAACGCGGGTTCTCGGCGGTTCACTTCGCATCGCCGATTTGGCACGGAATGGTGCTACTGGGGTCAGCGTGGGCAGTGTCACTTCTGTTGCTGCGCGCGGTCGCCATGCGCCGCGCTGGTCTATAGTGCGGGCAACCCAACCTCGAAGGCAGTACGGATGCAGACCCGCCTCAGCCAAACGATTCTGGCCCTCGCACTGGTGTCCACCGCACTCCCCGCGCTGGCGGAACCAACGCAGGTAGATGTCCGGGTGCTGGCACGGGGCGCAAAATTCATCGGTGGCTACAGCGATTCCGCGCGCGTGGTGCTGACGGACGCCGAGACCGGCGAAGTGCTGGCACGTGGTCTGACCCAAGGAAGTACGGGCGACACCGGGCGCATTCTCGAAGGCGGAGTTGGTGGCGACAAGCGCTTGTCCACGCCGGACTCTGCGGTGTTCCGTGCCACACTCGATCTCGACAAGCCCCGACGTGTCACCGCCACGGTCACCGGCCCCCTCAGCCAGCCGCAGGCGGCAACAACGGTCACCAGTACCCAATGGGTGCTGCCCGGTCGCAGCATTACCGAGGGAGATGGCTGGGTACTCGAACTGCCGGGCCTGGTGGTGGACGTCGTCGAACCCGCCGCATTCCAGCCGGTCAAGCGGAGTGCCGAAGTCCCGCTGCAGGTGTCTGTCACCATGATGTGCGGCTGTGCACTGTCAGAGAATGGCCCGTGGAAGGCCGGCACCACTGAAGTGGACTATCAGGTCACCGTGAACGGGAAGGTGCAGCCACTTCAGCGCATGATTTTCGATTCCGCTTCAGGACGTTACAAGGTGGCGTACATACCGCATGACCCGGGTATCCATGAGATCGAAGTACGAGCGTGGGATGCAGCTAATGGGAATGCAGGCGTTGGTCGCACCACGCTTTTCGTTCGCTGAAACAACAACGGGGCGTGACCTCAAAGTCACGCCCCGTCTCGCAGGTCCCTTACTTCTTCACGTTCGCCGTGTGACCCTTCAGCGCCTCAGCCAAGCCCGGAACCCCCTCCGCACCGGTCGGCACGGAAATGCTGGAGCCAGTGAAGTCAGCGCCGATCGGCTCGGCCCGGCCGCCGAGGCATTGCGCCAGGAAACCTTCGGTAACCGCATTGAAGGCCTTGTTGTTCTCCGGACGTGCGAAGCCATGGCCTTCATCCGGGAACAGCACGTACGTCACGGGAATGCCCTTCTCCTGCATCGCCTTGACGATCTGGTCGCTCTCCGGCTGCTTCACACGCGGGTCGTTCGCGCCCTGCCCGATCAGCAGCGGCTTGTTGATCTTGTCCACATGACTCAGCGGCGAACGATCGTCCAGCATTTTCTTGCCTTCTGGCGTGCGCGGGTCGCCTACTCGCTTGGCGAACTGCTCGTAGAACGATGCCCAGTACGGCGGAATCGTCGACAGCAGCGTGTTGAGGTTGGACGGACCCACCAGATCGACACCGCACTTGAAGGTGTCCGGGGTGAAGGTCAGACCCACCAGCGTCGCATAGCCGCCATAGCTGCCACCAAAGATGGCCACCTGGTCCTTGGTGGTGACCTTGTTGTCGACTGCCCATTGCACCGCATCGAGCAGGTCATCGTGCATCTTGCCCGCCCACTCGCCATTGCCGGCGTTGGTGAACGATTTGCCGAAGCCGGTGGACCCGCGGTAGTTCACCTGCAGCACCGCGTAACCGCGGTTGGCCAGCCACTGGCTGTAGCCGCTGTAGCCGTAGCTGTCACGTGCCCACGGCCCGCCGTGTACGAACAGCACCAGCGGCGCGGGCTTGTCGGCCTTGCCGTCGGCGTTGGCATCGGCCACCTTCGGCAGGGTGAGGTAGCTCACCAGATTCAGGCCATCGCGCGCCTTGATCTCCTGCGGCCACTGTTTCACCAGCGGCTTGCCTTCCAGTGCCGGGCGCGCGCCAAACAGCTTGGTCAGCTTGCCGCCGTCGGCGCGATCGTAACGGTAGTACAGCACCGGCTGCTCGGCCGCCGAGTACGCCACGATCCAGGTCTTGTCATCGAGCGTGCGCGAGTTCACCGAGATATCGCCCGGGCCGATATCCTTGAGCTTCTTCAGGTCGGCGCCAATGGCATCATCCAGCGGTTTCCACTCCTCCCGCAGATAGTCAACCGCGACCGCCTGAACCTTGCCGGTGCTGGGGTCGGACAGACTGTCACTGACGTCGGCGCGGGCATCTTCGGCCACCAGGGTGCGTTCGCCGCTGGTGGTGTTCATTGCATACAGCGCAGAGGTGTCGCGGTTGCGCGAGTCAAACAGGTACAGCGTGCTGCCATCGGTGGTCATGCCGGCGGGACCGGTGGTCAGACCGTCCTCGAACGGAATCTCGTCGATCTTGCTCCAGCCGCCTTTTCCGTCCGGCTTGAGGATATCACTGCCACCGTCGTCACGCGAACGGGTGGCATAACGCACCTGGTAGTTGGCATCGGCGACGTAGCTGGACAGCTCATGGGTATTCTTCACTACCTCGGTGCGCTTGCCGGTTGCAAGGTCCACGCTGTAGAGGTCATGCCACTTCGAGTCGCGGTCGTTCATCGAGATCAGTACCGCGTCGGGCTTGAGATGACTCAGCCCCACCACTTCGGCACGCGTCTTGGCGAATGGGGAAAGGTCTTTCTCCTGCCCATTGTTCACATCGACGGCGAAGGCATGGAAGTCTTCGTCACCACCGGTGTCGCGCAGATACACCAGCGTGCCCGGCCGATAGCTCCAGAAATGCTGGCGGATGCCGCGCGAGGCGTCCTTGGTGACTGCCTTGGCCGAATTGATGTCATTTGCAGGGGCGACCCAGACATTCAGCACACCATTGACTGGCGCGATCCAGCTGATGAACTGGCCATCCGGACTCATTTGCACCGAGACGCGCTCCGGATTGCCGAACAGGGCCTCACGGGGAATCAGCTCGGGTTCGGCCACGGGTGCGGGGCTAGCAGCTGGTGCTGATGCCGACGCGGGGGATTCGTTACCGGGCTTGCACCCGGCCAGGGCGAGTAGAACGGCAGAAACCAACAACGTAGTACGCATGACCTGCTCCTTTGGCTGCGACGCTGGGGATTTGAACTGCGGTTGCCCGGAGCAACGCAACGGTCTGTGCGTGCGCCTGGGTACGGACTCGAGTCTGCGGCGGGTACCGGGCGTGGGACAATATGCCCCAAGTCACGGCCACCGCGCCGTAACGCCTGCGCTCTCCGAAGTGGGCTACCCTTCTCGTTCAACCCCTTCTGCGATCTGTATGCCCCGCACCACTCTGCCCATCTCCGACCCCGACCAGCTGGCCTACCGGCTTCTGCAGGACAGTGATTGGGCCGAAGCAGGCGGCCTGGCAACCGCACCGGCCGAACTGCGGGTCCTGCTGACCACGCTGTTCGACTCGCCCGAGCCGCTGTGGCTGGCCTGGGGACGGGATCAGAAGCGCTTCTTCTTCAACGACGCCTATCTGCCGATGTTGGGCGCAAAACTGCACGGGGCCATGGGTCGATCGCTGCAGGAGGTGTGGAGCGACGTCTGGGCGGATGTCAGCCCGGCCATTGACGACGCCTTCGATGGACGCTTCCGCAGCTTCCACAATCTGCCGCTGCAGATGGACCGCGACGGCTCGATGAAGGAGACCTTCTGGACGTTTTCCTATTCGCCCCTGCGTTTGTTGACCGGCGAGGTCGCCGGCATCTTCTGCGTAGTCAGCGAGCAGACCGAGCAGGTCCAGCAGAAGAACCTGCACAGCCGGCAGGTGGCTGCGATCACCGAGCAGGCCCGCGACGCCCATCTTGAACTGGTGCGCGCCCGCGAGCAGCTGCGCCAGGCGCAGAAGCTGGAAACCATGGGCCAGCTCACCGGTGGCGTGGCCCACGACTTCAACAACCTGCTGCAGGTGATTGGTGGTTCGGTGGACATGCTGCTGCATGTGCTGGACGAGGATGACCCCAAGCAGCGCTACGTGCAGGCGATTGGCTCGGCGGCCGAGCGCGCCGGCAAGCTGACCTCGCACCTGCTGGCGTTTTCACGCAGGCAGAGTCTGACTCCGGAAGTGTTCGACATCCGCGACAGCGTGCGTGCGCTTTCAGACATCGTCAGCACCGTGGTCGGTGCCCGCATCAACGTCGAGGTCGTGCTGCCCGATACCCCCCTGTATGTGCTGCTGGACCGTAACCAGCTCGATACGTCGCTGATCAACATCGCGGTCAATGCCCGCGACGCGATTGTCGGCCAGGGAAATGTCACCATCACCCTGAGCAAGGTCAGCACGGTCCCTTCAGTCCGGCAGGCCGCCCCGCTGCTGGGCGACTACGCCGCCATCCGCGTCAGCGACAGCGGCCAAGGCATCGCGCCGGAAGTACTCAGCCGGATCTTCGAGCCGTTCTTCACGACCAAGGGCGTGGGGGCCGGCACCGGCCTGGGGTTGAGCCAGGTGTTCGGCTTCGTCAAGCAGTCCGAGGGCGAGGTGGACGTTCAAAGTACCGTGGGCACAGGCACGGCATTCACGCTGTACCTGCCGCTTACTCTGGCGTCCTCAGCCGCCGCCCAGATTCCCACGCCCCATCGTATTGCCAACGGCACCGGCCTGAGTGTGCTGGTGGTGGAGGACAACGTGGACGTGGCGGCCTTTGCGACCAGTGCGCTGGCGGAGCTGGACTTCAATGTCGTCCTGGCCCGCAATGCGACCGACGCGTGGGCCGAGCTCCAGCGCGATGCGCATCGCTTCCAGGTGGTGTTCTCGGACGTGGTGATGCCAGGGGTCAACGGGCTGGAGCTGGCCCGCCGTATCCGCGATGCCTATCCGGGGTTGCCGGTGATTCTGACCAGCGGCTACAGCGAGTTGCTGGCCAGCGACCCGAATCACGGTTTCACGCTGCTGCGCAAACCCTACTCGCTGAAGCAGCTGGCCAGCGCGCTGGCTCAAGCCACAAGGTAGCGCCGGCCGTTGGCCGGCCCACGCGCAACAACCGCCGGCC
>NZ_JASCOZ010000059.1 GCF_029960115.1 Stenotrophomonas sp. PS02289
CTTTACGCTTCCCGTAGGGCCGGGCTCTGCCCGGCAATTCCCGCACGTCAAGGAATGACCCAATGGAACCGGACTACTGGCGGTACCACAAAGCAACCGGCTGCCCCGTGCCGCAGGCCAAAGCGCTGTTCGCCGAGATGACTGCCCTCTGGCAGCAGCGCGTACTGCAGGCCATTGAGCACGATCCTCCCGGTCGCCTCCTCTCCGATCCCATCGAACGTGACCCCCAGTGGGCCGACATCATCGAAGCGGCCAGGCTCGAGGCCGAGCAGACTGCTACTGAAACCGGACACACCGGCCGCGGACGGTGCCACGTGGTGTGGCGCGTGCAGGCAGACATCCTCGCCCAGCGCTATGGCGTGGTCTGGTTCTCGCCGGCCAGAATGAATCCAGGCGCGACGTTCGATTGACCACTCAACCTGTCACCCAACCTCAGCTATCATCAGACCCAATCTGATGTGAGTACGGATATGGAAGTGCGACTCACGCGCGAGCAGGTACTCGCGCTTGCACCTGATGCTGCGTCAAGCAAAGCCGGCGCTGGACTGGCCACTGATGGCAAATGGGGCCTGCTCGGGGCCGATGACGAGGCACTGTGGGGCGAATGCCAAGGCAGTGGCTCCAAGCCATACCAGACCCAGGTCGACCTGGCCGCGCTGGTCAGCCGCTGTTCGTGCCCCAGCCGCAAGTTCCCCTGCAAACATGGCTTGGCCTTGCTGCTGTTGTACACGGCCGGCAATCCTCGCTGCGTGCCGGGTGCGCGGCCGGCCTGGGTCGACGAGTGGATGCAGGGGCGTCGCGACCGCGCTGCCCGCAAGGAGGCGGCCGCTGAAGCCGCCGCCAGTGCGCCGCCTCCGGACCCACAGGTACAGGCAGCTGCCGCCGCCAAGCGCGAGGCCACGCGGTGGTCGCGCATGGAAACCGGTGCCGGCGAACTGCAGCGCTGGATCGCCGACCAGTTCCGCCAGGGTTTGGCCAATCTGGGCAACGGGTTTGAACAGGACGCGCGGCGCATGAGCGCGCGCATGGTCGATGCGCAGGCCCCTGGGCTTGCCACTTTGCTGGACCACGCCGTGGCCGGCAGCGGCCGTGATCTGGCGGGGCTGGCCCAGCTGGGCGAGCGCCTGGGCCTGCTGCAACTGCTGACCCAGGCGGTGCCGCGCGTGGACAGCTTCAGCGCAGCGCGCCAGGCCGACCTGCGTGCCGCGCTGGGCTGGCCGGTCGATCGCGAGACGGTTCTGCGCGACGGCGAGGCGGTGCACGATGGCTGGTTCGTGCAGGGTCAGCAGCTGATTGAACACCCGGGCAACCTCACCGAGCGCCGCGTGTGGCTGCACGGTCTGGAAAGCGGTCGGGCGGCACTGCTGCAGGACTACAGCCACGGTGGCCGCGGCTGGGATCAGCAGTGGCGTACCGGTTATCGCCACGCGGGTACCGTGCATTTCCACGCTGGCACGGTGCCGCTCCGCGCGGTGGCCGCGGATGTACAGGGCGGCACGGCGTCCGCAGCGCCCCGCGACGACACTTTCGATACCGTCGCGCAGGCGCACGCCGCCAATCCCTGGTTGCCGCAGGTGCCGATGCGCCTGCACGAGGTCACGCTCGCCCACGACGGGCAGCACTGCTGGGTGCAGCACGCCGAGGGCACGCTGGCGTTGCAGCTGGCTCCGATGCCTGGCTGGTCGCTGATGGCTTTTGCGGGCGGTCATCCGCTGTGCCTGATGGGCGAGTGGGACGGTCAGGCACTGCAGCCGCTGACGGCTTGGAACGCACAGGGCGAGCAGTGGGAAAGGAGCAGCGCATGAACGACGCCTGGTTGAAACCGGCCCTGCTGGGCATCGACCGCCCGCAGGCGATTTCGATGGACGGCCCGGTCGGCGAAGTGCTGGCCGCACTGGCGACGCAGGACGACGCCGCGCTGGGCTACAGCCAGCAGGTTGGAGTGTTGGCCGCGTGCCAACGCGCTGCGATGCGCCTGGCCGCGCCGGTACCGTCCCCGGCACCGGCTGCGCCGGACACGGCGGTGCTGCCGGCGGACCATCGCTGGAGTCCGCTGCTCAAAACACTCTTCAGCGGCGGTCAGCCGTCCCCCTGGGGGCGGCGCGTTCGCCATGAGGCTTGCCTGCAGCTGGCAGCGCAGGGGCGGCACCTGCCGGTCGCTTCGTTACACCACGCGCTGGAGGCCGGTGCACGCTCGATTGCGCTGCGCCCGCACTTGCGCGCTGTGCTGGGTGAGCGCGGACGCTGGCTGGCGGCATGCAACCCGGACTGGGCGTTTGCCGTGGATGCCAGTGTCGCTGCCGAAGGCACCGACGCCGCCGAGCTGGAGCGTGCCTGGCAGGAAGGCAGTGCAGAGGTTCGCCTGCAGGCCTTCCAGCAGCTGCGCGCGCAGGATGCCGAACAGGCGCGTACCCGCCTGCAGGAGAGCCTGAAGACACTTTCGGCACGCGAGCGCGTCGACTTCATCACGGCCCTGCAGCCCCAGCTCAGCGATGCCGATGCAGAACTGCTGCGGCCGCTGCTCAAGGACCGCAGCCGCGAGGTCCGCCAGCTGGTGGGCCCGATGCTGGCACGGCTGCCCGCCGCGCCGCACGCGCAGTACCTGCAGGCGCAGATGCAGACGCTGCTGCAGGAACAGCGTGGCGGTCTGCTAGCAGGCAAAGCGTGGGTACTGGCCGCGCCCGATGCGGCGCAGCCGGAGTGGGCGGACGCGGCCATCGACCCCAAACGACCGAACGGTGAATCACTGGGCGAGCGCGCCTGGTGGTTGTACCAGTTAGCCCGCCAGCTGCCATTGGCCTGGTGGGAGCAGACACTGCAGCAGTCGCCGACCCAACTGCTGGAGTGGGCGCGCAGCACCGACTGGTATGACGCGCTGCTGCGCGCGTGGCTGGAACGCGTGGATGCCAGCACGCCGCAGTGGGTGGAGGCGCTGATCGGCGTCGACACCCTGCGCGCCCGCTTGGGCGAGCTGATGGCGCTGCTGCCGTCCGACCAGCGCGAGCGGCATTGGCCGGCCAACGCGCGTGAGCTGCACGAACACCGCCTGCTGGGCGACGTGCTGGGCAGTACCGCGCCGGGGCAGACCCTGAGCGAGGCCTATTCGCTGCGCCTGGCCCCCAGCCTGGGTGCGCAGCTGGGCGATGAAGTGCTGCGCTACGACTACTACCTGCGTGACGTGCTGCTGGAGCTGCTGGCGGTGCTGCACCCGACCGCTCTGGCTGAAGTGCGGGTGGCGGAAGCACCGGCCAACGCCACCGACGCCATGCTCGATTGCGTGCAGCAGGCCCATCAACTGCTGGCGTTGCGCCAAGCCCTCAATTCCCACCTTTGATCTCGACTGACTTTTCACTGGAGCCCTCATGAGCACTGCCGTCCTGCGCCAGCACGCCGAACACCAATACGCCGAGGAACTGGAGGAACTGCGCCGCCAGGACAACCGCCAGCGCCCGGCCAACTGGACGATGTCGCCGTGGGCGGTGGTGACCTATCTGGTCGGTGGCACGCTGGAGAACGGGTTTGTGGTCAGCCCGAAGTACATCGGCGAGCGCCGCCTGATGGAAGTGGCCGTGGCCACCATCGCCACCGACCGCGCGCTGCTGCTGTTCGGGGTGCCGGGGACGGCCAAGTCGTGGGTGTCCGAGCACATGACGGCCGCGATCAGCGGTGACTCCACGTTGCTGGTGCAGGGCACCGCCGGCACCAGCGAAGAACAGATCCGCTACGGCTGGAACTACGCGCAGCTGTTGGCCAACGGCCCCAGCGAAAAGGCGCTGGTGCCCAGCCCGCTGATGAATGCGATGCGCCTGGGCAAGATCGCGCGCATTGAAGAACTGACCCGCATTCCGGCCGACGTGCAGGACGCGCTGATCACCGTGCTCTCGGAAAAGACCCTGCCGGTGCCGGAACTCGGCAGCGAAGTGCAGGCGGTGCGCGGCTTCAGCGTGATTGCCACCGCCAACAACCGCGACAAGGGCGTGAACGAGCTTTCGAGCGCGCTCAAGCGCCGCTTCAACACCGTGATCCTGCCGGTGCCGAACAGCGAAGAAGATGAAGTCGCCATCGTGCTCAAGCGCGTCGGTGAAATGGGCGTGGCGCTGGACCTGCCGGCGGAGCCGCCGGCGCTGCAGGAAGTGGCGCGCGTGGTGCGCATCTTCCGTGAGCTGCGCAACGGCGTCACCGAAGACGGCAAGGCCAAGTTGAAGAGTCCCACGGCCACGCTGTCTACTGCTGAAGCCATCTCGGTGATCAATAACGGCATGGCGCTGGCCGGTCACTTCGGTGATGGCGTGCTGCGACCGGCCGACATGGCCGCCGGCATGATCGGTGCCATCGTCAAAGACCCGGTGCAGGACGCGCTGGTGTGGAAGGAGTATCTGGAAACCGTGGTCAAGGAACGCGATGAGTGGAAGGACCTGTACCGCGCCTTCCGCGAACACGTCTGAGCGGACCGGCGTCGATGAGTGACGGCATTTCCCTGTTCGGCATCCGCCATCACGGCCCGGGCTGTGCGCGCAGCCTGTTGGCCGCGCTGGAGGCGCAGCCACCGCAGTGCCTGCTGATTGAAGGCCCGGCGGGTACCGAGGCGCTGCTGACGCACGTGCTGGAAGCGGGCATGCAGCCACCGGTGGCGCTGCTCTCCTACAGCGTGGACGACCCGCAACTGGCGGTGTTCCATCCGTACGCGCAGTATTCGCCGGAATGGCAGGCGATGTGCTGGGCGATGCAGCGCAACGTACCGGTGCGCTTCATGGACGTGCCGCCCCCGCTCACATTGGAGTGGCAGGCACAGGCCCGCGCCGCGCAGCAGGCAACGCCTGAAGGCGACATGCCGGAGCCGATGGATGAAGGCGCAGCCGTGCCCGATGTGGAGCAGGCCGACGCCGAAGCACCGACACTGGAACAGCGCCCGGCCGACCCGCTGGATTGGCTGGCGCGCGCCGCCGGTCACGCCGACGGCGAGACCTGGTGGAACCACATGGTGGAAGAGCGTGGCGAAGGCGAGGGCCTGTTCCAGGCGATCGCCGAGGCCATGGCCGCCGTGCGTGAGCACACGCCGCCACTGAGCGGGCGACGGGGCGAACACGAGGCGGTGCGCGAGGCGCACATGCGTGTGGCGTTGCGCGCGGCCAGCAAGGAGTTCGAGCGCGTGGCGGTGGTGTGTGGTGCCTGGCACGTGCCGGCGCTGCAGCCGGAGGCCTTGCGCACCAACAGCGCGGCCGCCGACAACCGGCTGCTGAAAGGCATGCCCAAGCGCGGTACGCAGAGCACCTGGGTGCCGTGGACCTATCGGCACCTCAGCAGTGCCAGTGGTTACGGTGCCGGCGTGGACGCGCCGGGTTGGTACGACCATCTGTGGCGCAACGCCGGCCAGCATGCACAGCGTGCCGTGGGCTGGTACGCCCGGGTCGGACGCCTGCTGCGCGAACACGGACTGGATTGTTCGCCGGCGCACCTGATTGAAGCCACGCGCCTGGCCGACACCCTGGCGGCGCTGCGCGAGCGCCCAGCCCCCGGTCTGGAGGACATTGCCGAAGCCAGCCGAGCGGTCATCTGCAATGGCGATGACGCGCCCATGCGGCTGATCCGCGAACGCCTGATGGTGGGCGATGCGCTGGGCCAGGTGCCGGACACCGTGCCCGTGGTGCCGCTGCAGCGCGACCTGGAGGCACAGCAGAAGCGGCTGCGGCTGAAGCCCGAAGCGCTGGAGAAGACCCTCGATCTGGACCTGCGCAAGGACAACGACCTCGCCCGCAGCCACCTGCTGCACCGGCTGCAGTTGTTGGGCATTGGCTGGGGCCAGTTGGCGCGCACCGGGGCTTCGGCGCGCGGCACCTTCCATGAAGTCTGGCAGTTGGCCTGGCAGCCGCAGTTCCTGGTGGATCTGGTGGAGGCTAGCCGGTACGGCCAGACGCTGGTGGATGCGGCATCCAGCAAGGCCATTGCCGAGGCACGCAATGCCAAGGATCTTCCGGAAGTGTCGGAGCTGGTAAACCAGGTGCTGCTGGCCGACCTGCCACAGGCAGTGCGCAGCATCGCCGCTGAACTGGAGGCGCGCGCCGCCACGCAGGCCGATCCGCTGGCCCTGCTCGGCGCACTGCCACCGCTGGCGAACATCCACCGCTACGGCAACGTGCGCCAGACCGAAGGGGTACAGGTGGCGCATGTATTCGACAGCATGCTGGAGCGCGCGGTCATCGGCCTGAGCCTGGCACTGTCGAGCCTCGACGAGGCGCATGCCGAACAGGCCCGCGGTGTGGTGCTGGAGGCCGACCGCGCCATTGGCCTGCGCAACGATGCGCAAGGCACTGAAGACTGGCAGCACGCCCTGCAGCGCGTCGCGTTGTCGCCTGCATGCAGCGCGTTGCTGCGCGGCGTGACCCTGCGATTGCTGTTTGATGCCCAGGTGTTGCCGACCGAGCTCGTGCACACCCAGTTGCAGCAGCAGTTGTCGCCAGGTGCTGAACCGTTGCATGCCGCACAGTGGCTGGACGGTTTCCTCAACCGCAATGCCACCGTGCTGCTGCACGACGACGCCGTGTGGCAGATGATCGATGCCTGGGTGGTCGCGCTGGATGAGGAACAACTCGTGCGCGCGCTGCCACTGGTGCGACGCACCTTCGCCGCTTTCGAGGCCGCCGACCGCCGCGACCTGGGCACGCGAGTGAAGCGTGCGCCGCTGCAGGGATCCGTGGCCGCACCGGCTCCGGACTGGAACGCGGCCCGCGCCGAACGCGCGCTGCCGATGCTGCGCGAACTGCTGGGATTGCCCGCATGACTGAAACCGCTGACGAACAGGGCGCACTGCCGCCCACTACCCGCGAACAACGCTGGCGCATGATCCTTGGCCAGGAGGCGGAGGCCAGCTGTGGCGCGCTGCCCAAGCCGCTGCAGGGCATCGACCAGGCGCTGGCGGCGCTGTACGAGCCGGATGGTACCGGTGGCCTCGGACGTCGCGGTGGCCGTGGCGCGTCCTCGCCGAATGTGGCGCGCTGGCTGGGCGACATCCGCCGTTACTTCCCCTCGTCAGTGGTGCAGGTGATGCAGCGCGACGCCCTGCAGCGGCTGGACCTGACCCAGATGCTGCTGGAAAAGGAAATGCTGGAGCAGGTGCAGCCCGACGTGCATCTGGTGGCCAGCCTGATCGGCCTGAGCCAGGTCATTCCGGCCGAAACCAAAGAGACCGCGCGCATGGTGGTGCGCCAGGTGGTGGATGACCTGCTGCGCCAGCTGGAGGAGCCGATGCGCTCGGCAGTCAGCGGCGCGCTGGACCGCGCCCGCCGCAACCGCCGCCCACGTCTGGCCGAGATCGACTGGCACCGCACCATCCGCACCAATCTGCGGAATTGGCAGCCGGAGCTGCGCACCGTGGTTCCGCAGGAACTGATCGGCTATGGCCGCAAGGCGCGCAAGCCACAGCGCGAGGTGGTGCTGTGCATCGACCAGAGCGGCTCGATGGCCGCCTCGGTGGTGTACTCCAGCATCTTCGGTGCGGTGATGGCCTCCCTGCCGGCAGTGTCCACAAAGCTCGTGGTTTTCGATACCGAAGTCGTGGACATGAGCGAGCAGCTGGATGACCCGGTGGATCTGCTGTTCGGTGTGCAACTGGGCGGTGGCACCGACATCCACCGTGCCGTGACCTACTGCCAGAGCCTCATCCGCGAGCCGCACAACGCGATTCTGGTGCTGATCTCCGACCTCTACGAAGGCGGGGTGGAAGACCGCCTGCTGGCCCGCGCGCGTGAGCTACTTGAGGCCGGCGTGCAGTTCATCGTGCTGCTGGCGCTGAGCGACGAAGGCACGCCGTCGTACGACCATGCGTTGGCTGCCCGTCTGGCCGCGCTGGGCGTACCCTCGTTCGCCTGCACCCCCGATGCCTTCCCGGGCTTGATGGCGGCCGCCATCCGTCGCGACGACATCAACCAGTGGGCGGGCGGGCAGGGACTGCTGACCACAAGGTAGTGCCACGCCCTGCGTGGCAACCTCATCCGGTCTGACCATTCCCGCAGCCGCGCAGGGCGCGGCGCTACGCAGGTATCCGCAACGCCTCGATCACCAGCGCAAAGGCGGGTGAATGCTGCTTCCGGCTGGGGTAATACAGGTGATATCCCGGAAACGGCGGACACCAGTCCTGCAGTACACGCACCAGTTGGCCGTTCTCCAGATAAGGCGAGAACTCTTCCTCGGGCAGGAACGTGATGCCTAATCCATCCAAAGCGGCCAGCACCATGTGCGGCGAACTGTTGAACACGGCTTGGCCTTGCACACGAACATTCACCTGCCGGCCCTTGCGCTCGAACTCCCACACATACAGCCCGCCGGTGGTCGGGAAGCGGATGTTGATGCAGTTGTGCTGCGTCAGGTCGGCCGGCACCTTCGGCATGGGGTGCTGGCGGAAGTAGGCGGGTGAGGCGGCCGCCGCCATGCGCAGCTTCGGCCCTATGGGCAGTGCCACCATGTCCTTGTCGATGCTCTCGCCGAGCCGTACACCGGCATCAAAGCGGTCGGCGACGATATCGCGCAGGCCGTAGTTGATGTCGAACTCGATGTTGATGTCCGGGTAGCGGTGCATCAGCGGCAGCAGGCGGGGCAGCAACACGGTGCGCAGCACGTGGTCGCCGCTGGTGAGCCGAACCGAGCCAGCAGGCTTGTCGCGCAGTTCGGTCAACGCATCCAGCTCGGCTTCAATGTCATCGAAGCGGGTGCCAATGGCCTGCAGCAGGCGCTCGCCGGCGGGGGGTGCGCTCACGCTGCGGGTGGTGCGGGTCAGCAGACGAATCTGCAGGCGTTCTTCCAGCGCCTTGATCGCCTGGCTCAGGGCAGACTGGGAGACGCCCAGCGTCGCGCCGGCACGGGTGAAGCTGCCTTCCCGGGCCACGGTGACAAACGCCAGCAGGTCATTGAGGTTTCGTCGGGCCATGGGCGCAGTGTCGCACCCTTGATTGATTAGTGGAACTAATAAGCCCTAAAAGAACTCATTGGCTAATCAATGTAATCCGCGTCCGGCACACTGCCGCCATCTCCCCCAGACCGGATACCCCGATGAAGAAGGTAGTGCTAGCCGCCGCGCTGATGGCGGCCTCGTCCCTGGCCTTGGGTCAGGACCTCTCCAACGGAGCGGACAACTTTTACCGCAGCGAGCAGGTCAGCCTGGAAAAGGTGAGCTTCACCAACCAGTACCAGATGAAGGTGGTGGGTAACCTCTATCTGCCCAAGGACCGCAAGCCGGGCGTGAAGTACCCGGCCATCGTGGTCGGCCACCCGATGGGCGCAGCGAAAGAGCAGAGCTCCAATCTGTATGCGCAGAAGCTGGCCGAGCAGGGCTTCGTGACGCTTGCCATCGACCTGTCGTACTGGGGCGAAAGCCAAGGCGAACCGCGCCACCTGGTCGCGCCGGAAATCTACACCGACGACTTCAGCGCAGCGGTGGATTACCTCAGCACCCAGTCGTTCGTGGATGGGACCCGCATTGGCGGTCTGGGTATCTGTGGCAGCGGCAGCTTCGTCATCAGCGCGGCCAAGATCGACCCGCGCATCCAGGCGGTCGCGACGGTCAGCATGTACGACATGGGGGCGGCCGCACGCAACGGCTTGAACCGGTCGCAGTCGCTGGTGCAGCGCAAGGCGATGATCGCCGCCGCCACGCAGCAGCGTCTGGCGGAGTTCACTGGTGCCGAAGCACAGTACGTGCCTGGCACGGTGAACGAGCTGGATGCCGACACGCCTCAGATCCAGCGCGAGTTCTTCGACTTCTATCGCACCCCGCGCGGTGCCTATGCGGCCGCAGGCGAGCAGCCGGAGCACACGACCCAGCCATTGTTCAGCAGTCTGGTCAAGTTTCTCAATTTCTATCCGTTCAACGATATTGAAACCATCGCGCCGCGCCCGATGTTGTTCATCAGCGGCGATCAGGCGCACTCTCGCGAGTTCAGTGAGGACGCGTACCGTCGTGCGGGCGAGCCGAAGGAGCTGTATTGGGTGAAGGACGCCGGCCATGTCGATCTGTATGACCGCACCCGTCTGATTCCGTTCGACAAGCTCACCGGATTCTTCCAGAAGCACCTGGCCGCGAAGTGAGTGAACGTGTCTGATTCCACTGCCATGCGCGCGCATTGGGGCGGCGTGTTCGCGATGACGCTTTGCGTGTTTGCGCTGATCGCCTCGGAGTTCATGCCGGTCAGCCTGCTCACCCCGATGGCGGCCGATCTGCAGGTCAGCGAAGGCTGGGCCGGATACGGTATCGCCATCTCCGGAGCCTTCGCGGTCCTTACCAGCCTGTCCATCGGGCGGTTGGCGGGGAATCTTGATCGCAAGACCGTGCTGTTGCTGCTCACTGCGTTGATGGCTCTGTCGGGCCTGGTAGTGGCATGGGCTCCCAGCTACGCGGTGTACATGCTCGGGCGCGCGCTGATCGGGGTGGTCATTGGCGGTTTCTGGTCGCTGTCGGCAGCGACTGCCATGCGGCTGGTGCCACCGGCACAAGTGCCGCGCGCGCTGGCCGTGTTCAATGGCGGCAACGCGCTGGCGACTGTGATCGCGGCACCCCTGGGCAGCTATCTGGGCGGTGTGATCGGCTGGCGCGGCGCGTTCCTGTGTCTGTTGCCATTGGCCTGCATCGCGCTCGCCTGGCAATGGGCCAGTTTGCCGCGCATGGCCGCGCAACCCGCTGGGGCCCGCCGCAGCCTGTTCGTTCTGCTGCGCAGGCGGGTGGTGCTGTTGGGCATGATGGCTTGCGGCGCGTTCTTCATGGGCCAGTTCGCACTGTTCACGTATGTGCGTCCGTTCCTGGAAACGGTGACGCATGCCAGTGCCAACACGCTGCCGTGGATGCTGTTGGGCATCGGCGTAGGTGGCTTCCTGGGCACGGTGGCGATCGGTGCATTCATCCGGCGCGGTTTGTACCGCACGCTGGTGGTGCTGCCGCTGTTGATGGCGGTCATTGCGGTGGTGCTGATTCCACTCGGCACCAAGCCTGGGACGGTGGCACTGCTGATGGCCATCTGGGGATTCTTCGCCACTGCGGCCCCAGTGGGCTGGTGGAGCTGGCTCGCTCGTACATTCACTGAAGACGCCGAAGCCGGCGGCGGCCTGATGGTCGCGGTGGTGCAGTGTGCGATCGCATTGGGCTCTACCGTGGGCGGGCTGCTGTTCGACAGCTTTGGTTTCGCTACCACCTTTCTGGCCAGTGCGGCAGTGTTGCTGTGCGCGGCAGCACTGGCCGGCATGACCGCAGTTGAAGGCAGGGCACCAGCGCAGCAGATCAATCGGGCTGGCGAAATGGTGTAATGGGGGCCCCAAGCAGGAGCTCGACGTTCATGGCAGACCCCTACAACAGCGGCATTCCCAGCACCGCCGCGCCGCAGTTGAACGATTCCATGGTGACCACGGCCTTCGAACTGCCGGGTTACCGGGTGGCCCGCAACCTGGGCGTGGTGCGCGGCATCACCGTGCGCTCGCGCTCCATCGTCGGCAATTTCCTTGGCGGCATCCAGACAATCTTCGGCGGCAACATCACCATCTACACCGAGCTGTGCGAACAGGCCCGCGAGGAAACCTATCGCGATATGGCCCGCCACGCCCGCCAGCTGGGGGCCAACGCCATCATCGGCATGCGCTATGACGCGACTGACGTCATGACCGGGCTCACCGAGGTGCTCTGCTACGGCACTGCCGTGGTGGTGGAGCCCGTGCGCTGAGATGAGCGAGGTTGCCGCCTACGTGCTGGGGGTGGAAGAGGGCAGGGCGGTCGCGCTGCTCTCTTCCGTGCTGGGTACGCTGGTCCGTGAAGGCGGCAATCAGGATGGCTTCTGCATCTACACCGCTGGTGCTGTCACGGTAGTGATGATCCCCGCGGAAGACCTGCTGGAAATATGGGTGCATCACAGCAAGGCATGGCCATCCTCGCCTGCATTCGCGCGTTTCCTGGCCGCCAGGCTGGCTTGCGCCGTTCGTTGTGACCCCGGCGCGGAGGCAGCGGATATCGACCCGTATTCCGACGCGGTTCTGGAGATTGATCGCGAGGGCGAGCGCATCGTCACCCTGACCTGATCGGACACGCATGGCGTGTCCCTACGTAGTGACGCGCCAGGCGCGTCAACTCATCACACCTCGGTCCGCACCACGCGCCCGGCGTTGTCGCGCATCTCCACCATCCACCACTGTGCATCCGACCCTTCGGTGCGGAACCGCATGTGGCTGGCCATGGCGGTCAGCGCCTCCGTATCCGGTGCCAGCGCGCGCTCCACGAAGTCCAGCAGGCTCACGCCCAATTCAACGAACTCAAACCCGTCGTGGTCGAATGCCACCACAGACCCGGCACCATCGCCCTCCTGCTGGACCAGCAGGTAGTTGCCGGTTGCAGGTACTTCACCCACCACCAGATAGCCACCTTCGGAGGACGGCAGGAAGTCATCGTCTTCTTCGTCATCCACCCAGCCGCGGTAACAGGCTTCGAGAGTCGCCCATTCGCTGGGATGCGCTACACGGAATGCGGCCTCATCCTCGTCTTCCTGATGGGTGTACAGCCGCAGCCCACCGAACTGGTCATAGAAGTCCTTCAGTCCCGGCACATCGGGAAGCACTGCCTCCTGAGGTGGCAGCAACTCATGCGCGAAGGTCACTGTCTTCTGGTTTTCTTGTGCATGGATCTGGTGGCAGAAGAACTGGCCGCCATGGGCGGCAATGCGTGCTTTCAGGGTCATCCTTGGCTACCTGTTGGAAGGGCGTTGTTGTCGGAGTCTAAGCGCCACGCCATCGACAAGACAACGGAGTGAATCAGCGCTTTGCGAGCCGCTCCAGCATGCGCTGTGCATTGTCTGTGATCGGCTGCAGTGCCCGGCGCTCGAGCAGCGCTGCGTCAGCGCCCTCCTGCTCCAGCTCGGCCAGCACCGCTGGTAGAACGCCGATGATCTGCTCCGCCAGTTCCTGTACGCGCCGCCGGACCAGCCGGGGGGCGAATCCAGCCTGGCGCGCAAACACATCCCAATCGGCGGCTTCGACCTGGTCAATGCGCTGTGCATTGCCGATGTCCAGTGCCGGCGTGCGTTCGATCTCCCGCTCGGAAAACGCGATGGTGGGAACCAGATCGTAGAAGGGCGCAAGGCGCAGGTCGCCCTGCCGGCCATGGAGTATGGCCAGGTTCTTGCCGTGGGCATCGGCGTTGCCGATCAAAGCGGAATAGACCGTCCAGTTCAGGAAATGCTGACTGGCCCTGGGGCCCATCACGGCTTTGGTCCGGATCAATGCGGCGCACTTGGCCAGGGTGGGGCCGCCCTGAGACTGATACTTCATCTCCGACGGATATCCGAGCGCCTGGCAGAGATCTTCCTGATGCAGCCGGGTCGCCGCACCTTCGGATGTGCCAGCGCGGTCGTATCGGGCAAGCAGCAGGGCCTGCCTGCCCGCCACGCTCACCAGTTCGCAGTCGATGACATGCAGGCCGACATGCCTGGCGAGACGAAGGCCGAGTGCTTCCAGTTCGCGCAGCCCGCGCAAGCTGCGGCTGTCGGGTTTGAGAATGTGGGTGCTCAGCTCATCGGTGTTCGGCAGACGAAGCCTTCCATCCGTTTCGCGGACCACTGCCAGCTTGTCCTGGGCACCCGCCAGGGACAGCCGGTGGGGCGCACCGGCCAAGGCCCACTGCCCATCAACCGATCCGTCTCCGGCCAGATAGAACAGCGTTTCAAGGTCCGTCTCGTCTTCAGCCGGCGTGCCAGTCGTGGTGCCTATGCTGACGGCACCCGCGCACTCACCGCCGATAGCGGCCAGCAGCGCGAAATCATCCGAGGGCGAGATACGCAGCCGGCTTGCGACGGACTCCTTGATGCGTCCTTCGGGCAACAGGTTCGCAAACCAGTTGCGGACTACTGCTCCGTAATAGGGCTCCGGGCGGACGGGCAGGGAGAGTGACAGCCCCAGCGTGGCGACCTCGGCCGCGTTGCCGTCGTAAGTGAACTGCCAGTCTTCGGGCGAGCGCAATGTTCCGGAGAGCAACAGCTCTCCGATGGGCTTTCCATGCAGGCGTACCGGCAGCGTTTCGCTCACGTGGCGTGGTCCTCCAGCGTCATGCGCAGCCCGAGTACCTGCAACACGTGGAGTACCTTGGCAAATTCCAGTGAGGGCTTGCCGTGTTCAAGCTCACCGATGAAGCGCAGCCCGGTTCCGGACAGGCCGGCCAGGTCGGCCTGAGTCAGAGCATGCCGCTTGCGCGCTGCGCGCACGGCTTTGCCGAGATCCTGCATGTAATCGACGATGGGCATGAAAATTCCCGTACGGTAATATTTTGGCCAGATTGGCGAGGAAATCGCCAAAAAGTCCCGTACGGGAATAATTGACCATAATTTCGCCAATTGCAACCAAATATTCCCGTACGGGAAGATATTAGCGCGTTCGCTTCACCCAGGCCCGTACCACCAGGCCGATCAGCCCGGCGAATACCACCCAGGACACCACGTCATACGCGCCATCTCCGAGCAGGGCGCTCACCAGGCCCACCACGCTGATCACCGCAATCCAGGCCGGTGCGGTGAACGGGCTGCCGGTCGGGGGCGTGGGGCGGCTCATGCGGTACCTCCGGTCTTCTCCGCGCGTTCGATCTCGGTCACCCGCGCCTCGGTGCTGCCGCGCTTGAACCACAGGTACAGGCCGCTGATCAGTACCAGAATGGTCAGCAGGTCCAGAATCGCCCACAGGATCTTCAGCGGCAGGCCGCCGTAGTTGCCGAAGTGCAGCGGCTGGCTGAGCAGCAGCACGGTCATGTAGACCGGCAACTGCGGCTGCGCGGTGAGGTCGCCGGTCACCGCGTCAATCAGCACCGGTCGGTACATGCGCTCGGTCAGCGGGGTATTGCCCTGCATGAACACCCCGTAGTGGTGGTCGCCGCTGTAGCCAGTGCCGGGGAAGCTGACGAAGGCCGGGCGCATGTCCGGTTCGGCGGCGCGCGCGGTAGCCACGGCGGCGTCCAGCGAGGCCAGCGTGGTGGGACGCGGCTGGCCGGCATAGCGCGCAGCGAACTCGCCGAGCTGCTGGTTCTGCCAGGCCGTTTCCAGCGGCTTGGCGATGGTGTTGATCGCACCGGTGAGGCCGACCACCAGTGCCCAACCCAGGGTCACCACACCGATCACGTTGTGCAGGTCCAGCCAGGCCAGACGGCGGCTGCGTCCGGTGCGCAGGGTGCCGAAGCGCTGCCGGCGCATGAAGGGGCCGTACAGCACCAGGCCGGAGATGATCGCCACCGCGAACAGCAGGCCCATCGCGCCCATGAACAGCAGGCCGGGCAGACCGACGAACAGGTCGGTATGCAGGCGCAGCAGGAAGTACATCACGCCTTCATTGAACTGCGGCGCAGGCACCACCTCGCCGCTGCTGGCGTGCAGCAGGGCGGTCTTCATCTGCGGCGGCGGCGTGTCCACCTGCGCGCCGGTGTTCACATAGACGGTGTGGCCTTCCCAGTCCCAGCCGATGAACAACGGCACGTTGCCGGGATACTGGGCTAGTGCGGTATTGACCTGATCGTCCAGATTGCGCGGCGGTGCGCTGTCCTGCGGATGATCAACGTGCGGTTCGCTGAGGTGGTCGATTTCCTCGGCGAAGATCAACGGCAGCCCGGTGATGCACAACAACAGCAGGAAGACGGTGCAGATCAGGCTGGTCCACTTGTGGACCAGGAACCAGGCTTTGATGGTGGTGCGTTGCATTGAGTTCTCTGGCGGCGGCTGGAGATGGATTGCGGTGTTGCGGGGTGGAACGATCAGAACCGGTAACTGATCGTGCCGGTCACCGTGCGCGGATTACCGGTGAAGCAATCGCCGAAGTTGCGGCACGGCGCGTAATACTTCTTGTCGGCAAGATTGGTGATGTTGAGCGCCATCGTCCAATCCACCACCTGGATTTCAAACAACGCATCCACCAGCGTGTAGCTGGGTGTACGGATGAAACCGCCGAAGCCCAGCGACTGGCTGTTGCCCACGTAGCGGCCGCCCAGGCCCACGCGCAGGCGCGAGTCGTCGTCGATCTGGAAGCCCTTGGCCAGCCACAGCGACGCCAGTTCCTGCGGGGTGTCGTTGAGCCGTTGGTTCACTTCCATCTCGAAGTTGCTCTTGGTCACCTTGGCGCGGTTTCGCGAATAGGCAGCGGTCATCGTGACGTCGTGATCGAACGAGAACTGACCTTCAAGCTCCACACCCTTGGACTCGATCTCACCAGTCTGGACCACGTTGAGCGGGTTCTCCGGGTCGTTGGTCTGGCGGTTGGTTTCGGTGATGCGGTAGGCCGAGGCGGTCACCAGCATGTTCGGTGCCGGCTGCCACTTGATGCCGCCTTCCCACTGGTCGCCTTCCATGGGCTGGAAGGCACGGCCGTAGATGTCCTGGCCGGTGACCGGCAGGAACGACTCGCTGTAGCTGATGTAGGGCGAAACGCCCGCGCCGATCTCGCCGATCAGGCCGGCACGCCAGGTGGTGGCGTTGTCGGTCTGGCTGGGCAGGCCTTCGGTTTCGCTGCGGGCGTGGTCGCGACGGGCACCCAGCACCATCGAGACACGATCGGCCCAGCGGATCTGGTCCTGCACGTACACGCCCAGCTGGGTGGTGCGCTGGTCGGGCAGGCGGTTCCAGCCGTTGATCACGATCCCGCTGGAGACCGGGGTGTAGATGTCGATCGGGGTCGGGGTGGCATCCAGCTGCAGGGCTTCTTCGCGGTAGTCGCTGTAGTCCACGCCGGCCAGCAGCTGGTGCTGCAGCGGGCCGGTGGCGAAGTCGAACTGCAGGGCGTTGTCGCTGGTGAACGAACGCACGTCCGGGCGCACGCCGTAGGCATTGCGGTTCACCACGCGCTTCTCAGCATCAATGAACGGGTCCAGCGGGTTGCTGTAGGCGTCCGGGTACAGCTCGCGGAATTCGGTTTTGCCGTCCAGGTAACGCAGCGACGAGCGCAGGCTCAGCGTGTCGCTGAAGCTGTGCTCGAACAGCGCGGTCACGCTGTACACGCGCGAATCGAGCTTGTCGAAGTCCTTGTCGCCGAGGAAGGTACCGGGGTCCAGGCGCGGCATGCCCGGGGCGGCGTTCAAGGTAGCCACCACCGGCAGGAACTGCTGGCTGGAGGCGGTCTTGTCGTGCTGGTAGCTGGTGAGCAGGGTGAAGGTGCTGCTGTCGCCGCGCCAGCTCAGCGAAGGGGCGATGTAGATGCGGTCATCGTCGATCACGTCGGTCTGCATGCCTGCGTTGCGTACCAGGCCCACCACGCGGCCGGCGACGGTGCCGGCGTCATTGAGGGAGCCCCCCACGTCGGCCTGGAACTGTTTGCGGTCGAAGTTGCCCAGCTGCACGCCGACCTCACCGCCGACGTCGGTGAAGGTCGGGCGCTTGGTCATGGCGTTGATGATGCCGCCGGTGGCTCCGGCCCCGTACAGCACCGACGACGGGCCACGCAGTACTTCCACGCGCTCCAGTCCATACACCTCGGTGCGTGCCAGCGGGCTGAAGCCGTAGCTGCGACGCAGGCCGTCCACGTACTGCACCGGGTCGAGGCCGCGCACGGTGCTGCCGTCGCTGCGGGTGTCCAACCCATAGGCGTCGGCGGTGACGCCGGCGCTGTAGCGCAGGGTCTCCTGCAGGTTGCGTGCGCCGCGGTCGGTGAACAGCTCGCTGCTGACCACGCTGATCGCCTGCGGGGTCTGGGTCAGCGGGGTGTCGGTCTTGGTGGCGGTGCTGGCCCGGTCGGCCACGACCGTGACCTGGTCGAGGGTACGGGCGTCCTGGGCCTGCGCCAGGGCGCTGGCCAGCAGGGTGGGAACCACGAACAGCAGGGCACGGCGACGCGGCAGGGCGGTCATGGCGGCATTCCAAGGGTGAGGGCCGGAATTATCGGGACCCGGCCCCGCCAACGCAAATGAGTCTCAGGTGCGGGTTGTCGTCACGTCGTGGGTTTCATCCAACTGCCACATCCCATGCACGGGGCTTTCCCGCGCGCGTCCGTAGGGTAGGACGTCCCCGAACCCCACCGGAGACGCCGCCATGAATGTCCTGCAGACCGCCGCCCGCACCATGCGCAACGGCCTTGAGGAGATGGCGGCCCTGCTGGTCGGCGAGCGCGCTGACGACCTTCGGGCCGACGACACCGCCGCCCCGGGCGTGGGGATTCCCATGCCGCGCCGGTTGCCCTTGCGCCGCCCCCGGCTGAATGCGCGCAAGGGCATGGCCCCCTGGCAGAAGGTGGGCGCTGCCCGCAGATAAGGCGTCCGCTGGCCCCGCCGGCATCACCACCCATGTCACGTACACGTCCGTTATGGCTAACTAGCGCCTATTCAACTGACGGATCGATGCGTGAAGACAGCAGGACGGTGGGGATTGGCAGCGCTGATGCTGGTGGCGGCGCTATGGGTGCTTGGACTGCTCGCGTATCAATTGCCCGGTCCCGGCTGGGTTCGGGGCGTCGCCTTGGTGCTGTGGGGCGGCTTCGCGCTGTTTACGGCCGTAGCGGTGGCGCGGGCACGCGCCGGGCGCTGGCCGGGTGCACTGTTCGCTGCTGTGCTGGTCGCCACAGGTCTCTGGTGGCTGCTGCTGACGCCGCGGCAGGACCGCGTCTGGGCTGACGATGTCGCGCAACGGCTGAAGGTGGTCTCTTTCGACGGCCATCACGTGGTGCTGGACAACGTGCGCAACTTCGCCTGGCACACCGAAGAGGACCACGACGTACGTTGGGAGCGTCGCGAGTACGACCTGGACCAGCTGCGCTCGGCCGATCTGGTGATGTCGTACTGGATGGGCCCGATGATCGCCCACACCCTGGTCAGCTTCGGCTTCGCGGACGGTCGCCAGCTGGTGTTCTCAGTGGAGATCCGAAAGGAGCGCGGCGAAAGCTTCTCGGCGCTGGGTGGGTTCTTCCGCAAGTTCGAGATGACCCTGGTCGCTGCCGAGGAAACCGATATCGTCCGGGTGCGCAGCAATGTGCGCGGCGAGGACGTCTATCTGTATCGGCTCAAGGGCATGACCCAGGAGCAGCTCAAGGGGTTGTTCGTCTCCTACATCGGCGAAGCCCGCAAGCTGGATGCGGCCCCCGCGTTCTACAACACCCTGACCAGCAACTGCACCACCATCGTGTATGAGCTGGCCAAGCAGATCGCGCCGGGACTGCCGCTGGACTACCGCCTGCTGGTTTCGGGTTATTTCGCCGAGTACGCGCGCGATCTTGGCGTGCTGACCCCGGGCGTGGACTTCGCCACGTTGAAGGCGCGTGGTCGCATTACCGAGCGGGCGCGTGCGGCCGGCGACGACCCGGCGTTCTCGCGACTGATCCGGGTAGGCGTGCCGGGCGTCGAGGCGGAGACTGCGCAATGAGCACAGGGTTCCGTCGCCTTTTACCGGTGTTCGCCTCCATGGCCCTGCTGCTGACCAGCGGCTGCGCCATGGTCACCATGAAGCAGGTAGCCCCCACCGAATACCTCGCCAACAAGCGTGGCGACGTGCTGACCAGCGGCGATTTCAGTGCGGCCTCGCGGGAAACCCTGAGCGTGGTCGGTCTGAACGAGGACCAGTGCGAGAAGGACATCGTTGCCTGCGAGAAAACGCTCAAGAACACGGTCGATGTACCCGAGGAGCAGCGCCTGTCGGCGCTGTCCGAACTGTGGGTCAAGAATGCGTTGGCGCTGAGTCCCAAGCCCAAGGACCGCGACAAGCATCCGATGTCCGAAGCGGCGCTGGATGCCTGGCTGGAAGCAGCGCGCTACGCCTACGCGTACCTGTTCTTCAGCGGGCGCACGCCGTCGCAGCGCGCCTTTGAGGACCGCCAGACCCAGGTCCGCGACTACTACAACTACGCCGCCGAGCAGACCGCTGCGGTGGTGTTCAAGCGCAGTCGCGAAAGCGCGCTGGAAGGCGAGGACTACAACGCAGCGGTGGCCGGTGAGCGCTGGACGCTCACCTCCGACTTCGACCAGCTGCGCCTGACCAGCATTCCCACCAGCATGGCCCCGGCGTCGTCGTTGAGCTTTGCCGGCCTGCGGAGCACGTATCGTCGCGATGGCTTCGGGGCCGAGCTGGTCGTGCTGATGGACCCGCCCAAACTGATTGCGCCGCCGCCGGGAGAGAAAGCCGAGATTCCGCAGTACAGCGAAATGTCGGCGATCAACGCCACCGCGCTGCTGAAGTTCCGGGGCAACAGCCTGCAGGAAGTGCTGGACACCACCCAGGTGTTGTTCGACGTGTACTCACCCGAGTCCACCGAAAGCGTTGAACTGCACGGCGAGAAAGTGCCGCTGGCCGGCAACTTCACCGCCGCCTACGGCATGTGGCTGGCCCAGAGTGGCTTTGCCACGCAGTCACTGCGCACGCTGTTCGGCATGAGCGAAGGCATCGCCGAACCGCACATGTACCTGATGCAGCCGTGGGATCCGAACCGCCGGATCATCTTCATGCTGCATGGGCTGGGCAGCAGTCCGGAAGCCTGGGTCAACGTGGCTAACGAGATTCTCGGTGACCCGGAGCTGCGCAAGCACTTCCAGGTCTGGCAGGTCTACTACCCGACCAACGCGCCGATTGCCCTGAACCGCTACGAGATCGACCAGGCATTCAACAACACCCTGCAGCATTTTGATCCTAACGGCAGCTCACGCGCCTCCAAGGACATGGTGTTCATCGGCCACAGCATGGGCGGCGTGCTGGCACGGCTGCTGGTCAGTGACTCCGGCGAAGTGCTGTGGAATGACCTGCTGGCCAACTACAACCTGAAAGGCGAACGCTTGAAGCGGGTGCAGGCCAAGCTCGGCCCGCTGCTGCACTTCGACGCGGAGCCGAATGTGGAACGCGCGATCTTCATCGCCGCCCCGCACAAGGGCACGGACATCGCAGGCAATCGCCTGGGTCGCCTGATCGGTCGGCTGGTGCGCCTGCCGATCACCCTGCTGGGCAAGTTCGAAGATGTGTTCCAGACCCTGCAGCAGGCCGAAGCGCAGTCGGCGCAGCCGAAGAAGCTGGTCATTCCCAACAGCATCGACAACCTCAAGGCGGACGATCCGTTCGTGAAGGCATCCAGCGCGCTGCCGATCCGTCCGGGGCTGAAGTACCACTCGATCATCGCCCAGCGTAAACCCGAGGTGCCGCTGGAAAAGTCCGACGACGGGCTGGTGCCGTACTGGAGTGCACACCTGCCGGGCGCGCTGTCGGAGAAGGTGATCATTTCCGGGCACAGCGTGCAGGAAACCCCGCAGGCGGTGCTGGAAATCCGCCGCATTCTGCGCGAGGATCTGGAAGAGGTCGGGGACTGACCTTACACCCGCCGTGCGACCACCACGCTCAATGCAGCCAGCATCAGCATCACGCCGAAGATCAGCAGATACCCCAGCACCACATCCACGCTGAGCATCACCGCGAAGACCGAACCGGAGACCGCCAGCGTGGTCGCCACCGCCAGCGCCTCGCTCAACTGCAGGGCCGAGCTGTTCGCGCCCTGCTGCGCCGGCGGCGACAATGACAAGGTGAGCACCGCAAGGCTGGGGTAGATCAAGCCCATGCCCAACCCGGTCAGGGTCCAGCCGCCCAGTGCCAGCCACAACGGCACGCCCGGCTGCAGCGCCAGCGCGGTGGCAATGATTCCAACGCACATGAGCAGCGCACCCGCATGCAGCAGTTGCCGGCGCGACCAGCCCTGGCCCTGGTGACCCTGGAACCAACTGCCGCTGAACCAGCCCAGTGCGCCCAGGCTCAGCGCCACGCCGGCCAGCAGCGGGGTCAGACCGCGCTCGCGCTGCAGCAGCAACGGCAGGAAGGCCTCGCAGCCGAAGAACGCCGACGCGGCAATGCCGCGCAGGGCGATCACACTGGGCAGGCCGCGATGCAGTGGCAAGGTGCCGGGTGGCAGCAGCTTCCAGCTGCACAGCACCAGCGCGGCAGTGGCCGGCACCATCAACAGCGCCGCCGTTGCACCGGTCTGCTGGCCGCCGACGTAGAGCAGCAGTGCAGCCAGCGCCGCGCCCACGGCCCAGCGCACCACCGGGTTTGCATCGCCTTCGCTGCGGGGTGCTGCCTGCACCTCGCGCAATGCAGGGCGGAGCAGCCACGCGGCCGGCAGCGCCAGCAACGGCACCGCCAGAAACACCCAGCGCCAGCCCAGGTGCTGCACGATCAGGCCGCTGATTGCCGGGCCGACCAGCGAAGGCACCACCCAGCCCGCCGAGAACGCGGCGAACACACGGGGGCGCAGCGCTTCGGGATAACAGCGCCCCACCAGCACGTACAGCGACACCGAAATGGCACCGGCACCCAGGCCCTGCAGCAACCGGCCCAGCACCAATACCGGCATGTGCTGGGCCAGCCCGGCGACCAGCAGTCCGAGCACGAAGCAGCCCAGCCCCATCCACAACGGCCGTGCGGGACCCTGCTGGTCGCTCCAGCGTCCGGCCAGGGTCATGCCGATCACGCTGGTGGCCAGCGTGCCGCCGAAGGCCAGCGCGTACAGACGCAGACCGTCCAGCGCCGTGGCCACGGTCGGCATCGCCGCGGCGACCGCGAGCGCTTCGAAGGCGTGCAGCGAGACCAGTGCCACCATGCCCAGCGTGGTGGCGCGGTAGCGCGGCGAAAGGATGGACTCCGCGGCGGGAGCGGCAGTGACGGACAAGGGTTCAGACGACATGGCAATCCAGACAATCAGGGGCGGCGGCGCTTGCGCAGCGCAGCGCGGTGACGCAGGATCACACCTTAACCAAGGTTGAGGTCAAGGAATGATTGCGCAGGAGCTGAGTGTAGGCGAGGTGGCGCGCCGCAGCGGAGTGGCGGTGTCCGCACTGCACTTTTATGAGCGCAAAGGCCTGATCCACAGTCTGCGCACGGCGGGCAACCAACGCCGCTACGGGCGCGAGGTGCTACGTCGGTTGGCGGTGATCCGCGTGGCACAGCGGGTGGGCTTGCCGCTGGAGGCGGTGGCGAATGCGTTTGCGGCCCTGCCGGAAAACAAGACGCCGACCAAGGCCGAGTGGGCGCGGATGTCGGCGCTGTGGAAGGAAGAGCTGGATGCGCGAATCGAGCAGTTGCGCTTGTTGCGCGATCAGTTGACCGACTGCATTGGCTGCGGGTGTCTGTCGTTGAAGAAGTGTCGGCTGGCCAACCCGGGGGATGCGCTGGGAGAGCAGGGCGATGGGGCGCAGCGCTGGGGGTGATCACCACACGGTGATCACCTGTCCACTCTGCACGCCTTCCACGCTGCGCTGGTACGCCAGCGCCGCGCGCTGTGCACTCACCGGCTCAAACCCGGGGAAATACGCGCCGTAATCGCCCATCGATTCCACCAGTACGTTCGGGCTCACCACATTGATGCGCAGCCCGCGCGGCAGCAGGTCGAAGGCGGCTGCGTGCACGAAGCCCTCCAGCGCCGCATTCACTGCCGTGGCATTGACTCCGTCGCGGATCGGCTGCGCACTGACGATGCCGCTGGTCAGGGTGATCGAGCCGCCGGTGCGCAGATGGTGTTGGGCGGCCAGGGCCAGCCGCACCTGGCCGAGCAGCTTGTCCTGCAGGCCGAGGTTGAACTGCGCCGGGGTCATGTCGGCGATCGGGCCGAAATGCAGCCGCCCGGTCGTCGCCACCACGGCATCCAGCGGACCGGTCTGCGCGAACAGGGCCTGCACGCTGGCGTCGTCGGTCAGGTCCACCTGCACGTCGCCGCTGTGGCGGCCGGCGCGGACCACCTCGTGATGTGCCCCCAGGGTGCTGGCCACGGCCTGGCCCAGGGTGCCGCTGGCACCGACCACAAGAATCTTCATCAGCGTTGCTCCGTAGGGAATGCCTGCAGTCTGCGCCGTGGTCACGGGGTTTGGTAAGGGGCGTATGATTCGGACATTGCTAACTGGAGGTTTGCAATGGACGTGTTACGTGGCATGCAGGCCTTCGTCGCCGTGGTCGATCGCGGCAGCCTCAGCGCCGCCGCCGAACAGCTGGGTGTTTCGGCAGTCATGGTGGGCAAGTACCTGCAGCAGTTGGAAACCCATGTGGGCGCGCGCCTGCTGCAGCGGAACACGCGCCGGCAGAGCCTGACCGACGCCGGCCGCAACTACTTGGCGGGCTGCCGGGCGGTGCTGGAGCAGGTGCAGCAGGCCGAAGCCAGCGTCGAAGGGCTGCAGCGCCAGCCGCAGGGCGTGCTGCGGATCAGTGCGCCGGTTACCTGGGGCAGTTGTGTGCTGGCCCCGCTGGTGGCGCGCTATCTGGAGGCGCACCCCAAGGTCAGTGTCGAGCTCGACCTGAGCAATCGCCGGGTCGACCTGATCGAGGAACAGTTTGATGCCGTGGTGCGGATGGGGGCGCTGGGCTCGGCGGAATGGGTGGCGCGACCGCTGCCGCCGTACGCGATGCAGATCTGCGCCGCGCCGGCGTATCTGAAACGCAAGGGCACGCCGAATCACCCGTCCGACCTGGGTGACCACGATTGCCTCACGCATCTGGCGTGGCGGGGCGGGCATGGCTGGCGGTTACGTGGTTACCCTGAGCAGGACTGGTCGGAACACTCACGGCTGCTGTGCAATGACGGCGACGGCCTGCGCCGGGCCGCGCTGGGCGGAGCCGGGTTGATCCTGCAACCGGCGGTGCTGCTGGCCGAGGATGTCGCGGCCGGGCGGCTGGTGCCGGTGCTGGCCGATTTTCTGCCCGAGCCGCGGCCCTTGCATCTGGTGTATCTGCCGGACCGCCGGCCGCGGCCGAAGCTGAGCAGCTTTGTCGAATTCCTGCTGGCCGCGCTCGACTAGCGCGGTCGTAGAGCCACGCCCTGCGCGGCTGCGCTATGTCCAACCGGGTCGAAGCCACGCAGGGCGTGGCTCTACGGAATCGTTCAATCGTTCGCTGCGGACAGCGCCTTGCCG
>NZ_JASCOZ010000005.1 GCF_029960115.1 Stenotrophomonas sp. PS02289
GCCGTTGGCCGGCCACCGCGATGTCAGGCACCTCATGGGCCGGCCAACGGCCGGCGCTACCGGGCATCTCCCGATCGACGGTCGCGTCTGTCGATTGGTCGGGGATGTCTCCGTCCCCACCTCGCAACGCGGCTCCGGCATAATCGGGGAATGAGCGTCCTGCGTTTCGACAATGTCAGCAAACAGTATGCGGGCGGCCACCAGGCACTGGTGGACGTCAGCTTCGAGGTTGCGCCCGGTGAAATGCTGTTCGTCACCGGCCACTCCGGTGCGGGCAAGAGCACCCTGCTCAAACTGATTCACCTGGACGAACGTCCCAGCCGTGGTGCCGTGCTGCTGGCCGACCGTAATCTTCTGAAGGTGCGTGGCGGCGACATCCCGCGTCATCGGCGTGAAGTGGGCGCGGTCTACCAGGATCATCGCCTGCTGATGGATCGCAGCATCGGCGAGAACGTCGCCCTGCCGCTGATCCTGCGCGGTACCCGCCGCGCCGAGATCGGCAAGCGGGTGCGCTCGGTGCTGGAGCGGATGGGTCTGGCCCACCGGGAAAAAGCGCTGCCTTCGCAGCTGTCGGCCGGCGAACAGCAGCGCGTGGGCATTGCCCGCGCCATCGTCGGCGAACCGCGCCTGCTGGTGGCCGACGAACCCACCGGTAACCTCGACCCCACCCTGGCGGCAGAAATCATGGCGCTGTTCGCCGAGCTGCCCGAACGCGGGACCAGCGTGCTGGTGGTCAGCCATGACCTGCCGCTGCTGCGCCGCATGCGCAAGCGCGTGCTCATTCTGGATCACGGGCGTCTGGTGGACGACATCTCACCGCAGGACCTGGCCGAATGAGCACCGCGACCAATAAAGAAGCGGCGGCACCTTCGCGCCTGGGCGTATGGCTGCACCATCATGGCCACAGCGTGGTGTTCAGCCTCGGCCGCGCGTGGCGCAAGCCGTGGGCGACCCTGCTGACCATCATGGTCATGGCCGTGGCGCTGGCCCTGCCGTTGGGCCTGTCCATCGCACTGGACAACGTGAAGCTGTTCGCCGGCAGCGTGCAGCAGTCGCGCGACATCAATCTGTTCCTGAAGACCAGCATCGACGAAGCCGCTGCGGCCCAGGTGGCCGAGACGCTGCGCGGGCGTGCCGATGTCAGTGCCGTGACTGTCCGCACTCCGGAACAGGGACTGACGGAACTGCGTGACAGCGCCGGCCTGGGCGAAGCCATCGATGCCCTGCACGACAATCCGCTGCCGTCGCTGCTGATCATCACCCCGGCCAACGACACCGATGATGCGCGCCTGGCGCAGTCACTGCAGGGGCTCCCGCAGGCCGATCTGGTCCAGCACGATGCGCTCTGGCGCAAGCGCCTGGACGCCTGGATGGGCTTCGGTTCGCGGCTGGTCCAGGTGCTGTCGGCCCTGCTGGGGCTGGGCGCGCTGCTGGTGGTGGGCAACACCGTGCGCCTGGACATCCAGTCGCGGCGGGACGAAATCGGCGTGCTGCAGCTGCTGGGTGCCAGCGACGGTTTCATCCGCCGCCCGTTCCTGTATCTGGGCGCGTGGTACGGGTTGGGCGCGGGTGCGCTGGCACTGGCCCTGATCGGTGTGGCCGGACTGGCATTGCGCCCGCCACTGGCCGAACTCTCCAGCAGTTATGGCAGCCCGTTCGTGTTGCATGGGCTGGATCTTCTGCATTCCTCGCTCGTCCTGGTCGGCACCGTGGTGCTGGGCTGGCTGGGCGCGTGGCTGGTGACAGGGCATTTCCTGCGCCAGACCCGACCGTCTGAAACCTGAGGCCCGCATGCGCCCGCAAGCTCTCAAGCACCTCGTCGACGCCGCCCCCCGGGTGATGGTGGTCGACGGTTCCAAGCTGGTCCGCAAGCTCATTGCCGACGTGCTGCAGCGCGAGCTGCCGCAGGTCGAGGTGGTGGGCTGCGCCTGTATCGAAGACGCGCGGCAGGCGCTCGATGCCGGCCCGGTCAGTCTGGTCACCACCTCGCTCACCCTCAGCGACGGCGATGGCCTGGCGCTGGCGCGCATGGTGCGCGAAGCGGCCGGGCAGGCCTACGTACCGGTCATCGTGGTGTCCGGTGACGCTCAGCAGCATCTGGAGCAGCGCCGCTTCACCGAGTACGTCACCGACTACTTCGACAAGGCGCTGGGTCATGAAGCGCTGGCCTCGTTCATCAAGGGCTACGTGCAGCCGGAAACCATCCCCGGCGCGACCATCCTGTACATCGAAGACAGCCGCGTGGTGGCCGAAGCCACCAAGCGCATGCTGGAACGGCAGAGCCTCAACGTGCTGCACGTGATGACCGCCGAAGAGGCGTTCGCGCTGCTTACCGCCGAATCGCTGGGCCGCAGCAACACCCGCATCGATCTGGTGCTGACCGACGTCACCCTGAAGGGCGAGCTCAGTGGTCGCGATGTGGTCGAGCGCGTGCGCGTGGACTTCGGCTACGGCAAGCGGCGTCTGCCGGTGCTGGTGATGACCGGCGACGGCAACCCGCACAACCAGTCCGGTCTGCTGCAGTCCGGCGCGAACGACCTCGTGCAGAAGCCGATCGAAGAGCGCCTGCTGGTCACCAAGGTGCTGTTCCAGCTGCGCCTGGCCCGGCTCAACGACAAGCCCGTGCTGCGATGAGCGACGCGGTGCCCGCCATCCAGCTGGAACCCAGCTGGAAGGCACACGTTGGCGACTGGCTGTTGCGTCCGGAGATGCGTGAGCTCTCTGCCTTTCTGCGTGAGCGCAAGGCCGCCGGTGCGCAGGTGTTCCCGCCGGGCCCGCAGATCTTCGCGGCATTCGACGCCACCCCGTTCGAGCAGGTGAAGGTGGTGATCCTCGGCCAGGACCCGTACCACGGGCGCGGCCAGGCACACGGCCTGAGCTTCTCGGTGATGCCCGGCGTGCCGGTGCCGCCGTCGCTGCTGAACATGTACAAGGAAATCGAAAGCGACCTCGGCATCGCGCGGCCGGACCACGGCTGTCTGCTGCCGTGGGCGCAGCGCGGCGTGCTGCTGCTCAACGCGGTGCTCACCGTCGAGGAAGGGCAGGCCGGTGCGCACCAGAAGCGGGGCTGGGAGGGCTTCACCGACCACGTGGTGGAAACCCTCAACCGCGAACGCGACGGCCTGGTGTTCCTGCTGTGGGGCAGCTACGCCCAGCAGAAGGGCAAGGTGATCGACACCCGCCGCCATCGCGTGCTCAAGGCCCCGCACCCGTCGCCGCTGTCGGCGCACCGGGGCTTCCTGGGCTGCCGCCACTTTTCGATGGCCAACGCCTACCTGGAGCAGCGCGGGCAGCCACCGATCGACTGGTCGCTGCCGCCGCGCGCGGCGCTCTGACGATCGCTACGCGCCCAGCATCTCGATGATGTCGTGCGCCACCTGGCGTTTGCGCGGCGGTAACCGCCGTACCAGCGACAGAATGTTGCCCTCCAGGTCATTGCGGACGTAGTCGGCCGCAGGCTGTGTCGTTTCCAGCTCCTCTCCTTCCGGTTTTCCGCAACCGCGACCGGTGGCCAGCCACTCGAACCGCACGTGGGTAACGACGGCAATCCGTGCCAGATGCGACACACTGGGATGGGTGCCGCCGCGCCGCTCCCACTGTGCCACCGCACTGCGCTTGACTCCGGTTTCCAGCGCTAATTGCGTCTGAGACAACCCCGCAGCGGTCCGCGCGCTGCGAATTCGATCCGACATCGACAACATAGAAATCCCCCTTTCCCTGTCCTTAAGTGATGGGTGGTTATCGATACTACCCGGGCAGTGATTCTTTTACCTGCATGTGCAGAATGACTGACTGCCCTTGCCCCTCATGGGTATCCCATCATAACCACCCCGAGCGACAGCGTTACTAACTACCGTCTTCACAAAACGTTGTTTGACCCCTTGCCGCGTCCACGTAATTAATCCTGAAACCGGCCATGAATCGCCGGAAATAAACACCAGAACGTAGAAAGCAGTGCGTTTGCTGCTCCTCATCGTCGAGCCAATTCGACGCGTGAAGGAGGGGTGCGGCCACGGCGCAGGGGATGGGTGATGGATAAGGTTTCAGGTGTGAAGCGGGTGTTATGGGTATTCACCAAACTTAATGCGATTGCATTAATTGTGACGTTATTCGCACTATTTTCAATCGCCCCGAAAGTAAATGCGCAGGATGCGTGTACTGCGAACGGAGCCTGTGTTTCCGCGGGTCCCCGCTTGGTGGAGGTGAATTCCACCCAGAGCCCGGTACTAAACCTGCTGTTTACGACACTGCTGCCGGGCACCAGCATCAATATCACCGCGCTGGACTGGACCAACATCGCTGGCGCGGATGTGAATCTCAACGCGCTGCTGACCCAGCTCAACGGCGGCGTGGTGGTCAGCGATCCCAGCCAGGTCCTCAATGCCAATATCACCCTGGCCCAGCTGCAGGCAGCGCTGGTGTCCGTGCTGCAGGCCGACGGCCAGACCGTGGCGGCCAATTCGCTCAATCTGCTGACCCCTTCGCTGAGCGGACTTACGGGGACCATCCGCCTGGCCGATCTGCTGCAGGTCTCCCTGCCACCGGGTTCGCTGGCGAACGTCAATCTTGACGTGCTGGACCTCATCACCGGCGGGGTCCAGCTGTACAACTTCCGCAACGTGGTGACCACGCCCACGCCGATTACCCTGACCACCGCTCAGCTGGCTCCGCTTGGCCTGGCCGGTCTGGCCAACGTGCGGGTGTGGGCGCAGGTGGTGGAGCCGCCGGTCTACACCTGCGGCCCGGTCGGCAGCGCGTTCCACAGCGCCGCCATCCGTATCAAGTTCGACTTCGACATTGCGCAGGGGCTCAACGTCGCCCCGCTGATCAGCGCGGTGAATGGCCTCAATGTCGGCGGCTTGGTGTCGCTGTCCGGCACCGCGATCACCGCGTCGCTGCTGCACCTTTCCGTGTATGCCGATGTCGCCCGCGCCGAAGGCACCATCAACGCCGTCAACCTGGCCAGCAACGCGGTCACCCTGCAGGCGCGCCCCGGTCTGGTGAACCTGTACGTCGGCACCATCAGCGATGCGGTGTTCTTCAACCGCAGTGCCACGCTCACCCCGGCCAGCGTGACACCGATCAATGCCACCACGCTCAATGTCACCGTGGCGGTCAGCCTGTTGTCCAACGCACTGAAGCTGGCCGACGTCGACGTACCATTGACCGTCTCGCTGCGCGCGGTGGCCACCGGCACGCCCGGCTTCCAGTCGGTGGCCTTCAACGGCCCGTATCCGCAGACACGCACGCTCAGTACCGGCACCGTCAGCGCCTCCACCATGGTCACCACGCTGATCAATTCGCTGGATGTGCAGATCACCAGCGGCACGCCGGTCGTGCGTCTGGTCAACAACCTGATCACCCTGCCGCTGCCGGTGAACACCATCGTCAACGCGCTGGTCAGCACGTTGCTGCCGCCGCTGCGCACGGTGACCAACGCACTGGTGGGACCGGTCCTGACCACCGTGCTCGGCGGCGTGGTCGACAACCTGCTGGGCCTGCTCGGCATCCGCATCGGGCAGGCGATCTTCACGGTGGAGAGCATCTCGCAGAGCTGCGCGGCCACCGTGCAGCTGGTGAAAACGCTCGCGCCGACCACCGACACCGGCGTGTTCAATCTCAGTGTCGCGCAGGGAGCCACAGTGCTGGCGAGCGTGGCCAATGTCGGCAACAACGGGGCCACCACAGCGGTGGTCACCACACCGGGGACGGTCTACACGCTTGCCGAAACCGCCGGCACCGCCACCGTGCTGGCGCGCTACGCCAGCACCTGGGACTGCCGTGACGGGGCCGGGACGGTGCTCACCAGCGGTACCGGGCAGAGTTTCAGCTTCACCGCACCGGCGTTGTCGGCACAGCCGCTCAATGTGGTCTGCCGCATCACCAACCGAACGCGACAGGCCGATCTATCGATCACCAAGAGTGATGGCAGCGGCAGCTACATGCCGGGCGGCACCGCCAGTTACGTCATCACCGTCAGCAATGCCGGGCCCGATCCGGTGACCGCCGCGCAGGTGACCGACACGCTCCCGGCCGGGGCCACGCTGAGCGCGCCATGGACCTGCACGGCATCGGCCGGCAGCGTCTGCAGCGCCGCAAGTGGGGGCGCTGCCGGCGGCACCGGGGTGACGCTGGGGGTCAATCTGATCAATGGGGGGCAGGCCACGATCACCGTGCCGGTCAGTTTCAGCGCAGACCCCGCCGCGTACTAGCCACATCCACCCGGAGGCCACCGCGGTGGCCTTCGGCAGCAACGACGCAACACGTGACGCGCAGGTCGACCGCTCTGGTCGCCGCGCGGTGCTTCCGAGGATCACTGCATGCAAACCGCCAGCGCCCGTCGCTTCTCCTGCCACACCCCCGCCAGCCGCCTGCGCGCCCGCGCGCTGCACCTGGCCGGGGCGCTGCTGCTGACGCTGGTCACGGCCACGGCCCACGCGCAGGCCTACCGCAACCCCTTGGTCAACACCGCCACGGTCACCGCGCCGGCTGACATCTCTGATCCCACCCCGGGCAACAACACCGCCAGCGACAGCAATGCCCTCGCGGCCACCGCGCAGCTGAGCGTGATCAAGAGCATTGTCACGCCGGCGACCGGCCCGGTACCGGCCGGTGGAGCCGTGCAGTACCGCATCGAAGTGCGAAATACCGGTCCGTCGCGGGCGGTGGGGGCCACGTTGACCGACTCGGTGCCGGCCCAGCTGACCGGTGTGAGCTGGACCTGCCCGGTCGTCTCGGCCGCCACCTCCTGTGCGACTGCCAGCGGCACCGGCAGCCTCAATGTCGCCGTGAACATTGGTGTGGGTGACGTGCTGGTGGTGCTGGTCAACGGCACCGCACCCACCGTGACGCCCGCCACCATTTCGGCCAACGCGGCCACCATCACGCCGCCGCCGGGCACCACCGACCCGACCCCGGGCGACAACACCGCCACCACACCGACCATCACCGTGCAGGCAGCGGCGATTGTGGCGACCAATGATGACTACAGCGCCACCCCGTTCCCGCCTGGCGCAGGCGGTACCACGCCGCGTGTGTTCGTCAATGACACCCTGGGCGGTGCTGCGTTTGTTGACGCCGCTGTGGTGGCGACGCTGACCAACGCACCCGCCGGCTACGACATCAACGCCAACGGCACCATCGTGGTGCCGGCTACGGCGGCCGCCGGTCCGGTCACGCTGACCTACCAGATCTGCGAGACGGCCTCGCCCAGCAATTGCGCCAGCGCCAACGTGGCGCTGATCGTCAGTCCGAATGCGGTGGACGACAGCGTGGCGGTGCAGGCCGGGCAGGCCGTCAACGGCAATGTCAGCGCCAACGACAACCTGTTCGCCGGCTCCACCTTCGTGCAGACCGGTGCGGCCCCCACGCAGGGCAGCGTCGTGCTGCAAGCCAGCGGTGCGTTCACCTACACCGCCAACGCCGGTGCCACAGGCACCGATAACTTCAGCTACCAGCTGTGCCTGCCCGCGCCGAATGCAGCGGTGTGCGACACCGCGGTCGTCACCGTCAATCTCACCGCCAACGTCATCGACGCGGTGGACGACAACTTCAACGCGGCACCGATTCCGGCGGCGACCGGTGGCACCACTTCCACCGTGCTTGGCAACGACACCTTCAACAACGTGGCAGTGGTGCCGGGTGATATCACCACCACGCTGATCACCGCGCCGGCCGGCTACACCATCAACGCGGCTGGAGATATCACGGTGCCGGCCAACGCTGTCGCCGGCCCGGTCACCCTGGGCTACCGCATCTGTCTGACCGCCGCGCCCACGCTGTGCGACACCGCCGCGGTGCAGCTGGTGGTAGGTCCGAATGCGGTGAACGACACGGTCAGTACGCCCGGTGCCGGGCAGCCGGTGTCCGGCAATGTCGGCAGCAATGACAACACGCCGGCGGGCTCCGCGTTCACGAGTGCGGGTCCCGCAGCAACCAAGGGCGTCGCCACCGTCAATGGCGACGGCACCTTTACCTACCAGCCCAATGCCGGCAGTGCAGGTACCGACTCGTTCGGCTATCAGGTGTGTCTGCCGGCTCCCAACGCGGCCGTGTGCGCCACTGCGACCGTCACCGTGAACCTGGGGGCGAACGCGCTGGCCGCCAATGACGATCTGTTCGGTACGCCGGTATCGGGCCTCAATGGCGGCACCACGCCCAGCGTACTGGGCAACGACACGCTCAATGGAGCCCTCGTCAGCCAGGGCACGGTGACCGCCACGCTGCAGGGGACGGTCGCTGGCTTCGCCCTGGATGCGACCACCGGCGTCATCACGGTGGCCGCCGGCACCGATCCCGGCGCGGTATCGCTGAGTTACCAGCTGTGCGAGGTCGCTGCACCGGGCAACTGCGATGTGGCCAGCGTGCAGGTGCTGGTCAGCCCCACCGCCGTGGCCGACACCATTCCAGTGCAGTCCGGGCAGAGTGCCAGCGGCTCGGTGGCCGGCAATGACGACATCACCACCGGGGTGGTCTTCACTGCGCTCAGCCAGCCGACCCAGGGTGTGCTGACCTTTGCTGCCGACGGTGCCTTCACCTACGTCTCCAATCCGGGCAGCAGCACCAACGACAGCTTCAGCTACCAGGTGTGTCTGCCTGCCCCGAACAGCGGCGTCTGCTCCACCGCCATCGCGACCTTCGTCATTGCCGCCAACACCGTGGATGCGGTGGACGACCCGTTCACCGTGCCGGCGATCTCGCCGGTGACCGGTGGCAGTACGCCCAGCGTGCTGGCCAACGATCTGTTCAATGGCGTGGCAGTCAACGCGGCACAGGTCACGGTCAGCCTGATCAACACCCCGCCGCCGGGCTACACGATCACCAGCGCCGGCGTGATCAACGTGCCGGCCGGTGCCGCCGCCGGTGCGGTCAGCCTCACCTACGAACTGTGCGAGGCGGGCACCACGACCAACTGCGACACCGCGCAGGTCGCGCTGCTGGTTGCCCCTGCCGCAGCCGATGACACCTACACCACGCCGGCCGGACAGCCGCTGGCCGGTGATGTGAGCCTCAACGACAACGCACCTGCTGGATCCACCTTCAGCGTGATCAGTGCGCCGGTGGCCGGCACCCTGGCGCTGCAGCCGAATGGCACCTTCACCTACACCCCGGCCGGCGCGGGTACGCAGACCGCGCAGTACCAGGTCTGCCTGCCGGCTCCGGACGGTGCGACCTGTGCCACCGGCACCATCACCTTCAACGTCATCGCCAACACGCTCAATGCGGTGGACGACAACTTCCGCGCGCCGGTGTTCGCACCGGGCGCAGGCGGCAACACGCCCAGCGTGCTCGGCAACGACACCTTCAACGGTGCCGCCGCCAGCCCGCTGCAGGTCACTGTGAACCTGGACAGCGCGCCGGCGGGCTTCAGCATCGACAGCGCCGGTGTCATCACCGTGTCGGGGTTCGCCCCGGCCGGTGCCACCGCGCTGACCTACACGCTGTGCGAACTGGGTTCGACCACCAACTGCGACAACGCGACGGTGCAGCTGCTGATCGCCCCGGACGCGCAGGACGACACCGCCAGCGTGACCGGCACCCAGACCGGCACCTTCAACCTGGCCAGCAATGACAATGCACCGGCCGGCTCCACCTTCACCGTGATCAGCGCGCCGACCAAGGGCACCGCCGTTCTGAATGGAGCGGGCAGTCTGCAGTACACCGCCACGGCCGGGCAGACCGGTACCGACACCCTGACCTACCAGGTATGCCTGCCCGCACCGGACGGCACCACCTGCGATACCGCCCAGGTCACGGTGACGTTGGCCAACGCCGCATTGGTGGCGGTCAACGATGACTACAGCGCCAGCCCGATTCCGCCGAGCGGTGGCAGCACCGCCAGCGTGCTGTTGAATGACACCTTCAACGGTGCCGCGATCGTGCCTGGCACGACGCCGGTCACCGCATCGCTGCTCACCCTGGAGTCGGGCTACAGCATGGCGGCCAACGGCGTGATCAGCGTCGCTGCCGGTACGCCGCCGGGGTCGATCGCGCTGAACTACCAGGTCTGCGAAACCGCGCTGCCGAGCAACTGCGCCACCGCCACCGCCGTGGTGGTGATGAGTCCCGACGCGGTCAACGACACGCTGCCGGCCACGGCCGGCACCACCACCGTGCTCAACGTACTCGCCAACGACATCGCGCCGACCACGCCGGTCGTGACCATCAGCGTGGCCCCGGTCAGCGGCACCGCCGTGGTCAATGGCGACGGCACCATCAGCTATACGCCCACCGGTCCGTTTGTGGGTCCGGATACCTTCACCTATCAGCTCTGCCTGCCGGCTCCGCACGGCAGCGTCTGCGACACCGCGACGGTCGCCCTGACCGTCAGCGCGACATCGCTGGTGGCAGTCAATGACAGCTACCTGGCCACGCCGATTGCGCCAGGTGCCGGCGGCAGCACCACCAGCGTGCTGCTCAACGACACCTTCAATGGCAACCCGATCGTGCCGGGCACCACGCCGGTCACGGCCACGCTGCTCAGCCCGGTCACCGGCTACACGATGTCGACCGCGGGCGTGATCACCGTGGCACCGGGCACCACCCCGGCCGCCACCACGCTGAGCTACCAGGTCTGCGAAAACCTGGTGCCGACCAACTGCGCCGCCGCGACCGCTCTGGTCGCGGTGAGTCCGGAAGCCGTGGCCGACGGGTTGCCGGCCACCGCCGGCACCACCAGCGTGCTCAACGTACTGGCCAACGACACCGCACCGCTGAATCCGGTGGTCACGATCACGGCAGGCCCGACCAATGGCACCGCCGTGGCCAACGGCGACGGCTCGATCAGCTACACCCCGACCGGAGCCTTCACCGGCACCGATACCTTCACCTACCAGCTGTGCCTGCCCGCACCGGGCGGCAGCGTGTGCGACAGCGCCACGGTGACGGTTACCGTCAGCGCCACGGCGCTGGTCGCGGCCAACGATGATTTCACCGCCACGCCGATCGCACCGGGGGCCGGTGGCAGCACCACCAGCGTGCTGCTCAACGACACCTTCAGTGGCACGCCCATCGTGCCGGGCACCACGGCGGTGACCGCATCGCTGATCACCCCGCCCACCGGCTACAGCATGACCGCCAACGGTGTGATCACCGTGGCCCCGGGCACGACGCCGGCAGCCGTTACGCTCAACTACCAGGTCTGCGAGAACGCGGTGCCGACCAACTGCGCCGGCGCATCGGCCATCGTGGCCGTCAGCCCGGACGCGGTGGCCGATGCGCTGCCGGCGGCCGCCGGCACCACCACCGTGCTCAACGTGCTGGCCAATGACGCGGCTCCGCTGAACCCGGTCGTGACCGTGTCGGTCGCGCCGACCAATGGCACGGCCGTGGTCAATGGTGACGGCACCATCAGCTACACCCCGACCGGTCCGTTTACCGGTCCCGACACCTTTACCTACCAGCTGTGCCTGCCGGCCCCGAATGCCGCGATCTGCGACACCGCCACGGTGAGCGTGACGGTGGCAGCGACCACGCTGGCAGCGACCAACGACAACTTCACTGCTACGCCAATTGCACCGGCGGCCGGTGGCAGCACCGCCAGCGTGCTGCTCAACGACACCTTCAATGGCACCGTCATCGTGCCGGGCACCACCGCCGTCACCGCCTCGCTGCTGTCCCCGCCGAGCGGCTACAGCATGACCGCGGATGGCGTGATCACCGTGGCCGCGGGCACAACGCCGGCGGCGGTGACCCTGAACTACCAGGTCTGCGAGAACGCGGTGCCGACCAACTGCGCCGCCGCCAGTGCGGTGGTCGCGGTCAGCCCGGTAGCGGCGGACGACATCCTGCCGGCCACATCCGGTACCACCACGGTGCTTAACGTCACCGCCAACGACACGCTGCCGGCCAACCCGACCATCACCGTGTCGGTCGCGCCCACCAATGGCACGGCCACCGTCAATGGCGACGGCACCATCAGCTACACCCCGACCGCCGGCTACACCGGCGCGGACAGCTTCACCTACCAGGTGTGCCTGCCAGCACCGGGTGCGTCGGTCTGCGATACCGCAACGGTGTCACTGACGGTCAGCGCCACCTCGCTGGTCGCGACCAACGACGACTTCACCGCCACGCCAATTCCGCCGGCCGCCGGTGGCAGCACCACCAGCGTGCTGCTCAACGACACCTTCAACGGCACGGCCATCGTGCCGGGCACCACCGCCGTGACCGCGTCGCTGCTGACGCCGCCCACTGGCTACAGCATGTCCGCGACCGGCGTGATCACGGTGGCACCGGGCACCACGCCCGCTGCGGTGACGCTGAATTACCAGGTCTGCGAGAACGCCGTGCCGACCAACTGCGCTGGTGCCACCGCGGTGGTGGCGGTCAGCCCGGATGCGGTGGTCGACACACTGCCGGCCACCGCCGGCACCACCACCGTGCTCAACGTGCTGGCCAACGACACCGCACCGCTGAACCCGACGGTGACCGTATCGGTCGCGCCGACCAACGGCACGGCCACGGTCAATGGCGACGGCACCATCAGCTACACCCCGAACGGCGCCTTCACCGGCCCCGACACCTTCACTTATCAGCTGTGCCTGCCGGCACCGGGGGCGGGCGTCTGTGACACCGCCACGGTCACCGTCAACGTCAGTGCCACCACGCTGACCGCGCTCAACGACAACTTCACCACCACGCCGATCGCACCGGCCGCCGGTGGCAGCACCGCCAGCGTACTGCTCAACGACACCTTCAACGGCGTGACCATCGTGCCCGGCACCACGCCGGTGACCGCTTCGCTGCTGACCGCCGTAACGGGCTACAGCATGAGTGCGGACGGTGTGATCACGGTCGCGCCGGGAACGACGCCGGCGGCGGTGACGCTGAATTACCAGGTCTGCGAAAACGCGGTGCCGACCAACTGCGCCGGCGCATCGGCCATCGTGGCGGTCAGCCCGGAAGCGGTCGCCGACACGCTTGCCGCCACCGCCGGTACCACCACCGTGCTCAACGTTCTGGCCAATGACACCGCACCGCTCAACCCGGTGGTGACAGTATCGGTCGCCCCGACCAACGGCACCGCCACGGTCAACGGCGACGGCACCATCAGCTACACCCCGACTGCCGGCTACACCGGACCGGACAGCTTCACCTGTCAGCTGTGTCTGCCGGCACCGGGCGCGGGCGTCTGCGACACCGCCACGGTCACGCTGAGCGTAGGTGCGACCAGCATCGTCGCGGCGGCGGATAACTTCACCAGCACGCCGATTGCACCGGCGGCCGGTGGCAGCACCACAAGTGTGCTGCTCAACGACACCTTCAACGGGGCCACCATCGTGCCGGGCACCACGCCGGTGAGTGCGTCGCTGGTGACGCCGGTGACCGGTTACACGATGGCAGCCACCGGTGTGATCACCGTGGCTCCGGGCACCACGCCGGCGGCTGTGACCCTGAACTACCAGGTCTGCGAAACGGCCGTGCCGACCAACTGCGCCCAGTCCAACGCCATCGTCGCGGTCAGCCCGGACGCGGTCGCCGACACGCTGCTGGCGAGCGCAGGTGCCACCACGCTGCTCAACGTGCTGGCCAATGACACCGCACCGCTGAATCCGGTGGTGACCGTGTCCGTGGCACCGACCAACGGCACCGCCACGGTGAATGGCGATGGCAGCATCAACTACACCCCGACCGCCGGCTACACCGGTACGGACAGCTTCACCTATCAGCTGTGCCTGCCGGCACCGGGGGCCGGTGTCTGCGATACCGCTACGGTGACCCTGAATGTCACGGCCACGAGCGTGCTGGCAACCGCGGACGACTTCACCGCATCGCCGATCTCGCCAGCTGCCGGCGGCACCACCGCCAGCGTGCTGCTCAACGACACCTTCAACGGGCTGCCGATTGCACCGGGCACCACGCCGGTGACCGTCACCCTGGTCACGCCGCCCATTGGCTACACCATCGCCCCCAACGGTCAGATCACCGTGGCTGCCGGAACCACGCCCGCGGCCGCGACGCTGACCTACCAGGTGTGCGAAACCGCGGTGCCGAGCAACTGCGCGCAGTCCACCGCCATCGTCGCGGTGAGCCCGGCGGCGGCCAACGACACGCTGACCGCCACCGCCGGCACCACCACGGTGCTCAACGTCACTGCCAATGACACCCTGCCGTCCAACCCGACCCTGACCGTGCTGGTGGCACCGGGCAACGGGGCGGCCGTGGTCAACGGCAATAACACCATCAGCTACACCCCGACGGCGGGCTTTACCGGCACCGACACCTTCACCTACCAGGTCTGTCTGCCGGCACCGGGGGCAGGGGTGTGCTCCACCGCCACCGTCACCGTCACCGTCGGCACCACCAGCCTGAGCGCGCTCAACGACGACTTCAGTTCGACGCCGATCGTGCCTGCCTCCGGGGGTACCACCACCAGCGTGCTGCTCAACGACACCTTCAATGGCACGACCATCGTGCCCGGCACCACGCCGGTGACCGCCACCCTGATCACGCCGCCGACCGGCTACACCATGGCTCCCACCGGTGTGATCACGGTGGCGTCCGGGCTGACCCCGGTGGCGACGACGCTGACCTACCAGGTCTGCGAGAACGCCGTGCCGACCAACTGCGCACAGGCCACCGCCCTGGTCGCGGTACGTCCGAACGCGGCGGATGACACCGTGGGGGCGGGTACCGGTACCACCGTGCTCAACGTCGCCGCCAACGACACGTTGCCGCTCAATCCGGTGTTCACGGTGCTGGTCGCGCCGCTCAACGGCACCGCTGTGGTCAATGGTGACAACACCATCAGCTACACGCCGAACCCGGGCTACACCGGCACCGATACCTTTACCTACCAGGTGTGCCTGCCGGCTCCCAACCTCAACGTGTGCGACACCGCCTCGGTCAGCGTGACCGTGAGTGCGACCACGCTGCAGGCGGTGAACGACAACTTCAGCGGCACGCCCACTCTGCCCGGTGCTGGAGGCAGCACCGCTTCGGTACTGACCAACGACCTGATAAACGGTGTGCCGGTGCAGGCCTCGCAGGTCACTGTGTCGCTGATCGCGCCGCCGGCCGGTGTCAGCATCGACGCCAACGGCATCATCACCATCGCCGGCAGCGCCGCAGCAGGTGCCTTGTCGCTGACCTACCAGATCTGCGAAGCGGCCAACACCGGCAACTGTGCCCAGGCCATCGCGCTGGTGCTGGTGCGTCCGGATGCGGTCAACGACGTGGCGACCACGCCGGCAGGCCAGGTGCTGAACGCCAGCGTGGCCGGCAACGACAACGCCAGCGGCGGGTCGGTGTTCTCGCTGGTCACCGCACCGGCACAGGGCACCGTGGTGCTCAATGCCAACGGCAGCTACACCTACACGCCCAACGCCGGCTTCAGCGGCACTGACAGCTTCCTGTACCAGCTGTGCCTGCCGGCCCCGTATGCGGGTGTCTGCGATACCGCCACCTTGACCATCACCGTGACCGCCGCGGGCGGCACCCTGGATGCGGTCGACGACACGGTGACCAATGTGCCGGTCACCGGGGCCAACGGCGTAGTGAATGTGCTGGTCAATGACACCTTCAACGGCAGCGCGCTTGACCCGACCACGGTGCTGCTGACCCCGACCAACACCACCGCCATCACCATCCAGCCCAACGGCAGCGTGGACGTGTCGGGCGGCGTGGCCGGTGCCACCTACACCACCACCTACCAGATCTGCCTGGTGAGCCAGCCCAGCGTGTGCGACATCGGCACGGTGAGCGTCACCCTGGCCAGCCCGCCGGTGGGTACGCCGGTGCAGCCGGCCGACGACAGCGCCAGTACCCAGCAGGAGACCGCGGTGGTGATTCCGGTGCTGGCCAATGACCTGGTCGGGGGTGCCCCGGCAGTACCGGCCGGGCTGGTCATCACCATCAGCACCGCACCGACTTCGGGCAACGTGGAAGTGCTGGGCGACGGCACCCTGCGCTACACCCCGAACGAGATGTTCAGCGGCACCGATACGTTTGCCTACACCGTGTGCACCCAGACCACGCCGGCCGACTGCGGCATCGCGACGGTGAGCGTGCAGGTGCTGCCGAACGACGTGGAAGTGGAGGAAGAGGTCATCACCGCCGAGGACGGGCAGCCGACCACCTTCTCCATCGTGGACAACGTCAGCACCACCGGTGCACCCATCAACTGGCGCTCGTTCCGGATCCTGTTCGCGGCGCGCTACGGTCGGGTGACCTGCGAGGACGGCGTCTGCATCTACACCGCCTTCGTCGGCTACAGCGGCGCGGACAGCTTCACCTACAACATCTGCGACATGTCCATTCCCACCCCGGTGTGCGTGGACGGCGTGGTCAACATCACCGTGGTCGCCGGCGACACCTTCCTGCGTCTGAGCAAGCAGGCCGCGCAGCGCACGGTGAAGGTGGGCGAGCTGATGCGCTACACAGTCACCGTGGAGAACATGGGCGAAGTGGATGCGCTGGGCGTGACCGTGCTGGATACGCTGCCGGCCGGCTTCACCTTCGTCCAGGAGGGCTTCGCGGTCCGCGACATGGACAACGCCGGCTTCGTCACCTCGCGCACGCCGCTGCGGGTGGATGGCATCGACATTCCCGCCGGTGGCCAGGCCACCCTGGTGTACTACCTGCGGGTGGGCGCGGGCGTCGGCCAGGGCATCCATACCAACCGTGTCACCGCCGTGGATGCGGTCAACACCACCATCGGCAACGTGGCCTCGGCCGACGTGGAGGTGATCGGCGATCCACTGCTGGACGAGAGCCTGATCATCGGCAGCGTGTTCGAGGACCGCAACGGCAACGGCGTGCAGGACGACGGCGAGCGCGGCATTCCGGGTGTGCGGGTGGCTTCGGTGGAAGGCCTGGTGATGGAAACCGATGCGTTCGGTCGCTACCACCTGGTGGGTATCGATGGCGGCGGCGCACGCGGCCGCAACTTCATCCTCAAGGTCGACCCGACCACGCTGCCGGCCGATGCGCGCTTCACCACCCGCAATCCGCTGCTGCGCCGGGTCACTCCGGGCCTGCCGGCACGCTTCGACTTCGGCGTGCAGTTGCCGGATGCGCGCTTCGAGGCCGCGCCAGCGACCGCGCGACCGCCCACGTTGAACGTCGGGGAGGGCGTGTTCGAACCGGGTACGGCGCGGCTGTCGGCCGACAGTGACGCGGTGCTGGCACACGCCGCACGGTTGCTGCAGGCCGGCGGTGGCGGTCGCCTGCTGCTGCAGACCCCCAGCGGCCAGGAGGCGCTGGGACTGGAGCGGGTGGAAGCACTCCGACAGGCGTTGTTGCCACGCGTCCCGGCCGACGTCGCCGACCGCGTGCAGGTCCAGGTGCAGCCCACCGCACCGGCCCGCCCTGCCGACCGCGCCGAGCGCTGAGGAGATGACCATGAACAAGACTCCCTTCATGACGGCCCTGGTCATCGTCCTCGCGCTGGGCCTGCCGGTCGCTTCGGCCCAGACCACGACGCCGCCACCTGCAGTGGATGTCCCCAGCACGCTGTGCGGTGCCGACGGCTGCCGCCGTGGCAATGAACTGCTGCTGCAGGTGCAGGAAGAGCCGATGGCCGCACCGTCACCGGCACCGGCCGCGCCGGTGGGGGCCAACGTGCCCGCTCCGGGCGGCCAGTTCGTCACCGAGCTGCCCGATGGTGCGGTGGTGTGGGCGACGGAAGACCCGGCGTTGTCCGCGCCGGTACTCAACGTCCAGACCGGTTCAATGGCTCCGTTCGAGAACGGCCGCCTGACCAAGCCGCTGCGTTTCCACGGCTACAACAATTACGCCTCGTTCATCGAGCGGATCGAGATCACCCTGTATCGCGGCTCCGACACCGACCTGGTGACCCCGCTGGCCCGCATCGACATGCCGGTGGACTACGTGGCCAACACCGAGTGGGACGGCCAGCTGCCGGCTGACCTCAACCTGCGCGAGGGCGACGACCTGCAGTACATCGCGCGCGCCTATGGCAAGGACGGCTCGTTCGATGAAACCAGTGCGCAGCACTTCCAGCTGGTGCTGCCCACCGACTACGAGCGTGGCACCCAGCAGGTACGCGACAACGTGCAGAAGACTCTGGGCAAGGTGCTCAACGGTGAAGACGCGCGTGACCAGCAGCTGACCAACGCCATTTACGGCCAGAATGCGCTGCGCCAGCAGAACATTCCCATCTACGGCTCGCGCGTGCGCATCTACGGTCGTGGCCTGGCTCCGAATGCGCGGGTGCTGATCAACGGCCAGAGCTTCCCGGTCGACCTGGAGCAGAAGTTCGCGGCCGAGTTCCTGGAGCCGATCGGCCAGCACCGGTACAACGTGCAGGTAGAGGCGCTGGATGCGCCGCCGCTGAGCCGCACGTTGGACGTGGATGTGACCGGCAGCTACCGCTTCCTGGTGGCGCTGGCCGACGTGACCATGTCCAAGAACACCGCCAGCGGCAATCTCGACCCGCTGGTGGCCGACCAGGACCGTGATGACAGCTTCCTCAGCGAAGGGCGGCTGGCGTTCTATCTGAAGAGCAAGCTGCGCGGTAAATACCTGATCACCGCGCAGGCGGATACCTACGACCGCGAACTCAAGGACCTGTTCAGCGGCTTCCTCGATGCCGACGCGCGCGACGTGTTCCGTCGTCTCGACCCGGACCAGTACTACCCGGTGTATGGCGACGATTCCACCACCTACCGCGACGTGGACACCCAGGGCCAGCTGTACGTGCGCGTGGACTGGGACCAGAACCAGGCGCTGTGGGGCAACTTCAGCACCGGCTTCACCGGCACCGAGTACGGCCAGTACGTACGCTCGCTGTACGGTGCGGCGTTGAGCTGGCGCTCGCGCGCGACCACCCCGCTGGGTGATCCGCGCTCGTATCTGAAGGCCTTCGGTTCCGAGGCGCAGTCCGCGCTCGGCCACAGCGAGTTCCTCGGCACCGGTGGCAGCCTGTACTACCTGCGGCACACCGACCTGCTGCCAGGCTCGGAACAGGTCGTGCTGGAAGTGCGCGACCGCACGACCGGCCGCACCGAAGTACGCACCACCCTGCAGGCGGGCGTGGACTACGAGGTCAACGAGATCCAGGGCCGCATCCTGCTGACCCGCGCGCTGTCGCAGATCACCCGCGAGAACGTGCGCACGCTGACCCGTGATACCCCGCTGGACGGCTACGACCAGATCCTGCTGGTCGACTACGAGTACGTGCCGCTGGGCTTCAGCACCGACGACGTCAGTGCCGGTCTGCGCGGCAAGCAGTGGTTCGGTGACCACGTGGCCGTGGGCGGCACCTACGTGGATGAGAACCGCAGTGGTGACGACTACAGCCTGATGGGGGCCGACCTGACCCTGCAGGCCGGGCGGGGTACGTACCTGAAGCTGGAGCAGACCCGCACCGAGGCCACCGCCGCGCCGATCTTCTACTCGGACAACGGCGGCTTGAGCTTCATCCAACGCAATCCGCTGACCGACCAGCGCAAGGGCGATGCGCGCGCAGTGGAAGCGCGGGCCAACCTGCGCGAGCTGGGCTGGACGAAACAGGACTGGAGCTTCGGTGCCTGGTGGCGCGACGTGGACGCGGGTTTCTCGGTGTCGCGCACCGACACCGGTCTGGCGCTGGAGGAGTATGGGGCGGAGTTCCTCGGCTACTTCACCGACAACCTCAGCCTGTATGGTCGGCAGAGCCGTGCCGAGCGGGGCGACGTGGCGGTGGAGCAGTCGCAGCTCACCCTGGACTGGCGGCTGGGCAACAACGGCCAGCTTGGCGGCGAACTGCGCCGTGTCCGCGAGGAGAGTGCCGGTGTGGAAGTGGACGGCACCTTGGCCGCACTGAGTTACCGCCAGCGCTTCGGCGCGAAGTGGGAGCTGTACGGCGTGGGGCAGCTGACCGTGGACGATGACGGCGGCGCATACGAGGACAACAACCTGCTCACCCTGGGCACGCGCTATCTGTTCGGCGACCGCTCCAGCGTGGGCGCGGAAGTGAGCAGCGGCAGCCGTGGCGACGGCGGCAAGGTCGAAGCCGAGTACTGGATGACGCCCGAGCACAGCTTCTATGGCAACTACAGCTACAGCACCGACAGCACCACGGTGGATCCGCTGTATGACACCGGCCTGCAGTCCGGCTGGACGCTGGGCCAGCGCTGGCGCTTGAGCAACCAGGTCAACGTATTCAATGAAAGCCAGTACCTGAAGGATCGTCGCGAAGACACCGCCGGACTGGTGAACACCTTCGGCATGGACTTCTATCCCGCACAGGGCTGGAACCTCGGCTTCACCGTGATGGATGGCAAGCTCGACGCCACCACCGGCCGCGTGGACCGCCGCGCGTACAGCGTGAGTGGCGGGCGCACCGATGCCAACACGCAGTGGACCAGCAAACTGGAATACCGCCGCGACCAAGGGGCCGAAGACCGCGAGCAGTGGGTGACCACCAACCGCCTCCTATACAAGGTCAATGAAGACTGGCGCATTGCATTGCGTGCTAACTACGCCGACACGCAGGACAAGCGCAACGCGTTGGCCGACGCCAAGCTGGTCGAATCCAACCTGGGCTTTGCCTGGCGGCCGCATGACAACACCCGCTGGGCCGCGTTCGGCAAGTACACGTATCTCTACGACGTGGCCTCGCTCGGGCAGGAGGGCGGCAACGTGTACGACCAGAAGTCGCAGATCGTCTCGTTCGAAGGTGTGCGGCAGCTGGGCGAGCGCTGGGAAGTAGCCGGCAAGCTGGCCGCGCGCTGGGGCGACTACCGCACCGGGCGGGGTACCGGCGACTGGCTGGACAGCCGGGTGAATTTCTCTGCGTTGCAGTTGCGCTACCGCTTGTGGGCGCAGTGGGAGGGGCTGGCCGAGTACCGCTGGCTGGACGTGCGCGAGGGCGGCGACAAGCAGGGCTGGCTGGTCGGCGTGGACCGCCAGATCGGGCAGAACTTCAAGGTCGGTGCCGGCTACAACTTCACCGAGTTCAGCGATGACCTGACCGAGCTGCGGTATGAGAGCAAGGGCTTCTTCCTGAATCTTTCGGGGTATTACTGATACCCCGATGCGATGGCGGCTGCCGATGGGGTCGCCCGATGTCTGGGATCGATGAAGGCTGTGGATGGCAGTAGCCGATGCCTGGGATCAATCTGCGACACGAACGGCAGCTTTGGTGGGGTCGGTCGACAGACGACCGCCGTGGACTTCTCCACGCTCGGTAACGCATGACAAATGACCGGTGCCGTTGCTTGAACTTGCGGGGTCTCGGGTGCATGGCGCAGGGTCGTACCTCGCGCAAATTGACGCACCTGGCACGTCCCGCGTCGTGCACAACGTTCGGACGCCGAACCACGCGGGCACGAATCCGGTACCTGCGCCGATTGATCTCTTCAATTCTGGAACGCAGTTCTCACCAAATGAGGGCGGATGCGCCATCGAATTGCATTGACATCGAGATTCCACGAAAGACGTCGTTTTTGCCTATTTCTTTGCGATTTTCAGAAGGTCATGGTGCGCGGACGGAGGTTAGAAGCTCCTACATAACGTTACTGTTCGGATGTCCCTTGGTCGGGAGGGTGGCTAATACAACACCCTCTTCAGGGGAAATACGCCCCCCGTCTTCGTTATGTACGGTTTCTAACCTCCCGACCTCCCCTCGCCATTCCGGCGAGGGGCATTCTCAGTTGAGGACGTGCCATGCATAAGCAATGGGAAAACTCCCCTGAAGTTGAAACATCCACGCAGCCGGAAGATCACGACGACGAGATCCAGCTTGCTGCTGGCCACGGCATCCCGTGGGACATCTACGACGATCCCACCACCCCCTTCCTGATGTCACGCGGCCACTGGCTCAGCCAGATCGGTATGGGATCAGGCACCCGCATCCGTACCGAGTACGGTGACGGCTTCCTGCTCTACCGGGTGATCGGTCCGCATGGCCCGGTGGCGCTGCATGTGCCGCGCGTGCTCGACCGCTTGGTGCGCTACACGGAGGTGCTGCCGTACAGCCACATCGCTCCCCGACGGAGGAGCCGCTGATGAAAAGGCCGGTCATGTTCAAGTTCAGGATGGAAGACGAGATGCGCTGCCGTCTTAAAGACATTGCGCGCCGCACAGGCTGTCCTTCGCCAGACCTGGTGAGGCTGCTGGTCGACCGCCTGATCGCCTACGACTACAACCCGCACGTCGTCGATCTCACCGTATGGAGCAACATGATTGACAAGGCGGCGGTGGCCACCGGCGAGATCGTCGATCTCTCGGCCGACCCTCCCGCCTACGGCGAGGAAGATGAAGTGGACCGGGCGCGGCGCGAGGGCTGGGCCAGCCCGAAGTTCGGTCGCCGGTAGTCCTGACAGGGGAGGGGACGGGCCTGGGCCGTCCCCTCCGCCCTGAATCCATGGCAACGTTTTCATCCTGAATGGGGTCGTCGGACTGGGATTATCCGGCCCAAAACGACGCGTCCATGACGTTTTTGAACCTATCTCATTGAAATACAGGCCTTTTTGCTAGAATTCCGGCCACTCGCCACTGTCACCATTTCCCTGTAGGTTAGACGGGTGATCTGAGCCAGCGTTTCGCCTGCGGAACACTGGAACTTTTTAACCCCCCAGCAGTCCAAATACCGGACTGCTAAAATGACGACCATGAGCCAGAACACCTCTACTGCCCTTGTGGCAAACAATCTCCCGATTCCCAGTGCGCTCGGTTCGCTGGACGCCTACATCGGTGCCGTGCACCAGATTCCGGTGCTGTCGGTCGATGACGAGCAGGACTTGGCCCGCCGCTTCCGCGACGAGCAGGACCTGGACGCCGCGCGCGAGCTGGTCCATTCCCACCTGCGCTTCGTGGTGCACGTGGCCCGTGGCTACAACGGCTATGGCCTGGCCCTGGGCGACCTCATCCAGGAAGGCAACATCGGCCTGATGAAGGCGGTGAAGCGCTTCGACCCGGACATGGGCGTTCGTCTGGTCTCGTTCGCCGTGCACTGGATCCGTGCCGAAATGCACGAGTTCATCCTGAAGAACTGGCGCATCGTGAAGGTCGCCACGACCAAGGCGCAGCGCAAGCTGTTCTTCAACCTGCGCAAGTCCAAAACCCGCCTGGGCTGGATGAACGCGGCAGAAGTCAGCGCCGTGGCCAAGGACCTCAACGTCTCCGAGCGCGAAGTGCTGGAAATGGAATCGCGCCTGTCCGGTCGCGACATCGGTTTCGACGCACCGACCGACGAAGACAACGACAACGCCCCGCCGTCGCCGGCTGCGTTCCTGGTTGCCAACGACGAAGACCCGTCGATGGCCTATGAGCGCGCTGACAGCGAAGACAACCAGCTGCAGCTGCTGCGCGAAGGCCTGGCTGAGCTTGATGGCCGCTCGCGCGACATCATCCGCCGTCGCTGGCTGGACGCAGACAGCAAGGTCACCTTGCAGGAACTGGCCGATGAGTACGGCGTCTCCGCCGAACGCATCCGCCAGGTGGAAGCCAACGCCCTGAAGAAGATGAAGGCGTTGTTTACCGCCTGATCCTGCGGCGAAGCATCAAACAAGAAACCCGGCATTGCCGGGTTTTTTGTTGTCCGTAGTACGAGCGTGTTACGCCTGCTCGCGCGCAATCGCGCGCCACCCAATATCACCACGATGGAACTCGTGTTCCCACGTGACCTTGGTCACACCGGCATACGCGTTCGCCTGTGCCTCACCGACGCTGTTACCCAGCGCGGCCACACACAGCACGCGTCCACCAGCGCTGAGCACCTGGCCCTGCGCGTCCAGCGCGGTGCCGGCATGGAACACCTTGGCGCTGGCCGGCACCTGATCCAGACCACTGATCACGTCACCGGTGATCGGGGTTTCCGGGTACGGCGAGGCGGCCATCACCACGCCCAGCGACGGGCGCGGGTCCCACTGGGCGGTGGTCTCATGCAGTCGTTCGTCGATGGCCGCTTGGACCAGATCCACCAGATCCGACTGCAGTCGCAGCATCACCGGCTGGGTTTCCGGGTCGCCGAAGCGCACGTTGAACTCGATCACCTTCGGCGCGCCGTTGGCATCAATCATGAGACCGGCGTAGAGGAAGCCGGTGAACGGAATGCCGTCGGCGATCATGCCCTGCACGGTGGGGTTCACCACTTCGCGCATGACGCGGGCGTGCACCTCATCGGTGACCACCGGGGCAGGCGAGTACGCGCCCATGCCGCCGGTGTTCGGGCCGGTGTCGCCATCGCCAACGCGCTTGTGGTCCTGCGAGGTCGCCATCGGCAGGGCGGTCTTGCCGTCCACCATCGATATGAAGCTGGCTTCTTCGCCGTCCAGGAATTCCTCGATCACCACGCGTGCACCGGCGTCGCCGAAGGCATTGCCCGAGAGCATGTCGCGCACCGCGGCTTCGGCTTCGTCCAGCGTCATGGCCACGATCACACCCTTGCCGGCGGCCAGGCCGTCGGCCTTGATCACGATCGGTGCACCCTTCTCACGCACGTACTGCAGCGCGGCGTCCACGTCGGTGTGTACGGCATAGAACGCGGTCGGGATGTTGTGGCGGGCCAGGAAGTCCTTGGCGTAGGCCTTGCTGCCTTCCAGCTGCGCGGCCTTGGCGGTCGGCCCGAAGATGCGGTGGCCCGCAGCGCGGAAGCGGTCCACCACGCCGGCGACCAGCGGAACTTCCGGGCCCACCACGGTCAGCTCAACACCTTCGGCCTGCACCAGCGCCAGCAGCCCGTCCAGATCGGTGACCTTGACGGCCACGTTGCGGCATTTGGCTTCGGTCGCGGTGCCGGCATTGCCGGGAGCCACCAGCACTTCGCTGACGCGGGCGGACTGGGCCAGCTTCCAGGCCAGGGCATGTTCACGGCCGCCAGAGCCGATGACGAGGATTTTCAAGGCAGTTCTCGCAACAAAGGGGTAGAAAGAAAAACGGGGACCGGCATCTCCCGGTCCCCGCTGTGTCATCAATGCCGGAAATGACGCACGCCGGTGAACACCATCGCGATCCCATGCTCATCCGCTGCGGCAATCACTTCCGCGTCGCGCATCGAACCACCCGGCTGGATCACCGCCTTGATGCCGGCCGCTGCCGCCGCGTCGATACCGTCGCGGAACGGGAAGAACGCATCAGACGCCATCACCGAACCTTCCACCACCAGATTTGCATCACCGGCCTTGATCCCGGCAATGCGCGCGGAATACACGCGGCTCATCTGGCCGGCACCGACGCCGATGGTGCGGTTGTCCTTGGCATACACAATGGCGTTGGACTTCACGAACTTGGCCACGTTCCAGGCAAACAGCAGGTCCGCGAACTGCTTCTCGGTCGGAGCCAGCTGGCTCACCACCTTCAGCTCGTCACGGCTCATGCCACGGTTGTCGGCGCTCTGCACGAGCAGGCCCGAGCCGATGCGCTTGGTGTCGTAGTTGTTGCGGCCGTCGCCATGCGGAATGCGCAGCACGCGCACGTTGGCCTTCTTCTGGGCGTATTCCAGCGCGGCCGGCTCGTAGTCCGGGGCAATCAGCACTTCGACGAACTGGCGGTCGAGGATGACCTGCGCGGTGGCGGCGTCGAGCGGCTTGTTGAAGGCGATGATGCCGCCGAAGGCGCTGGTCGGGTCGGTGGCGTAGGCCAGCTCGTAGGCATCGCCGTTGGCGACGCCCACCGCCACGCCGCACGGGTTTGCGTGCTTGACGATGACGCAGGCAGGGGCGTCGAACTGACGCACGCATTCCCACGCGGCGTCGGCGTCGGCCAGGTTGTTGTAGCTCAGTTCCTTGCCCTGCAGCTGCTGGAAGGTGGCCAGGGTGCCCGGCACCGGGTACAGATCGCGGTAGAACGCGCCGGCCTGGTGCGGGTTCTCGCCGTAGCGCAGGTCCATCACCTTGAGGAAGTTGGAATTCATCTGCGCCGGGAACTCGGCACGCACCGGCACGGCGGCGTCGGTGGCGGTCACCGAGGACAGGTAGTTGCTGATTGCAGCGTCGTACTGGGCGACGCGGTTGAACGCGGCGACCGAGAACGCAAAGCGCTTGGCGGCGGAGAGCTGGCCGTCATTGGCGTCCAGCTCGGCCAGCAGCTCGGCGTACTGCGCCGGGTCGGTGGCCACGGCAACGCGGGCGAAGTTCTTGGCCGCCGAACGCAGCATGGCCGGGCCGCCGATGTCGATGTTCTCGACGGCGTCGGCGAGGGTGCAGTCGGCCTTGGCGGTGACCGACTCGAACGGGTACAGGTTCAGCACCAGCAGGTCGATCGGGGCAATGCCGTGTTCGGCCATGACGGCCTCGTCCAGGCCGGCGCGACCGAGCAGGCCGCCGTGGACCACCGGGTGCAGGGTCTTGACCCGCCCGTCCATCATTTCCGGGAAGCCGGTGACGTCGGCCACATCCTTGACCGGCAGGCCGGCGTCGCGGATCGCCTTGGCGGTGCCGCCCGTGGACAGCAGTTCCACGTTGCGGGCGGCCAGGGCACGGGCCAGGTCGATCAGACCGGTTTTGTCGGAAACGGAGAGCAGGGCCCGGCGCACGGGCAGCAGATCGGAACTCATGGGGGCGGCAGTTCGAAGCGGAGCGGGTGCATATTGTAGGCTGAGCGGCATCTGCCTTCGACCGCGGGAAAGGATTCGTGTCGATCTATGCACTGAAAGGACGCTTCCAGGGCCTGCTGCGGCCGGCCGTGGGAGCCTTGTACCGGGCCGGCGTCACCGCCAATGCGGTCACCGTGGCGGCCGCGCTGGTCTCGCTCGGCGTGGCCTGTGCCGTTTACGTCTGGGCTCCCGGCCAGCCATGGCTGTATGTGCTGCTGCCCGGCTGGATGCTGCTGCGGATGGCCCTGAACGCCGTGGACGGCATGCTGGCCCGGGAGTTCGGCCAGCAGTCCCGGCTCGGGGCCTATCTCAACGAGCTGTGCGACGTCATCGCTGACGCGGCGCTGTACCTCAGCCTGCTCAGCGTGCCCGGCGTGTCTGCCACGGCGCTGTGGGCCCTGGTCTGGGCGGCAGCGGTGTGCGAGTACGCCGGGGTGCTGGGGCTGATGGTCGGGGCCAGCCGCCGTTACGACGGCCCCATGGGTAAAAGTGATCGTGCTTTTGTAGTGGGCGTGACAGGATGTGGCTTGGCGCTGGGCTGGCTGGACGGGGCCTGGGTGGGTTACGTGGCGTGGGCGGCAGCAGCGTTGTGCGCGCTGACCACCTGGCGACGGGTACGCAATGGATTGGCGGAAGCGGGCTGACCCGCCCCTGGCCGCTGGATGCACAACGGAGTGATGCATGCGCGTAGAGCAACAGCTGACGTTTCACAGTTTTGATGGCCAGGAGCTGTTCTACCGGTACTGGCCGGCCACCACCGGAACGACTCCGGCGAAGGCCGTCGTTCTGCTGCACCGGGGCCATGAGCACTCGGGCCGGGTGGTCCATCTGGTGGATGAACTCGACATGCCGGATGCGGCGGTGTTCGCCTGGGATGCGCGCGGCAACGGCCGGTCACCCGGCGTACGCGGCGATGCGCCGGGTTTTGACGCACTGGTGCGCGACCTGGACCGCTTCATCGCGCTGATCGGCGAGCAGCATGGCATCGCGGTGGAAGACATCGCCATCGTCGCCCAGAGCGTCGGTGCCGTGGTGGCGGCCACCTGGGTGCACGACTACGCGCCGCCGCTGCGGGCGCTGGTGCTCGCCTCGCCGGCCTTCAAGGTGAAGCTGTATGTGCCGTTGGCGGTGCCGGGGCTGAAGCTGATGCAGAAGCTGCGTGGCAACTTCTTCGTCAACAGCTACGTCAAGCCGCAGTGGTTGACCCATGACCCGGCACGCGTCGAGAGTTACCGCAGCGACGATTTGATCACCCGGCCGATCTCGGTGCGTGTGCTGCTGGGTCTTTACGAGGCGGCCGAACGCGTGGTTGGCGATGCGCAGGCGATCACCGTGCCGACCCAGTTGCTGGTGTCCGGCTCGGACTTCGTGGTGCACCGCGCACCGCAGGACCGCTTCTACGAGCGCCTGTCCAGCCCGGTGAAGGAACGTCACCTGCTGCCGGGCTTCTTCCACGACACGCTGGGCGAGCACGACCGCGCGCCCGCCATCGCCGCCATCCGTCGCTTTTTGGGCGAGCGCTTCGCCGCGCCGCTGGTGCGCCCCAGCCTGCGTGATGCGCACCGCCAGGGGCCGACCTTCAATGAAGCAGAAGTGCTGGCGTGGCCACCGCAGCGCAACAGCCTGCAGGACCTGTACTGGCGCTTCACCCGCGCCGGGCTGCGCTTCGGCGGCAACCTCTCCGAAGGCATCGCACTGGGGCTGCAGACCGGTTTTGATTCGGGCAGCACCCTGGACTACATCTACCGCAACGAGGCGCGCGGCCGTGGTCCGTTGGGGCGCATGGTGGACCGTAACTACCTGGACGCGATCGGCTGGCGCGGCATCCGCATCCGTCGCACGCATGTGCGTGAGTTGCTGCAGCAAGCAGCCCGGCTGCTGCGCGCGCAGGGACAGCCGGTGCGGGTCATGGACGTGGCGGCCGGTCATGGCCGCTACGCGCTGGATGACCTGGCGCAGGGCGATCAGCGCGCAGACGCCATTCTGCTGCGCGACTTCAGCCCGCTCAACGTAGAGCAGGGCAGGGCGCTGATCCGCCAGTTCAATGCGGACGACATCGCCACCTTCGAACAGGGCGATGCCTTCGATGCGCAATCCTTGGCCGCGCTGCCGGTGGGCCCAACGCTGTCGATTGTCTCGGGCCTGTACGAGTTGTTTGCCGATAACGACGCGGTGTCACGTTCACTCCAGGGCATTGCAGCGGCGATGCGTGACGGCGGCTACCTGGTCTACACCGGGCAGCCTTGGCACCCGCAGCTGGAGTTCATCGCGCGCGCACTCACCAGCCACCGCGAAGGCGCGGCGTGGGTCATGCGTCGGCGCACCCAGCAGGAGATGGACGAACTGGTGCGGTTGGCCGGATTCGAGAAGGTCGAGCAGCGCATCGATGCGTTCGGCATCTTCACCGTTTCACTGGCACGACGGGTGACCCATGGCTGAGGGTGCGCGCCCGTGGCGACGCGCGCTGCTGTGGCTGGCCGTGCTGGGGCCGTTCTTCTTCCTCAGCTACGGCCTGGCCAATCACCTGGCGTCGCTGCGGTCGTTTGTGCCGTCCATCGTGTTTGGATGGGAAGCGCGGATCCCGTTCCAGGCCTGGACCATCGTGCCGTACTGGTCCATCGATCTGTTCTACGTGGCCTCGTTCTTCATCTGTACCTATCGCGCCGAGCTGGATGCGCATGCGCGACGGCTGCTGACGGCGCAGCTGCTGTCGGTGACGTGCTTCCTGCTGTGGCCGCTGCGCTTCAGCCTGGAACGACCGGAAACCGGCGGCGTGTTCGGCTGGCTGTTCGACGTGCTGCTGGGCTTCGACAAACCGTTCAACCAGGCACCCTCGCTGCACATCGTGCTGCTGGTGGTGCTGTGGGTGCGCTACCAGCAGCATCTGCAGGGGTGGTGGCGTGCGGCGCTGCATGTGTGGTTCGGCCTCATCGGGCTGTCGGTGCTGACCACCTGGCAGCACCATTTCATTGACGTGCCCACCGGCGTGGCGGTGGGCTGGCTGTGCGTGTGGATGTGGCCGATTGAAGCGCGCTCGCCGTTGGCCGCATGGCAGACCGCGCGTGACCCGGTGCGCTGGAAGCTGGCGGTGCTGTATGCACTCGGCAGTGCAGGATGCGCGGCCTTGGCGCTGCATCTGGGCGGTTGGGCGCTGTGGCTGGGGTGGCCGGCGCTGTCGCTGGCTCTGGTTGCGCTGGCCTATGCCGGCCTGGGCGCTGCGGTGTTCCAGAAACAGGAAGATGGCCGCTTGAGCATGGCGGCGACCTGGCTGCTCGCCCCCTATCTGCTGGCCGCGTGGGGCAACTCGCGCTGGTGGACGCGGCGCATGCCGCAGCCGCAACAGGTGATCGAAGGTGTCTGGCTGGGTCGACTGCCCGAGGCGGGTGCCGCGTTGCAGCCGACGACGGTGGTGGATGTCTGTGCCGAGCTGCCGTTCCGCGGGCGCGTACGCCACTACCGCCACATACCAATGCTGGACCTTGCGACCCCGACACCCGCAGCGCTGCGCAGGGCCGCCGAGGCGATCGCGCACGGCCACCGACGCGGCAGCGTGCTGGTGTGCTGCGCACTGGGCTACTCACGCAGCGCCGCAGCGCTGGCGACCTGGTTGTGCCTGAGCGGTCGCGCCGACAGTGCCGATAACGCGGTGGCGTTGCTGGCACTGGATTGTCCGTGGATCGTGCTGAAGCCACGGCATCGCCGCGCCATCGAACAGGCGCTTCTCCTCCCCGAGTCGCACGGCTCACTGCAGGTGAACGCATGAGCGACCTGATGCAGATCCGCACCATGGCGGCCATCCTGCGACAGGGCCGCGGCCTGGCGTCGGTGGCCTGGTTGTGCGCGGCCGCCGCGCTGGCCCTGCTGTGCCTGGGTCCGCTGACCACCGTGTCCAGCGGTGCGGCGTTGTTCTCGCTGATGGCCGGAGCGGTGCAGGCGGGTTACGCGCTGCGGGTCAACTTCGATCACGCGTTGCTGGAGGCCTTTGCCGCCACCGGGAACGATGACGATCCGACGCGTCTGGACGCGGCGCTGGCCGCCCTCGGGCTGCGTGCAACGGCACAGGCGCAACGCAGCTGGGCGGACCGCTGGCAGGGCATGCGCGGCTTGCTGCGGGGGCAATGCATCGCGCTGATGGTGCAGGTGTTGCTGCTGCTCTGCGCGATCTGGCTGCGCGGATGAAGGGGAACGGGGAGAAACGATACATGCGGGGGATCTTTGATGCTGGCTGATCTGGTGGCGCGTGGCTGCAGTGGTGCGATCCGCACCCTGACCGGGGCACGCGCGCTGTGGCAGGGCTGCGCGCCGTCGAGCGACCATCGCGTGTACTACGGCAACCATGCCAGCCACGGTGACTTCGTGCTGATCTGGTCGTCGCTGCCGGTGCAGCTGCGCCGCCAGGTACGTCCCGTGGCGGCCGCCGAGTACTGGCAGCGCGACGGTCTGCGCCGCTATCTGATCCATGCCGTGTTCAACGGCGTGCTGATCGAGCGCGAGCGCACGGCACGGCAGCAGGATCCGATCGCGTGCCTGTGCCAGGCGGTGGATGAAGGCAACTCCTTGATCCTGTTTCCAGAAGGCACGCGCAACCCCGAGGAAGGCCTGCTGCCGTTCAAAAGCGGCATCTACCACCTGGCGCGGCAACGGCCCGAACTGGAGTTCGTGCCGGTGTGGATCGACAACCTCAAGCGCGTGATGCCCAAGGGGCGCTGGTTGCCGTTGCCGCTGCTGTGCACCACCACCTTCGGCGAGCCGCTGCGGTTGAACGCCGGCGAGGACAAGCAGCAGTTCCTCGACCGCGCGCGTCAGGCCCTGCTCGCGCTGGATCCGCAGCCGGCACGGAGTGGCGCATGATCGCCCTGCAGAACCTCGCCGCGCACGTTGCGCAGCTTTCCACCCATGCGCAGACCCGCCTGCTGTTTGCCGGTATTGCGGCCGTGCTGGTGGTGGCCACGGTGATCGCCGAGACGCTGCGCTGGCGCACCCGGCATGCGCCCAGCAGCGTCGTTGCCAACCTCGTCTCGCGCATCCGTGCGTGGTGGGTGATGGCGGCGGTGGTGGCATTGGCGTTCTTCTTCGGCCGCACCGGTGTGATCGTACTGTTCGCGATCGTCTCGCTGTTCGCGCTGCGCGAGTTCATTACCCTCACGCCGACCCGCGCCGGCGACTACTACGCGCTGCTGGCCGCGTTCTATGTGGTGCTGCCATGGCAGTACTGGCTGGTGTGGACCGACTGGTACGGCATGTACACGCTGCTCATTCCGGTCTACGCGTTCCTGTTCCTGCCTATCCTGGCGACCATCGGCGGTGACACCACCCACTACCTGGAGCGCACCTCCAAGGTGCAGTGGGGGCTGATGATCTGCGTGTTCTGCATTTCGCACGTGCCGGCGCTGTTGAACCTCCGCCTGGAGGGCGTGGAGCCGGCGCGCAACCTGCTGCTGTTCGCCTTCCTGGTGATCGTGGTGCAGTCCTCGGACGTGCTGCAGTACATCTGGGGCAAGCTGCTGGGCCGGCACCTGATCGCACCGAAGCTCTCGCCGTCGAAAACGGTGGAGGGCTTCGTCGGCGGGGTGCTCTCGGCCAGCGCGCTGGGCGCGGCGCTGTGGTGGCTGACGCCGTTCACGCCGTGGCAGGCGTTCGGGATGTCGCTGGCGATCAACCTGATGGGGTTCTGGGGTGGCCTGGTGATGTCGGCGATCAAGCGCGATCGCGGGATCAAGGACTGGGGCCACATGATCGAGGGCCATGGCGGCATGCTCGATCGGTTGGATTCGGTGTGCTTTGCCGCGCCGGTGTTCTTCCACCTGGTGCGTTATTTCTGGGGTTGAAGCGCGTGCCGACCAACGGTCGGCACCTACCGTCGTCTGGCACCTCAGGTGGCGATGCCGTATTCCTTGAGCTTCTTGCGCAGCGTGGCGCGGTGGATGCCCAGCATCGCCGCGGCGCGGCTCTGGTTGCCTTCGCAGTGGTTGAGCACTTCCACGAACAGCGGAATTTCCATCTCGCGCAGGACGATCTCGTACACGTCATCGGCATCACAGCCATCCAGGTCGCGCAGATAGCGCCGGACCGACTGGGCTACGTGTTCGCGCAGCGGTGGCTTGGCCGCGCCACGACTGGTGTCAGGACGAGAAAAGACTGCGTTCAAGAAGAATCCCGGATGCGAATGCCGGGGCGGACCGCAGCCCCGGACGGAAAGACGAAGGCGACCAGTCTAGCGCGTGCCGGTGGCCCCCGCCATGCCAGAACGCGCAATAAAGGGTTACAGCAGTGAACGCTTACAGAAACTCAAAGGTGAACGCGACCGTCGAGGCGGCGGGTTCACGAACCCGGAACGCGATCTGTGCGCTTTGCCCCGGTTCAAGTATGGACGCCGCATCGCCGCCGGGGCCCAGATAGTCCTGGGGTGCGAACACGCCGGTGCCGATCACACGGCCGTCGGCATCGGAAAGCGACAGGCGCAGCAATGGCCACGCCTGCGCCCAGCGGGCATCGTTGCGGAAGCTGGCCTGTACCTGCAGCGCGCCGGGCTGGGTGGGGACCGGCCGCACGTCACGGCTGATCATGCTGAAAGCGGTCGGCTCATGCCAGGCAGGCAGGCTGCAGCGCAGCACGCTGCACAGTCCGGCCACCCACGGCCGGCTGCCGGCGTCGGCAGCGAGGTTGGCGCGGTCGGCCACCATGATCTGCACCACCAGCAACGCCACCAGGCCACCGACCAGGCCCCATTGCCAACGCGGCGCGCGCGGCGCGGCAGCAGGTGCACGGGTGAAGCTGGGAGCCACCACGGTCGGTTCTTCCTGCGCGGAAGCGGCTGCCGGCACGGGTTCCGGTTCGGCGACCGGCGGCTCGCTCGGCGGTTCCGTTGCGGGAATCGCTTCTTCAGCCGCTTCTGCTTCCGTTGCAGGCACGTGGGCCTGCAGCGCCTCTTCGGCCGGTGCTGCCCGTTCGGGCGCGTCCTCGGCGGACGGCTCTGAAGCGGCAGCAGGTCCGGGCGTGGCACGCAGGAACGTGGCCAGAGGGCGGCGTGGTGGCGGGGTGGGCTCGGTCATGCGTCAGGGCCGGGCGAAGGTGCTGCTATTCAAGCACGACGGACGCCGGTGATGCGCATCCAGTCGTCTTCGCGGGTGGCTTCCAGCTGATCGAACCAGGCGGCGTAGCGCTGCAGCAGCTCGTCTTCCTGGCCGTGCAGAATGCCGGACAGCGCAATGCGGCCGCCCGGTGCCACGCGTGCGGCCAGCACCTCGGCCAATGCATCCAGTGCCGAGGCCAGGATGTTGGCCACCACCACGGGGTAGGTGGCCTGCGGTTCGTCGGCGGGCAGGTACACCTGCATCCGGTGTTGCTCGCCATTGCGCTCTGCGTTGTCGCCGGTGGCGATCACGGCCTGCGGGTCGTTGTCCACGCCCACCGCCTGCGCGGCACCCAGCTTGAGTGCGGCCAGGGCCAGAATGCCCGAGCCACAACCGAAGTCGAGGACGGTGCGGCCTTCCAGCACGCCTTCTTCGGCCAGGCTGTCCAGCCAGCGCAGGCACAGCGCGGTGGTCGGGTGCGTGCCCGAGCCGAACGCCAGGCCCGGGTCCAGTCGTACCACGGCCGCATCGGCGCCCTGCGCCGCCTCGGGCAGCTCATGGTTCCACGGCACAATCCAGGTGCGGGACCCGAATGCCATCGGCTGGAACTGATCCAGCCAGGCGCGTTCCCAGTCTTCATCTTCCACCGCACGGAAGCTGGCGCTTTCCCAGGCCAGTCCCGGATCGAAGGCCTCCAGCGCGGCCAGCAGGGCCAATGCATTGGTGTCGGCGGGGAACAGGGCGCTGAGCACCAGGTCGTTCCACAGCGGCGTCTCGCCCACACCCGGCTCCAGAATGGCGCGTTCGTTGCTGGTGTCCGCATCGGCATCCAGCAGGGTCACCGCCAGTGCGCCCACATCATCCAGCGCATTCTCGTAACGGGGCTGGGTGGCTTCGGTGCAGTGCAGGGTGAGTTCCAGATACGGCATGGGCGGGCAGCAACAGGCGGGAAAGCGAGCATGCTAGACGATTGCGCACGGCCCTGCCCGGAAGATCTCACCATTTGGTGAGAATTCAGCCTCAATCATGTTCAGGCAGCCGGGCGACAGCTTGATAAACTGGGGGTTGCGCTGTCCGTATCGTGGCCCGGCCCACTAAACATGACGTTTGTGCCCACCCTCAAAACCTGGTTGCTGGTGGTTCCGGCCCTGGCCTTGCTGGGGGTGGTGGGTTACCGCGCGGGCGGTCGTGTACTGGCACCGGCCGATCATGCCGAAGTGACGGCGGCCGAACTGCCTGCGGCGGCGTCCACTGCGGTGTTCCATCCGCAGGACCTGGCGCGCCAGTTGATCACCATGGAACGTCCGAACGCGGTGCCGTCCGGCTTGCCGCTGGACATCCGTGCCGACATCGAAGGTGACACCGACTTGTTTGCCTATGCCCAGCGGCTGCGCCAGCAGGCCGCGGAAGGCAACGCCGAAGCGCGCTGGATGGTCAGTCGTGTCTACGACTACTGCGCGCTGTATGCGATGGACCCGGGTGGCTACCAGCTGGACAACCATCTGCTCAGCAGCATGGGCATGAACAGCAGCGCGCCCATCGTGGAGGCGCGCGAACGGGTGGCGCGGCGCTGTGGCGGGTTTGTCGCTGCAGACGGCCTCGGCCGCAAGTTGATTCTTACCCAGCGGCTGCAGGCCGCACAGGCAGGCAATCTGGCGGCCGAAGCGGCGCTGATGGCTGACGGTCAGCCGCTGCAGCCGACGTCTGAGTATCGACGCGGCCTGGTTGAGCGCGTGCTGGATTCGCGCGACCCGGAAGCCTTCATGGCGCTGTCGCCGGCCATGGGCCAGCGTGCGGCCGGCGACGCGGCACTGGAGGGCTTGGTGGCCGGTGATCAGTTCAGTGAACTGGCCTGGCGTCTGGCTGCCTGCGAACTGGGCATGGCCTGTGGCCCGGACAGTGTGCTGATGAACAATTTCTGTGCGAACGGAGGGATCTGCTCGCAGGACAGTGGACAGGATTTTTCTGGTTTCGTGTATGACGCTGCGGTCTCGCGGCAAGGTGCGGGGAAAATGAAGACGTTGGTCGAAGAGCTGATCAAGCGGAGAAACGGGCGATGAACTACCGTCGATTCCTGCATGGCGCGAAATTCTGGTTCTGGGTGGCGCTGTTCGTGGCCTACTCAGCCGGTGCGGTGGGCCTGGTGTTGATCGACACCTACGACGACCGCTACCGCAATCTGTCCAAGGTGAAGCTGACGTCGGTGAAGGTGCAGGAAGACGTGCGCCGGGCCGGGGCGAGCCAGGTGGCCGCGGTGTACCGCGCGCAGAGCGGCATGCCATTTGCGTCACTGCCGGCTGGCAGCACCTTCCAGGTGGTATGGCCGGATGGCTCGACCGAAACGATGGTGATTGTCGATCCGACCTCCACGCTGGGCGTGGCTCCGGTAAAGGACACCCAGGTCACGGCAGCTGACGCCGCGCGCTGAGTTGAAACAAATCGAATGGACGGCTCGGTGCGGGTGGATTACTTCTTCCGCCCCCGAGTTTGATCCAGGAGATCGGTTTGCCCATTGGAGCACTACAAGCGGTTCACGAGACCGGGCAGTCCCGTAATCACGTACACCGCAAGCTCGCGCGACAGAAGCTTTCGGTGTCACCCAGGAACCTGCAGTTGGACAGCCCCTGGCAGGTGATCATGGTGCTGCTGCTGATCAGCAACGCAGCCAGCGCCCGACCCACTTCCTTTCGTTCCGAAGGCGACGCAACCGCAGCGTCGTCGCAGAACCCGCGTGCGGTGAACTGTCCACCTGCGACACCACTCAAGGTGTCCAAAGTGCTGCTTGGGGTAGGCGACTTCCTGGGTCATCCGTTCACCGGCACCGTGCATCTGGGCCAGAAGTGGGCCTATCGCATTCTCAGCCATGACTGCCCACCTCCGGACGGCGAGCTGGAGAAGACGGTGCTGGAGATCGGCGACGTCGGTGCCAGCTTCGCGGAGGGCGAGATCCTGGGCCCGGAGGCTCCAGGGCTGATCCAATTGGTCGCTGTCGGTCTAAAAGCGGTCGGCGACATATTGGACAACAAGCCAGTATCCCCCGAGCTCATGGGGGATGCGGTGCTCTCATTGGGCGGGGGGCTGCGCGCGGAGCCGCTTCCCGCCTCATGGGGGCCATCGAGCATTGCGATCTTTTCGCCCGCCGTACACGCCATCCGCCAGCAGCCGGCGCTGGACCCGGAGCAGATCCAGCTTCAGCCGGCGGACGAAACCGGCATGCATCTCTATCTGGACAAAGGCAATGGCAAGATGGGCCGCGCCGTGCAGGTCGACGGTGCGTACTACCCAGTGACCGAACTGAGCGCCGACAGTGCGGTGATCGGCGGGGTACCCCTGATCCGACAGGACGGCCGTTTCCGTTTGCGCGCGGACGCGGCCGCCGAGGGGGGCGAGTCAGAACCCGCAGTGGCCGTGCGCTGCCGCCGCGCGCCCGACAGCATCTGCCACCGTTCGCCTTACTCGCCCGAGCTCACCTCCGTGCTGCGCCAGCATCTGCGGCTCGGCGTTACCGAAGCGCAGGCACAGCACCGTGGATTCTCGGCGGACCCGCAGCGTCCCGGCTGGTACTGGCATATGCGCGGTGAGCGGCTGCATGGCTATTTGCGCCTGGAGGATCGCTACTTTCCGGTCAAGACCCACCGCTACGGCCGCTGCGAGCGCATGACGGTGCACTTGCCGCGCCGGGCGCATGTGCCCGACAGAACGAGTGCTGGATCGGGCTTGATCGACATTGCCGAGTCGCCGATGGCGACCGGTCCGCACACACTCACGCAGGCCGAGCTGAACGCGCATCGTGGTCTGGCCAGTCGTACGGCGTCGGACGTGTACGAGCATGCGGTTCGTCACCTTCCGCACGTCCACCTGCGGCAGCTGGAGAGAGCGGCGCTGGTGAACTATTACGGTGCCGGGGAGGTGCGTCTGAACGACTTCCTTCACCAGGATCCGGTGCCATCCCATCAGCGGCAGGACCTTGACCGGGAGGTGCGGACCCTGCAGCAGGCCTTGGCGCGCATACCGGCCTACCCCGGGCGTGTGTATCGCGGCACCGTCATGTCCGAGGCGCTCTTCAACAGCCTGCACGTTGGGCAGACGATCTACCTGCGCAGCTTCGTTCGCGCCAGTGGCGATCGCAGCGTCGCGCTGCAGGAACTGGCTGGACGACCCCTGGAGGCCGACCAGATGCATGTGGTGATGGAGCTGGACATGCGTCGCAGTGCCCATCCCACCGGGCTGCACACCCTGCGTGACGAGGCCGAAGTGGTGATCGACGACGGACGAGTGTATGTGGTGGATGCGGTGCGACCGGGAGAGCTGTGCCTGCGGGAGGCGGGAGTGACACGGCAGGCGCTGGGGCAAGCGGGCGCCACCGTGCTGCCGCTTGCTTAAGCCAAAAAAAACCCGGTGCGCGTGCACCGGGCTTCTCTGGAACCGCTCGATCAGGTCAGCGCGATCGGCTTGGTCTTGCGCTCGGCCAGACGCTTTTCCAGGTAGTGGATGTTCTGTCCACCGGCCTGGAAGCCCTTGTCGCGCATGATGCGCTGCTGCAGGGCCACGTTGGTCTTGATGCCGTCCACCACCATTTCGCTCAGTGCCACGCGCATGCGCGCGATGGCGGTTTCGCGGTCCGGCCCGTGCACGATCAGCTTGCCGATCATCGAGTCGTAGTTCGACGGCACGCGGTAGCCGCTGTAGATGTGCGTATCCACGCGCACGCCCGGACCACCCGGCGGATGGAAGCCGGTGATGGTGCCCGGGCTGGGTACGAAGGTTTCAGCATCTTCAGCGTTGATGCGGCATTCGATGGCGTGGCCGGTCAGGACGATGTCGCTCTGCTTGATGCTGAGCTTCTGGCCAGCGGCGATCTTCAGCTGCTCGGCGACCAGGTCGATACCGGTCACCATTTCCGTCACCGGATGTTCCACCTGGATACGGGTGTTCATTTCGATGAAGTAGAAACGGCCGTCTTCGTAGAGGAACTCGAAGGTGCCAGCGCCGCGGTAACCGATGCGGATGCAGGCTTCCACGCAGACCTTGCCGATCTGCTCGCGCTGTTCCTGGCTGATGCCCGGAGCCGGTGCTTCTTCCACCACCTTCTGGTGGCGGCGCTGCATCGAGCAGTCGCGCTCACCGAGGTGGATGGCGTTGCCCTGGCCGTCGGCCAGCACCTGGATTTCCACGTGACGCGGATTCTCCAGGAACTTCTCCATGTACACCTCACCATTGCCGAACGCGGCCTTGGCCTCGCTCTTGGTGGTTTCGATCGAGGTCTTCAGCGAGGCTTCGGCGTGCACCACGCGCATACCGCGACCGCCGCCGCCACCGGCCGCCTTGATGATGACCGGGTAACCGATCTCACGGGCGATCTTGGTGTTGGCGACGATGTCCTCGCCCAGCGGGCCGCCCGAGCCGGGCACGCACGGCACGCCGGCGGACTTCATCGCGCGGATGGCTTCAACCTTGTCGCCCATCATGCGGATGGTGTCGGCCTTGGGACCGATGAAGATGAAGCCGGACTCTTCCACGCGCTCGGCAAAGTCGGCGTTCTCCGACAGGAAGCCGTAACCCGGGTGGATGGCCTGCGCATCGGTCACTTCGGCGGCTGCGATCAGCGCCGGAATGTTGAGGTAGCTTTCCGGCGACGGGGCCGGGCCAATGCAGACCGACTCGTCGGCCATGGCGACGTGCTTGAGGTTGCGGTCGACCGTGGAATGCACGGCCACCGTGCGGATGCCCAGGGTGTGACACGCGCGCAGAATGCGCAGCGCGATCTCCCCTCGGTTGGCAATAACGACTTTGTCGAGCATGGACGCGTCCTTAGCCGATCACGAACAGCGGCTGGTCGAATTCGACCGGCTGGCCGTTTTCGCCCAGGATGGCGACGATGGTGCCGGCGACGTCGGCTTCGATCGGGTTGAACATCTTCATCGCCTCGATGATGGCCAGGGTTTCGCCTGCCTTCACCTGCTGGCCGACCGACACGAAGGCCGGCTTGTCCGGAGCGGCCGAAGCGTAGAAGGTGCCGACCATCGGCGAACGCAGCACGTGGCCTTCCGGCAGGGCCGGGCCCGGCTTGGCGGTGCCGCCGGTGGAGGCTTCGGTCGGCGACTGCATCGGCATGGCCGGGGCGGCAGCCACCGGAGCCGGGGCAATCATCTGCACAGGAGCGGGGGCATAACCGGCTACCGGAGCGCGCGACAGGCGCACCGACTCTTCGCCTTCCTTGATTTCGATTTCAGCCAGGTTCGACTCTTCCAGCAGGTCGATCAGCTTCTTGATTTTGCGCAGGTCCATGGAGGCCTCGTTGGTCGTGTATGGGGGTCGGTAAGAAGGAACGCTCAGGACAGCCGCGTCAGTGCGGCGTCCATGGCATAGCGGTAGCTGTCGGCCCCGAAGCCACAGACCACACCCACCGCCTTGTCGCTGAAATAGCTGTGCTGGCGGAACGGTTCGCGGCTGTGCGGGTTGGACAGGTGGATTTCGATGAACGGCACGTCCACCGCCGCCAGCGCGTCGCGCAGCGCGACCGAGGTGTGGGTGAACGCGGCCGGATTGATCAGGATGAACGCGGTACCGTCTTCACGGGCGGCCTGCACGCGATCCACCAGGATGTGCTCGGCGTTGGACTGCAGGCTCTCCACCGCGTGCCCGGCCGCCTCGGCCTGGGCCAGCAGGGCCTGGTCGATCTGCGCCAGCGTGGTGTGCCCATACACCCCCGGCTCGCGGGTGCCGAGCAGGTTGAGGTTGGGGCCATGCAGGACCAGCAGTTTCGCCATGGGGACCACGGAATCGGAAAGGGCGAAGTCTGGCGGATGCGGTGGATGGTGTCCAGTTCGGCGAAGTTACGCGTGTTTCAATCAATCGTTTGAAAATCCGGCGGAACGCTTGACGCTTATGGCCTGCACCGGCACGGGGCTACGTGAACCGGTCTTAGCCTGCCTGTTCGGCGAAGTTGGCCAGCTCTTCAGGGTCGCCCTGAGGAAACGCCGCCTTCAGACAGTTCAGGAACGCCGATACCCGCGCGCTGAGCAGCCGCCGGGACGGGTACAGCGCCCAGATCTCGATCGGTGGCCCCTTCGCATCGCCCCACGCCGCCAGTCGCCCGGACCGAAGATCAGAGGCAACCAGTGAGTAGGGCAGCAGCGCGGCTCCCGTGCCGGCGCGGGCCGCGTCGCGGATCATGATCAGCGAGGCCAACCGCAGCACCGGCGCGATCGCGACGTGGCGGTTGCCGCGCGGCGTCGCCAGCTCCCAGCCGGCGGCATCGCTGGAAGGGCGGACCACCGCCGGCACGGCGTCGTTGCCGGCCGGCAAGGTCAGATCCGGATGCGCGACGACGACCAAGCGGTCGCGCAGCAGCACCCGGCCGACCAGTCGCTCGTCCGTCTTCGGGTTGACCCGGATCACCAGGTCATAGCCTTCCTCGACCATGTCCACGGCACGGTCCTCGGTCGTGATTTCCAGCTGCACCTGCGGATGCCGCTGCGCAAAACGTGCGGCGATCTTTCCCAGCGCCATCTGCGAAAACAGCAGCGGAGCACTGACCCGCAAGCGGCCGCGCGGAATGTCGCCGCCGCTGGCGATCGAGGTAGTGGCCTCGTCCAGCTCCGTCAGCAGGGATTCGGTACGCGCATACAGGGCGTGACCTTCCTCGGTGAGCTTGAGCGTGTGCGAGCCGCGTTCGAAAAGACGCACGCCCAGGCTGGCCTCCAGCTCGCCGACCCGACGCGACAGGGTGGCCTTGGGACGCTCGGCAGCACGTGCGGCGCGGCCGAAGCCGCCATGTCGGGCTACGAGGGTGAAGTCGGCCAGGGCGAGCAGGTCCATGTGTTCCGCCAGTGAGACAGGTGGTCCAAGTATATGGGCTATCGGTCCGATTGCGGATCAACAACCATGAGGCCTCCCAACCCAATCACGGAGTCACCCATGACCCATCTTGTTACCGGAGCCACCGGCACCGTCGGCCGTCAGGTCGTCCAGCATCTCCTCCAGCGCGGTGCCACGGTGCGTGCGCTGGTCCGCAACCCGGCCACCGCCAATCTGCCTGAAGGCGTCGAACTGCATCAGGGCGATCAGCTGGACGTCGATGCCCTACGCGCCGCCTTCAACGGGGTGTCGACCGTGTTCCTGCTCAACGCGGTGGTGGCTGACGAGTTCACCCAGGCACTGATCACCCTCAACATCGCCCGCGAGGCGGGCGTGAAGCGGGTGGTCTACCTGTCGGTGATCCACAGCGACCGCTACGTCAACGTGCCGCACTTCGCCGGCAAGTACGGTGTGGAACGCATGATCGAGCAGATGGGTTTCAGCGCCACGATCCTGCGCCCGGCCTACTTCATGGACAACGATCTGACGGTCAAGGACGTGGTGCAGGGCTATGGCGTGTACCCGATGCCGATCGGCAGCAAGGGGCTGGCGATGATCGATACCCGCGACATTGCCGAGATCGCGGCACTGGAGCTGATCGCCCGTGATGCGGCCGCCGCTGACGCCGCCCTGACCCGGCTGAATCTGGTCGGACCGGAAGCCCTGACCGGCGCGGATGTTGCGGGGATCTGGAGCGACGTGCTCGGTCGCTCCATCGCCTACGGTGGCGACGATACCACGGGGTTCGAACAAAACCTGCGCCAGTTCATGCCGCCGTGGATGGCCTACGACATGCGCCAGATGGCCGAACGCTTCATCTCCGACGGCATGCTGCCAGCGGCTGGCGATGTGGAGCGTCTGATGCAGTTGCTGGGGCGGCCGCTGCGGTCGTACCGGGGGTTCGTGGAAGGTGCGCTTGCAGAAGGCTGAAACCCGCCTTTCATCTTCCGAACATCAGTACCGTCAGGCGGTTCTCATGCAGCATCGACACCGAACGTTTCGGTGTCGTCCGGCTCAGTACGCAGCTGGTGGTGTCGTAATGAATGTGCTTGATCAGCTCGGGGTAGCGAGCGGCCACATCATTGGAGGCCATCAGCTGACCGCCGCGCGCTTCGCAGCTGCCCAGCAGTTCCTGCGCGAGGGCGTCGGGCAGGCGATAGCCACGGGACCGGAGATCGGTCGGGATGAGCTCCCTGCGTCTACGGCGGTCCGTCCATTCTGGGCCCAGTCCTTCGGGCAGCTCGAAGCCAATGGCGTCCCGGATCCGGGTGTCCATGGCGGCACCTCGGCTCCTGGCGGTCGCAAAGAAGACAAGCAGCGAAATTACGATGGCGCCGGCCATGAGCGCCCATGACGATGACTTGCTGGAGTCCAGCTCGAAGCCAAACAGTTCAAGACGCATACCGGCGCACCACACCATCCCTGTGAACAAGGATGACATGATGCCGGGGTGCGGTGATCAACACCAGCGCAGACGGCGATGCAGCGACATTCAAAGACGCCGGTCGCCAACCGACGCGGGGAGTGGTATGAATCCATCAGCACCCCTGAGATGCCACGCGCCATGACTGCCCCGATACCTTCCACCCTGACCATCCACGAATTCAGCGACGACCTAGCCCACCACTTCCACGACATCAACGCGGAGTGGATCAACGCCATGTTCAAGCTGGAGGACACCGACCGCGAGGTGCTGCAGCATCCGCGTCGCAACATCATCGACAAAGGCGGGGTGATCCTGTTCGTGGAGGCCCAAGGACTGGGCATCGTCGGCACCTGCGCACTGCAGAAGTCGGCTGACAACGGCTACGAGCTGACCAAGATGGGCGTGCGCGAGAGTGCGCGCGGCTTGAAGGTGGGCGAGTTTCTTCTGGCGGCAGTCCTTGAGCGCGCGGCAGCGCTGCAGGCATCGCCGTTGTATCTGCTCAGCAACGCCAAGTGCGAGGCGGCGATCCACCTGTATGAAAAGCTCGGTTTCCGCCACGACGCGGAGATCATGGCGACTTACGGCGCGCGCTATCAGCGCTGCGATGTGGCGATGCGGTATTCGTGGTGAGCGCGCCAGTTGAGGGTTGCATAAAGGTTTCCGGCAGAACGTTCGAGTGGTGGATCCTTCGTAACACCAAGGAATATGACGCGGCCAACAGAGATTGGGGCTTCGATCGACCGCAGCCGATCAATGTTGTCCGTATTCGGGAGCCGGGCACTGGATTCGATATCGCAATCCGAATCCACTATCCCAGAGAGGGGGGACCCAGGATCTGCTATCTGGAGCAGTTCGCCTTGGTGCTTGACTCGGGCTTTCCCTCGCAGAAGATGCCCGTGCCGACCGGGCACCTGATCCGCCTGCGGCCAAAGCTGTGCTGGGTCCCTGAGGCTGAGCCAGGCCCCCGCAGCGTCGAGCGGGTGGTCCAGTGGATTCTCAGCGCACACTTCCGGCCGTTCCGGGTCAGCCTCTCAGGATTGCGCTGGAATGGTCCCGGGTGAGCGCAGCGGCAACGTCAACCGCTGCCTTCAGCGAGGGAGACTCATTGACCAGGCAAGCATGGCCGACCAAGGAAGAATCAAGCGTAGTGTCCATATGCGGACACGTTGAGGCGGGTAGCGTCTGCAACATGCCACGATCAAAGCCAGCGCAGGGAGTAATACCCCCAGCTCGATGACCACGTTTCTCCAAAGGTAGTAATTTCCCAGTGACAGTGCGCCAGCGCTGGGAAGCAGGCCGACGGGGGCGGACAACTCTGGTCCAAGCGGCCACAGCACCGGAACCGGGTGTGCGCCCACCGCAAGATCCAGCAGCGGGTGCGATGCGCTGGCAGTCAACAGGGCCAGGAAGGGGAGACGGGTCGACGCAGTCGTTGCCAAGGGTATCCACACCAGCAGCGCGGTCACCATCGCAAACAGCAGGCTGTGCGTGATGCGGGGATCAGCGGCGTAATCGAACAGCCAGACCGCGAAATAGTCCAGGTCAGGGCAGACAGCGAGGGCGACGAACGGCAGTGCGGCCCACCACGACCTTGTCGGGAGCCATCTGCGGGAAGCCATGAAGAACGCGACGCCTGCGGCGGCGTGACCGGCGATGGAGGACATGGCGAAACCGGATCGTGGACTGGCCTGCATCCTCAAGCCGGAGTGTGAGCCCCCGATGCGCCGGAGATGAGGCCACGGTGAAGTCGATGACGGCAACGCGTTGAGATGGCTGCGGGCATACTGGCCAGTAGCACCATCACCCGGAGCATGGTCCCCTTGAGTTCGCCGCTTCCCCCGGTAACCGATGCCCTGGCCGCGTTCAGCCCGGCGACCCGTGCGTGGTTCGGCGCTGCATTCCCGGCGGCCACGCCGGCGCAGCAGGCGGCGTGGGCGGCCATCGCGGAGGGCGACCACACCCTGGTCATTGCCCCCACCGGCTCGGGCAAGACACTGGCCGCGTTCCTGCATGCCATTGACCGCCTGTTCGGCGAGAAGGACGCGGCGCTACGCGAGCGGGTACCGCCTTCGGCGCGCAACATGACTCGCGTGTTGTACGTCTCTCCGATCAAAGCCTTGGCGGCCGACGTGCAGCGCAACCTGCAGCGGCCCTTGCAGGGCGTGCGGGCGCAGCGCAGACAGCAACAGCTGCCCGATGTCGATCTCTCGGTCGCCATCCGCAGCGGAGATACACCCACTGCCGAGCGCGCGCGCCTGGTGCGCAAGCCGCCGGACATTCTGATCACCACGCCCGAATCGCTGTTTCTGATGCTGACCTCCAACGCGCGCGAGACGCTGCGCGGTGTCGGCACGATCATCATCGACGAGATCCACGCCGTGGCGGGGACCAAGCGCGGCACCCATCTGGCGCTGAGCCTGGAGCGACTGGACGCGCTGCTGGAGCAGCCCGCCCAGCGGATCGGGCTGTCTGCGACGGTCCGCCCGGCACAGGTCGTGGCGGAGTTCCTGGGCGGTGACCGCCCCGTCACCGTGGTCAATCCCCCTTCGCCGCGCCATCTGGAAATGAAGATCGTCGTGCCCGTCGAGGACATGGCGGATATTCCTACGCGCGGGGGCGATGCCGGGGAGTCGCGCGCTGGCTCGATCTGGCCGCATGTGGAAGCCAGCATTCTGGATGAGGTGCTGCGGCATCGTTCCACCATTGTGTTTGCCAACTCGCGTGGCGTGGCGGAGCGGCTTACCGCGCGGTTGAATGCGTTGCATGCGGAGCGGGTTGGGATGGGGGCAGCCGGGCAAGGCCCGGCTCTACGCGAAGAAGTGCTGGGCTCGTTTACGGGCAGCACGTCAGGTCGCGTCGACAACGCCGGTGAACTGATCGCGCGCTCGCACCATGGGTCGGTGTCGAAGGAGCAACGCGCGCAGATCGAGCAGGCGCTCAAGGACGGCGCGCTGCGCTGTGTGGTCGCGACCTCCAGCCTGGAGCTGGGCATCGACATGGGCGACGTGGATCTGGTGATCCAGGTCGCCGCCCCCCTTTCAGTGGCCAGTGCGCTGCAGCGGGTCGGTCGTGCCGGCCATCAGGTGGGCGGCACGTCTAGTGGGCGGGTGTATCCGCGTACGCGCCGGGACCTGATCGATGCGGCAGTGGTGGTGGAAAGCATGCTGGCCGGGCAGATCGAAGCACTCGAGCTGCCGCTCAACCCGTTGGATGTGCTGGCTCAGCAAACGGTTGCTGCGGTGGCGATGGAGCCGCTGCAGGTGGACGCCTGGTATGCGCGGGTTCGCCGCGCGGCACCCTATCGGACGCTGCCTCGCAGTGCGTTCGACGCCACGCTGGACATGCTGGCCGGCCGCTACTCGTCGGACGACTTCGCCAGCTTCCGGCCGCGGCTGGTCTGGGACCGCGACACCGGCCTGCTCACCGCACGCCCGGGAGCGCGGCAATTGGCAGTGACCAGCGGCGGCACCATCCCTGACCGTGGCCTCTACAGCGTGCTGCTGCCCGAAGGGGTGGAGCGTGCCGGCTCACGCCGTGTGGGCGAACTCGACGAGGAGATGGTGCACGAATCCCGGGTCAACGACGTGATCACGTTGGGCGCGACCTCCTGGCGCATCGATCAGATCACCCACGACCAAGTGATCGTCAGTCCGGCCCCTGGACGCTCGGCGCGGCTGCCGTTCTGGCGCGGCGAGGGGGTGGGGCGGCCGGCCGAGCTGGGGCAGGCCATCGGTGCATTGCTTGGGGCGCTGGACACGGCACCGGAGGCGACGAGCGCTGATGCGCTGCCCGCAGCGCTGCGCGAGCGGCTACGCGGATGTGGCCTGGAAGACAACGCCATCGTCAACCTGCTGCGCCTGGCGCAGGAGCAGCGCGCCGCCACCGGTATGCTGCCGAGCGACCGGAAACTGGTGGTGGAGCGGTGCCGCGACGAAACCGGCGACTGGCGGCTCATGCTGCACTCGCCTTACGGACGGCGGGTGCATGATGCCTGGGCGCTGGCAGTCGCCGACCGACTTCGCGAGCACTGGCACGTGGATCCGAATGTGGTGTCCAGCGACGATGGCATCGTCGCCCGCATCCCGGATACGACCGGTCGGGTGCCGGATGCGGCGGTCTTCGTGTTCGATCCCGCCCGCCTGCGGCAGGTCATTACCCAGCGGGTCGGTGGTTCAGCGTTGTTCGCGGCGCGCTTCCGCGAATGTGCCTCGCGCGCGCTGCTGCTGCCGCGCCAGCAGCCGGGCAAGCGCTCGCCGCTGTGGCAGCAGCGGCTGCGTGCCGGCCAGTTGCTGGCGGTGGCGCAGCAGTACCCGGACTTTCCCATCCTGGTGGAAACCGCCCGCGAGTGCCTGCAGGATGTCTATGACCTGGACGCGCTGGGCCAGTTGATGCAGCACATCGCCAGCGGCGCGGTGCAGCTGGTGGACGTGCAGACCGAGGTACCTTCGCCCTTCGCGGCCGACCTGCTGTTCGGCTACGTGGCCGAATTTCTGTATGGCAGCGATGTGCCGCTGGCCGAGCGTCGTGCGTCGGTGCTGGCACTGGACAGCCGCCTGCTGGGCGATCTGCTGGGCCAGGTCGACCTCGCGGAACTGCTGGACCCGGTCGCGGTGCAGGGCGTGGCCGACGCGTTGCAGCGTCTGTCGCCGGAGCGCCAGGTGCGGGGTGCCGAAGGGATTGCGGATCTGCTGCGTGAGCTGGGACCGATGAGCGAAGCACAGGTCGCCGTACGTCTGCAGGATGAGGACGCGCTGGCACTGCTGCAGTCGCTGCAGAAGCAGCGCCGCGTCATCCGTGTGACGCTGGCAGGCATGCCGCAGTGGGCAGCCATTGAAGATGCCGCGCGGCTGCGCGATGCACTGGGCGTGGCGCTGCCAGCGCGGATACCCGCGACGTTCCTGGAAGCCTCCCAGGATCCGCTGGGCGACCTGATCGGCCGCTATGCCCGCACCCATGGACCTTTCACATCGGCACAGGTGGCCGCAGCGTTTGGATTGGGAACGGTGGTGGTCGAGAGCGTGCTGGCCGGGTTGGTCGAGCAGGGGCGGGTGTTGGCAGGTGACTTCGGTGCGCCGGCCACCCCGCCAGAGGTGGCGGACGACGGTGCCGGAAGCCGCCGTTGCTGGGTGGATGACGCGGTGTTCGCCCGGCTGCGCGTGCGCTCGCTGCAGGCCGCTCGCGCGGCGACGCGCCCAGCCCGGCGCGAGGCCTACGTGAACCTGCTGCTGGAACGGCAGGGCGTGGGAGCACTGGAAGGCAGTGATGGTGTCCTGCGCGTGATCGAGCAACTGGCGGGCGTGGCGTTGCCGGCAGCGACCTGGGAGCAGCAGGTGCTTCCTGCACGCGTGCGGGATTACACGCCCGCAGTACTTGATGCGTTGATCGCCTCGGGTGAGGTGGTCTGGGCCGGACACGCGCGCGGTGGCGACGACGATGCGTGGGTGTCACTGCATCTGCAGGAATCTGCCAGTGAGTCCCTGCCGCCGCTGCAGGACGCATCACTGTCGGCCCTGCAGCAGGCCATCATCAATGTGCTGTCCGACGGCGGCGCGTACTTTGCGCGCGCATTGGCGCAGCGGGTGGTGAACGCAGGCGGCGACGACGCGGATGCGTTCCACGCTGCCTTGTGGGAGCTGGTGTGGCAAGGGCGCATCACCTGCGATCTGTGGACACCCCTGCGTGCGCTGGGCGGCGACAAGCCGCCACGCCCACGTGCGACGACGGCGCTGCGCCGGCGACGCGGGTTCCGCGTGATGATGCACGACGGGATCAGCAGTCCCAGTGGTCCCACCCAGGCCACGGTTGGTCGTGTCCAGATGACTGCCGCCACGCTGGCCGGGCGCTGGTCGCTGCTGCAGCGCGATGCCATCAGTGAGACCACGCGCGCGGTCGCCTTGGCTGAGGCGCTGCTGGACCGGCATGGCGTGGTCACCCGTGGGGCGGCGATGGCCGAGGACGTAGTGGGCGGCTTCCCGGCCATCCAGCAGGTGTACCGCGGCATGGAGGACACCGGGCGGGTGCTGCGCGGCCGCTTTGTGGAAGGCATGGGCGGTGCCCAGTTCGCCGAGCGTTACACCATCGATCGTCTGCGCGAACTGGCGGACCGCGCCGACGACGCGGTGGCTGCGGTAGCACTATCGGCGGTCGATCCCGCCAATCCCTATGGGACGGTGATGCCATGGCCGTCCCACGCGGCGGGCACCCGACCCATACGCCGCCCGGGTGCGTGGGTGGTGATCGGCTCGGGCGGGCTGCAGTTGTACCTCACGCAAGGCGGCCGCTCGCTGTTGAGCTACGTGGACGCGGATGCTGCCGACGCCGAAGAGCGCCTGGGCTTCGCTGCGCGGGCATTGGCCACGGCGCTGCGGCGCAATCCGCGGCTGCGCTTCACCCTGGATCTGATCGATGACGTCCCGGTGGGGCGGGGCAGGGTTACCGATGCGCTGCGTGCCGCCGGTTTCCGCAATGCACCTCGCGGCTTGAACTGGGAGGGTTGACGACTGCTCCACGGAATTGGACAGAACCTTTACCCTCGCTTCCGCATGCTGGCGTTCCCCATTGATGGAGCCCGCCATGAACGTCCTGATGGTGCTCACCTCACACGACCAGCTCGGAAACACCGGCAGAAAAACCGGCTTCTGGCTGGAAGAGTTCGCCGCGCCGTACTACGTATTCACCGATGCCGGCGTGCATGTCACCCTGGCTTCGCCTGCGGGTGGCCAACCGCCCCTGGACCCCAAAAGCGACGAGCCGGACTTCCAGACCGCCTTGACCGCCCGCTTCAAACAGGACACGGCCGCGCAGAAGGCATTGGCCAGCACGGTGCAGCTCTCGCACGTGGACCCGGCGGACTTCGACGCGGTGTTCTACCCCGGCGGTCACGGACCGCTCTGGGACCTGGCCGAATCGCGCGATTCCATTGCGCTGATTGAAGCGTTTGACCGGGCCGGAAAAGCGATCGGCTTTGTCTGCCACGCCCCCGGCGTGCTGCGTCACGTCAACGGCGCGCATGGCTCGCCGCTGGTGAAGGGGCGTCACGTCACTGGCTTCAGCAACAGTGAGGAGGCCGCCGTCGAGCTGACCGACATCGTGCCCTTCCTGGTGGAAGACGAGCTGGCCCGGCTGGGCGGTCGCTACGAGAAGGGGGCCGACTGGGGCCAGTACGTGGTCACTGACGGCAAGCTGGTCACCGGGCAGAACCCCGCCAGCTCCGAGGAAGCCGCCCGGGAACTGCTGCGGGTGGCCGCGCGCTGACACAGCAGGTGCTCCGGATGGCGGATGAGCCGATTAGGGGGCATAATCGGCTCACAAAATGAGCCGATTAGCCCTTCTAATCGGCTCACTCACCTGAATGGAGTGTTCATGTCTGGTCCGCTGTGGATCTGGGAGCGCCCTGACTGGCCCGCCTTCCGCTGGGAGTCCGATGTGTTGGCCCCGCTTCTCCGCCAGTGCGTGGAAGCCCAGGGACAACTGCTGGGCATGGCAGGTGCCGCCGACCCTTTGGGACAGGCCGAAGATGCCTTGGACACGCTCCTGGCCAACATCGTCACTTCTTCTGCGATCGAAGGGGAAGAGTTGAACGTGGGTTCGGTTCGGTCCTCGCTGGCTCGTCGTCTGGGTATCGAGTCGGAGGCGATCACGCGCACCAGCGCACGCAGTGAAGGGCTGGCTGAGCTCATGCTCGATGCCACCGGACATCCGGAACGCGCCTTGGACAATGCACGGTTGATGCAGTGGCATCGCTGGCTGTTTGCCGCGCAGGACGATCTGCTACCGCTGCGCATCAGGGTGGGAGGGCTGCGTGGCGAAGAGCCGATGCAGGTGGTGTCGGGCCGAATTGACCGCCCCACAGTTCACTTCGAGGCTCCGCCCAGGGATGGACTCGAACTTCAGGTGGATGCGTTTCTGACCTGGTTTGCCGCCTCCCGTGAGGATGCAACGCTGGACCCGCTGCTGCGCGCAGGCATTGCACACTTCTGGTTCGTGACCCTGCACCCGTTTGACGATGGCAATGGTCGCTTGACCCGTGCGCTCACTGACCTGGCGCTGGCGCAAGGCCAACCCCAGGCAATCCGCTTCCACGCCATGTCGGCCAGCATCCTGGAAGACCGGGCGGGCTACTACCGTGTACTGGAAAGTAGTCAGAAGGCAGATCTGGACATCACAGCGTGGTTGCAATGGTTCTTGCGGACGCTGCATAAAAGTCTGCTTCAGGCGATGAAGCGCATCGATGCGGTGCTTGCCAAGGCACGGTTCTGGCAACAGCACCGCATGGATGATCTGTCGGCCGAGCAGATCAAGGTTCTCAACCGCCTGCTGGATGGCGGCGAGCGGGGCTTCGAGCAAGGAATCAGTGCGCGTCAGTATCAGGCGGTGGCCAAGGTATCCAAGGCGACGGCGACGCGTCACTTGGCCGAGTTGCTGGAGAAGGGCTGCCTGCGTCGATTGCCTGGGAGCGGACGAAGCGTGCGCTACGAGATCAACGCCTGATACGAATCTGCCGGGCCCTTCTGGGCCCGGCACTTCTGGCAGGCATTCCTGCTCAGAACTTCCAACCCACTCGCGCGTAATAGAACCCGCCGTTGAAGCCATAGGGCGAGTGCACCGGGTACTCGGCACCGGCCACGCCGCTCCAGGGATTCTTCGCCGGGGTGCGGTCGAACAGGTTCTGCGCGCCCAGGCTGAAGTACAGGCCCGAGTCGAACTTCCAGCCCACCTCGGCGTCCACGATCAGCGCGCTGCCGCCGTAGATCGGCAGGCCACCGTCCGCCGCCGAGATCACGCCGCTGTCCAGGTGATCCTCATACCAGGAGCTGTAGTAGTTGAAGCGCAGGTTGGCATGGAAGATCTGGCGCTGGTGGTGGATGCTGAAGTAGCCCTTGGTCTTGGGCAGTGACTCCTCGAGCTTGTACACACGCGCTTCGTCGATGAAGTCGGTGTCGAAGCGGTCCACCTTGGTCTTGTTCCAGTTCGCGGCAAGCGAGTAGGTGGTATCGCCACCGAAGTGGTCGCTCTTGTAGCTGGTGACCAGGTCCACGCCGGTGGTGGTGGTGTCAAACGCATTGCCGAAGTAGGTCACCTGCGAAATGGACGCCGCCTCCGGATTGCCGCCGGCTACCAGCGCGGCGCGTTCGGCGTCGGTGATGGTGAAGCTGGTACTCAGCGCGATGCGGTCTTCCACTTCGATGCGGTAGCCGTCCAGCGTCACCAACCAGTTGCCTTCGGTCCACACCGCACCCAGCGAGAAGTTCTTCGATTCTTCCGGGGTCAGCGGCTGTGCGCCCTTGATCTGCGCGATCGGGTTGGTAGGCGGCAGCGTGGCGATGTCTTCCAGCGCGGTACCACCGAACACGGTGCTGATCTGGCTGATGTTGGCCTGGCCCGGGGTCGGGGCACGGAAGCCGGTGTTGTACGCACCACGGATGGCGAAGTTCGGCGTGAAGTCGAAGCGGCCGGTCAGCTTGCCGGTGGTAGTACTGCCGAACGAGTCATAGTCCTCGAAACGCAGCGCGCCTGCGAGCAGGAACTTCTCGGTGAGCTGCGCTTCCAGATCGGCATACGCCGCCCAGTTGCGGCGATCGAACGTGCCGGCGGTGCGCGGGCTGAAGCCGTTGAAGCCGTTGGAGCCCAGCGCGAAGCCCTGTTCGGTAAGCGGACCAATCGCGGTGGACGGACCATCACCCTGGCTGATCTTGAAGCTCTCCTCGCGCCATTCCGCACCCAACGCCAGACGCAGCGGCTGGCTGCTGAAGGTGACCGGGATGTCGCGGCTCACATCGACGTTGAAGTTCTTTTCGGTCTGGGTGTTGCCGCCCGGACGGAAATACAGGTTGGCCGGCTGATCCGGACCCAGCGAGGCGTTCACCGTGTTGTAGATGGTGAATTCAATGTCGTTGCGGCCGTACGAACCGCTCACGTCCCAGTACCACTCGCCCAGCGTGCCCTTGGCACCGGCGACCACGGACGCGTCTTCCAGCTTGCCGCCAAAGCGTGGGGTGAAGCCACCGGGCAGGCTGGAGAGGAAGGTGAAGCAGTTGGCGGGCAGCGCGCCTACCGCAGCAGCAACGCCCGCGTAGGGCAGCAGGTTGCCGGAGGGATCGCGCAGGGCAATGGTGGGGCAGGTACCCACGCCGGTCAGGTTGCCAACCAGCAGCGTCTCGCCGCCGTCATTGGAGTACACGCCCGAGCGCGCGGTGGGATCGCGGTAGTAGAAGCCGCCGTCCACTTCACGCTTGGCGTAGTTGCCGAACAGGTAGAAGTCCACGTTCTCGGTGGTCAGGCCCAGGTTGGCGACGAACTTGAAGTCATCATCGACCTTGGGCGAACCCCAGATCTGCGCCGGGTTCTGCACATCCGGATAGCCGGCCGCTGCCGCTGCGGCGGCGTCGTCACGCTGCACGCTGCGCGAGGTGTCGTCGGCCTTGCGCCATTCGGCGGTGAAGGTGGCAAAGCCGTGCTCGGTCAGCGGCAGGCCGATCTGCGCCGAGTACTGCGTGGTCAGGCCATCGCCCTCGTAGTACTTGCCGGTGAACACTTCGGCGGTGCCGCCTTCGCGCAGCTTCTTGAGGCCGAAGTTGAGCACGCCTGCAATGGCGTCCGAGCCGTACTGCGCGGCCGCGCCATCACGCAGCACGTCCACCTGTTCCAGCGCCAGTGACGGGAATACCGAAAGGTCCGGTCCCTGCGCACCATCGGACAGGCCGTGTCCGAGGAAGGTGATCACCGCCGAGCGGTGGAAGCGCTTGCCGTTGACCAGCAGCAGGGTGTTGTCCGGCGGCAGGCCACGCAGGTTGGCCGGACGCACCAGGCTGGCGGCGTCATCGATGGGAATGGTGCTGACGTTGAACGAGGGCACCAGCACCTTCAGCTGGTCGAGGGCATCGGTGGCACCCTGGTTGCGGAATTCTTCTCCGCTGATGATGTCGATCGGCACTGCCGACGACGAGACGGTACGGGGTTTGGTGCGGCTGCCGAGCACTGAAACGGTGTCCAGTGTGGTGGCCGAGCTTCCCTCTGTGCTGCTGTCCTGTGCGGCCGCGCCGGGGCTGGCGGCCAGCAGCGCGGTGGCAAGGGCCACCATCACTGCAGATGCCAATGGCTTTATCGCTTTTGGGGCCTGAACACTACTGCCAATACGGTAGTTCATGCATGCACCTTGCAGTCAGTTTTTTGGGTGGTCGTTCTGTCAGTGCTTCATCCAGTTGGTTCTCCTTGCGGCCAGGGCCCTGGTCGCTACACGCAGAATTAACAGAACGCAAACCGTACTGCAACGAATCTTTCGTTTTGGCGATATAAGCCGCGAAATAGATCACATAACCCGGCGATATATGTGCTTTTGGCATGTACTATGTGCCTCAGGCAAACATAAGAGCCCATCATGTCCGAGCCAAACCGTGAAGCAGTGGCACAGGTGCGCGCGTTCAACCGCTTCTACACCCGCCAGATCGGCGTCCTGGAAGAGCGGCTGCTGGACAGCGCGTTCACCCTGACCGAGGTGCGCGTGTTGTTCGAGTTGGCTGAAGGGCAGGGCATTACCGCCGCGCAGCTCGGCCAGCGCCTGGGACTCAATGCCGGCTATCTCAGTCGACTGCTCAGTGGCCTGCAGACGCGCGGGCTGGTCCGCCGCGAGCCTTCCGCGATGGACGGGCGGGCGAACCGGCTGGTGCTCACCGATGAAGGTCGCACTGCATTCGCCCAGCTTGATGCAGCATCCACCGACAGCATCGGCGCCCTGGTGGGAACGCTGAGCGAGCCGGGACAGCAGCGCCTGGTCGAGTGCATGGACCAGATCCGCGCGCTGCTGGGCGGTTCCGCTGGCTCCTATGTGCTGCGCGATCCGCGCCCGGGTGACATGGGCTGGGTGATCCACAAACACGGCACCCTGTACGCACGTGAGTTTGGTTGGAACGCCGAGTTCGAGGCACTCGTTGCCGACATCGTCACCCGCTACCTGCGCGAACATGATCCACAGACCGAGCGCTGCTGGATCGCCGAACTCGACGGCAACGCGGTGGGCTCGGTGTTCGTGGTCCGCCATGATGCGCAGAACGCCAAGCTGCGGCTGCTGCATGTGGATGCCAGTGCGCGCGGCCTTGGCATCGGCCAGCGGCTGGTTGAAGAGGCCATGAGCTTCGCACGCGCGGTGGGCTACAAGCGTATGGTGTTGTGGACCAACGCGGCACTCGTTGACGCGCGTCGACTGTACGAACGCGCCGGCTTCGAACTGCTGACCGAGCAGCATGAACAGCTGTTCGGGAAGCCCCAGGTGTCGCAACTGTGGGCGCGCGCACTGTAAACGGGCGCAGTGTGCAGTAGAAATACGGTATTGCTGAACAAGTCAGCTTGCTACGCTCCTGCACGTCGGTATCGCGCAGGACGCTGTGGACGAAGGTCCACTTCCCCGACCGTCTGGCGGACTCGTCAGTAAGGAAGACAGCACGTGAATCAGTTGATCGCCATCCGGGCGTTCACCCGCGTTGTGGAGACGGGCAGCTTCACGCGTGCCGCCGAAGCGCTGGACATGCCCGCCGCGACCCTCAGCAAGACCGTGCGCGAGCTGGAGGCGCATCTGGGCGTACGCCTGCTCGAGCGCACCACCCGACGGGTGTCAGTCACCGCCGAAGGCGTGCTGTACTACGAGAAGGCGGGGCGCATCCTGCATGACCTGGAAGACATCGATGCCTCGTTCGGCGCGGTGAGCGATGCGCCACGCGGCGTGCTGCGCGTGGATGTGGGCGGGGCGACGGCGCGTAACGTGCTGGTCCCCGCGTTGCCGGATTTCCTCGAGCGCTATCCCGACATCCGCCTGGAACTGGGCGTTTCGGACCGGCCCCTCAGCCAGATCAGCGAGCACGTGGACTGCGTGGTGCGCATTGGTGCGCTGGCCGATGCCTCGATGGTCACCCATCTGCTGGGCTATGCCGAGGTGGTGAGCTGCGCCAGTCCCACCTACCTGGCGTGGCATGGCACCCCTGAGCACCCGGATGCGCTGCGTCACGGGCACCGGTTGCTGAACTACCTTTCGCCGATGAGCGGCCGGCCCTTTCCGTTCCGCTTCGAGCAGGGCGATGACCGCGTGGAGATCATTGCCGAGAACCAGCTGGGCATCAACGAGAGCAACGCGCATCTGGCGGCGGCGGTGGCCGGACTCGGCGTGATCCAGACCTTCCTGCACACCGCGCGGCCGGCATTGCAGTCCGGTGAGTTGGTGGAAGTGCTGCCGGACTGGCGGCCGTCGGCGTTGCCGCTGCTGCTGGTCTATCCGCAGACGCGGCAGATGACCCATCGGCTGCGGGTGTTCGTGGAATGGGTAATCGAGGCCTTCAGCTCGCGGCTCGGCTGAGTTCGCGCGTAATGCTGACGACAAAGCACGCACCGGCATCTTGGTCGGGAGGTGTCAGCACAATCTCCCAGCCGTGCGAGAGACAGATCTCCATGCAGATCGCCAAGCCCAGGCCCGCCCCCTCGCTTTCCTTCGGTGCTCCGCGCCAGAACCGCTTGAACAGCAATGGGCGATGCGCGGCGTCGACGCCGGGTCCAGCATCGCGCACGCTGAAGCCAAGGTGGTTCACCTGTATATGCACGGTGCTGCCACGCGGGGAATGGTGGATGGCATTTTCCAGCAGGTTCTTGACCAGCACGAAGACCGCCGACGCGTCCGCCTCCACCTCGGTTTCCGAGGGGTCGGCCACCTGCACCACCACCGCCACCGCGTGCTGCTTCGCCAGCCGTGAAAGGTAGTCGACGGTGTCCGCAATCACCGTGCCCAGATGAACCGGAGCAAAGGTGTAGTTGTGTCCTTCGCTGACTTCGGCAAGGTGCAGCAGTTGATGGACCTGGCGGGCCATCTGCGCGGTATCGCGCAGCAGAAGCGGCGTGTTTGGAGCTCCGCTGAGTTCGATCTCCGCCTGCAGCAGCGCCAGCGGCGTCTTCAGTTCATGTGCGGCGGCGGCCAGGAACTCCTGCTGCACCCGGTAGCCCTGCTCCAGGCGCGCCAGCGCCGCGTTGAAGGCATCGATCAGGGGCACCACCTCCGACGGCAGGTGCTCACTGCGTAGGCGCATGCCGAGCCGGCGTGGTCCTACCTGTGTGGCGGCACGCGAGACCTGGTGCAGGGGCCGGAGCATGCAGCGCACGGTGAGGTAGATGACCGCTGCAAAGGTCAGCAGTGCCAGTGCACCGACCGCCAGCCCGGCGCGAAGATAGAGTTTGGTGGCGTGGTTCTTGAGCGTGCTCACCAGCCGGTCGCTGCGGGCGATGCGGGCCGTGTAGTCGCGGCTGGCATGCGTCATCGGAGCCTCGATCACCTGCAGGGTGATGGTGCCGGCTGGATTGGCGACGGTCATGTCGGTGGCCCCCACGGGCAGGCCCATCAGCGCCTGCAATGCCGGTCCCGGTCGGCTGCTGGCGACGGTGCGGCCGGTGGCATCGATGATCCAGAATGCGGCGTCGCGCGGCATGGCGTCGTAGACGTTGCCGACCTCGGCCGGCAGATCCAGCCGCAGCGTGCCATCTGCCGCACTACGAAGCCCGGCACGCAACTCAGCCACCTCTTCGACCAGCTCTTCACGGGTCAGGGTTTCGGGCGTGGCGTGTCGGGCCAGCAGCAACAGTGCGGTGCCCGCGGCGGTGGCGGTGAGCAACGCCAGCAGGGCCGCCAGCATCAGGCGTGTGCTGAGGCTACGCGGCCGCATCGACAGGACGCAGGGCAAAGCCGAGGTTACGGACGTTGACGATGGCCAGCGTGGAGTCAATCGCGACCAGCTTGCGCCGCAGCCGGTGCAGCGCGACGTCCAGGGCATTCGGGGTAACCGCTTCGCCCATGCCCCATGCCGCTGTTTCCAGCGCCCGGCGGCGGACCACCTGTCCGGCAGCGCGCACCAGTGCAATGGTGATCTGCAGCTCGGCCGGTGCCAGGCTGATCAGTTCTTCGCCGCAGCGCAGGCTGCTGCTCTCTGCCAGGACCTGAAGATCGTGGTGGACCAGCTGTAGATCACGCAGTTCGGCGGGACGTCGCATCAATGCGCGGACCCGCGCGCCGAGTTCTTCCATCGCGAAGGGCTTGGGCAGGTAATCGTCCGCACCGGCATCAAGCCCGTCGACGCGATCATGCAGCGCATCGCGGGCGGTCAGCATCAGGCACGGAATACGGTTGCCAGCGGCCCGCATGCGCCGCACCAGTTCCAGCCCATCACCGTCCGGCAGGCCGCGGTCAATCACCGCCAACGCATAGCCGTGGTCGGAAATGCCGTGCCAGGCCGCCTCGAGGCTGGTGAAGGTATCGACGGCGATTCCCGCTGCCCCCAGGCCACGCTCGACGAGGCTGGCCAGGCGCGCATGGTCCTCGACCAAGGCGATGCGGTTGCTCAACGGGGGCGGCGGTGGAAGCATCAGGGAACCGGGGCAGTGGGAGGGTCAGAAGCTGCGGGTGATGCCGATGCGCAGCCCTGCCGAGCCATCGGTATCGGGTTCGCTCAGCGGGCTGTCAGTGATCTCGCTGGGCAGGAACCGGTAGTCCACCGCACCCAGCAGCCGCCACTTTTCGCCCAGTGGTCGCGAAAAGGCAAGGCTGACCTGCGGCACCAGCGCCGAGCCCGGCTGATACCGCTGCACGCCGCGCGAGATCTCCTCGTCCAGCGTGCCATGGTAATAGCGCACCAGGTCATCGGACATCCAGCGCACGCCGACCCCCGGGATCAGCGTGCTGCGTCCCCACTTGAACGCATACGCATAGTCGGCGGCAATCTCGTAGCCGCCGCTGCGGTCAGTCACGTCAGCCAGTGCGCTCAGTTTGAACTCGCCGGCGCGGCTGCTCCAGCTCGCTGCCAATCCGGCGTCCAGACCGTCGTCGCGATCGCTCAGCTGCGACGGGTCGATACCGTTGGCGCGCAGTTCGCGCTGCCCGAGGTCGTCGATGTCGAATCCGTCCATGCGCGCTGACAGCACGGCATCCACGCGGAACCCGTTGCGGTTGATCAGATGCACACCCCCGCCCAGGCCCCGCCAGAAAACACGGTCACCCTCGTAGGTGAGCAGCGGCACCGGCCGTACCCGGGTGCCTTCACCGGCATAGGGACTCTGCCGCACCGACGCGGCCACGCCGATCGACCAGCGGTCATCGTCCACCTTGGCGAGCAGGTCGCCGGTACTGGTGGTCTGCGCCAGGGCGAGGCTGGGCAGCAGGACAGGGAGGGATACCAGGTACTTGAACATGCAGGACTTCCGGGGGAGGACCGGGTGAGTCTTGCGGCAGCGGACTTACGCGCGCCTTACGGCTTTGGCGGCCGTCGGCATCGATTCAGCCAGATGCGGGTGATCAGCGCGGTGGCAGCCAGAACATCAGGAAAACAATCACCACCAGCAGCGCGACCACCACCCAGCGGTAGCCATTGGGCGACAGGAATCCGAACAGCGATACCTCGGTGGTGGTGAACTCGCGGCGGCAGTTTGGACACCGCACCTGCAACGCGACATCGCGCTGATACATCGCATTGGTCGTGCGTAGACCGCCCGCCGATACCAGCGCCTTGCGCGCATCAAAACGGGTGGAGCATCCCGTGCAGGTCGTGAGCTTGGCCATCATGTATACCTCCCCAGGCAAGCATCAAGTATGCCATGCGGGACTGGCAGGCCGGCCAGCACTGCCGTAGTGTGCCCGCAGCCACCGATGACAAGGCAGTCCCATGACGCATGGCGATCTACCCGGCCGGATCCGCCTGAGTGGGCGGCGCTCACTCCGTGCCGGCCTGTTGTCCTTGCTCCTGTTGCTCGCGCCTGCAGCCGGTGCGCAGCAATCACTGCAATGGAATGCTCCCGCGGGTGCGACGGTCAGGCCGACCGATGCGGCCCTGGTCGGGTTGGCGCGGCAGCTGCTGGACGGCAGTGACGCTGTCCACTTGACGCCCGTGCAGCGCAGCCAGTCGCTGCTGGTGGCGGGGCAGTACGCGCAGGCATCCGCGGCTATCACTGCCCTGATGCACGCACTGCGTTCTGAGGGCAATGAGAGCCAGGCGCAGCGCTGGACGCCGTACTTGTTGATGGCGAAGGCCGGCAACCCGGCAGAGCCCGGATTCGATCGTGCCTATGCGGCGGCATTTGCTGCCTGGTTCGCCGCACTCGACGATGTGTCGGCGCTGAAAACGCACTACTGGTTCAGCACCAACCTGCCGGCGGCGCAGGCGAAGCTGGATGCCGCCCTGGCCACGTACGCCGGCAGCGCCAGTCTGACCCACGAGCAGGCGCTGGATCTGATCCGGCAGGCGGCATTCGTTGCGACGTTCAGGGTGACCAGCCGGCTTGCACCGGATCTGATCCGCGCCGACGAGGATCGTCGCTTCGAGATCGACGATTCAGTCCGCATTCCCGCGATGGAAGGCGTTGTGCTTTCCGCGCACGTGGCCCGTCCCCGCAGGTCCGCTGCGCCGCCCCCGGCCGCGATGCTGTTCACCATCTATACCGACCCGGCCCGCAACCGTACCCAGGCCGCGCTGGCCGCAGCGCACGGCTATGTGGGCGTGGTCGTCGACGCGCGCGGCAAGCGACTGGGTACGGGCACGGCCGCACCCTACGAAACCGAGGGCGTCGATGCGGCCGCCGCCGTTGACTGGATCAGCCAGCAGCCATGGACCGACGGGCGCGTGGTGATGTACGGCGGCAGCTACTCCGGCTTTGCCGCATGGGCGGCCGCCAAGCATGCACCGCCGGCGTTGAAGGCGATCGCGCCCTACGTCGCGGCGATCCCGGGTCTGGGGCTGCCGATGGAAAACAACGTGTTTCTGTCGGCCAACTACGCCTGGCCGTTCTATGTCGCCAACAATCGTCTGCTGGACAACGACACCTACAACCAGCGCGAGCGTTGGGATGCGCTGACCGAGCGCTGGTACACCTCCGGTCGTCCTTACCGGCAGATCGACCAGGTCGATGGCACGCCCAACCGCTGGCTGCAGCGCTGGCTCGCGCATCCCGACTACGATGCCTACTGGCAGGCGATGGTCCCGTACGGCGACGACTTCTCCCGCATCCGCATTCCGGTGCTGTCGATCACCGGCTACTACGATGACGGGCAGATCTCGGCACTGCATTACTTTCGCGAGCACTATCGTCATCTGCCCGATGCGGATCACCGGTTGCTGATCGGCCCCTACGACCACTTCGGCACACAGGCCAACGTCAAGGCAATGGAGCTGCGCGGCTACAGCGTGGACCCGATCGCCCAGTTCGATACAGATGCCATCACGTTCCAGTGGTTCGACCACGTGTTGAACGGAGCCCCACTGCCGCCATTGCTGGCTGATCGGGTCAACTACCAGTTGATGGGGGCCAACCGGTGGGAGCATGCGCCATCGCTGCAGGCAGCGGGTGGTGGCATGACGACCTTCCATCTTTCCCGCGAGCGTGCGGGTACTGAGTACCGGTTGATCGAAACCCCCACGGCGCCGGCCGGTGTGCTGACCCAGGCCGTGAACTTCGCTGACCGCAACAGCAGCCGCCACAGCTACTACCCCTGGCCCATCCTGCGCGCAGGGCCGCCGGATGACGGTGGGCTGTCATTCGTCAGCGCTCCGTTTGATCAGCCCATGGACATGGTCGGCCCGTTCGGCGGTGACCTGAAGATCCGCATCAACAAGCGCGATGTCGACCTGACTGTGACACTGTATGAATGGCAGAAGGACGGGAAGGTCATGCAGCTCTCGTACTACGTCGGCCGCGCCAGCTATGCTGCGGACATGACATCCCGACACCTGCTTACCCCGGGTCAGTGGACCCAGGTGCCGTTGCAGCGCACGCGCATGACCGGCCGCCGCATTGCCAAGGGCAGCCGCCTGCTGGTGGTGGTGGACGTGCTCAAGGACGCCGAACACCAGGTCAACCACGGTACCGGCAAGGATGTCAGTGATGAGTCGGTCGCGGATGCGGGAGCCCCATTGAGCATCGACTGGAGCACTGACAGCATCCTCCGTATTCCGCTGCGTGCGGTGGCGGAATGAGCCCCGCAAGCGGACCCTCGCTGGCGCGCCGCCTGCGCAGGTGGATTGTCGCGCTGCTGCTGTTGGGTGTACTGGGCGTGGCGGCCATGGCGCTATGGAACAGCGAATGGCTGAAGGCCCCGCGCGCGATGTGGGAGCTGTCGCGCATGCCGCCGCCGACGGCATTGCCGGTTCCGGTGGAGGGCGTGGCGGCACGCCGCATCGCTGACACCTTCGGCGCGCCACGCGGGCGTGATCGTACCCATGCCGGCGTGGACATCTTCGCCAAACGCGGCACGCCGATTCGCAGCGCCGCGCCCGGCGTCGTGGTCGCGGTACGCGACCGTGGTCTTGGAGGGCGCCAGGTCTGGGTGGTGGGGCCGGCGCGTGAGCGTTACTACTACGCGCATCTGGAGGATTGGCGCGCTGGCCTGCAGGAGGGCGAGGTTGTTGCCGAGGGCGATCTACTGGGCTATGTCGGCACGACCGGGAATGCCGCCGGTACGCCGCCGCATCTGCATTGGGGCATCTACGGGGCCGATGGGGCCTACGATCCGCTGCCGCTGCTCAAGGCCTGGAAGCCGCTGAACACCTCACCGCAGCAGTAAAGGCTGCTGCCTCTCGTCATCGTCCCGTCGTCTGCGTGCGCTACAACGTGCGCGGTCGCGCAGGCATGCGCATGCAATTCGCCCTAAAGGTAATGCGAGATCGGCCGATACCGGTGCGTCCTTCTGCCTGGAGTGCGTGATGCACGCCCTGTCCCGTCGCCTGCAGTCTTTCACCCAACGCATGGACGCGTTGCCGCTCTGGCGCACGCTGTCACCCAAGGTGGCGGCGCTGCGCCGGATGAGTATCGCCAACAAGCTCAAGGTGAGCCTGGTGGTGTGTGGCTCCGGCCTGCTGGTGGTCGCCGCCGTGTACGGCTGGACCCGCCACAACAGCGAGCGCGCGGCCGACACCTTTGCCCGATACCAGCAGCATACCGCGCTGGCCGCGGCATTGAACGCGCAGGTCGCCGATGCAAGACGCCTGCAGACCCGCTACGCGGTCAGTTTCGACGACCAGGACCGCGCCGCCCTGCAGGC
>NZ_JASCOZ010000060.1 GCF_029960115.1 Stenotrophomonas sp. PS02289
CACGGGGTTCCGCCAAACCCAATGCGCGGGGCCCCCCCCAGGTTCCGGGGGCCAACCCGCGGGCCCCTCCTCACCACCACCCACGCCCCCGCCGCTTCGCGGCCGCCCCCGAACTTCGGGGGCTCTACCCCAGACGCGCCCGGTAGCGCCGGCCGTTGGCCGGCCCAGGTCGTGCGGCGCGACACAGCGTCGCATCCGCCCCCTGCCCATCGGCGGCAAATCAGGGTAAAATGTCGCGCTTCCCCACATCTCGGGTATGCCGATGCTGCGCATCCAGGCTGAAGCACTTACTTACGACGACGTCTCGCTCGTCCCCGCTCATTCCACGATCCTGCCCAAGGACGTCAGCCTGGAAACGCGCCTGACGCGCGACCTGAAGCTGAAACTGCCGATTCTTTCGGCCGCCATGGACACCGTGACCGAAGCACGCCTGGCCATCGCCATGGCACAGCTCGGCGGCATGGGCATCATCCACAAGAACCTGACGCTTGAGCAGCAGGCCGCCGAAGTGGCCAAGGTCAAGAAGTTCGAGGCCGGTGTCATCCGCGACCCGATCACCGTCGGTCCGGAAACCACCATCCGTGACGTGCTGGCGCTGACCCGCGCGCACAACATCTCCGGCGTGCCGGTGGTGGGCAGCGACGGCCTGCTGGCCGGCATCGTCACCCACCGTGACATGCGCTTTGAAACCGAGCTGGACGATCCGGTCCGCCACATCATGACCAAGAAGGATCGCCTGGTCACGGTGAAGGAAGGCGCGGCTTCGGACGAAGTGCTGCACCTGCTGCACCGCAACCGCATCGAAAAGGTGCTGGTGGTCAACGACGCCTTCGAACTGCGTGGCCTGATCACGGTCAAGGACATCCAGAAGAACACTGACTACCCGAACGCGGCCAAGGATCTGGCCACCCGCCTGCTGGTGGGTGCCGCTGTCGGCGTCGGTGGCGATACCGACCGTCGCGTCGAAGCGCTGGTTGCTGCTGGCGTGGACGTGATCGTGGTCGATACCGCGCACGGCCATTCGCAGGGCGTGCTGGACCGCGTCAGCTGGGTCAAGAAGAACTTCCCGCAGGTGCAGGTCATCGGCGGCAACATCTGCACCGGCGAAGCCGCACTGGCGCTGCTGGACAGCGGCGCAGACGCGGTCAAGGTCGGCATCGGCCCCGGCTCGATCTGCACCACCCGCGTGGTTGCCGGCGTCGGCGTGCCGCAGGTCACCGCCATTGACCTCGTCGCTGAGGCCCTGCAGGACCGCATTCCGCTGATCGCTGACGGTGGCATCCGTTACTCCGGTGACATCGGCAAGGCGCTGGCCGCCGGTGCCTCGACCATCATGGTCGGTGGCCTGCTCGCTGGTACCGAAGAATCCCCGGGTGAAACCGAACTGTTCCAGGGTCGCTCGTACAAGAGCTACCGCGGCATGGGTTCGCTGGCCGCGATGGAAAAGGGCTCCAAGGATCGTTACTTCCAGGACGCCGCTACTGCCGACAAGCTGGTGCCGGAAGGCATCGAAGGTCGCGTGCCGTATCGTGGTCCGGTTGGCGGCATCATCCACCAGCTGATGGGCGGCCTGCGCGCCACCATGGGCTACGTGGGTTGCGCCACCGTCGACGAAATGCGCACCCAGCCCAAGTTCGTCAAGATCAGCGGGGCAGGGCAGCGTGAGAGCCACGTCCACGACGTGCAGATCACCAAAGAACCGCCGAACTACCGCGCCTGATGCGCCGGTGAGCAAAGAGGAACGAGGAAGCCACTTCCCGTTCCTCTTTCTCTATCCGCCATCGGTTGCCCTCTTCGATATTCGTATTCACCACTGCATTGCTGGGCGTCATGACCAACATTCACAACGACAAGATCCTCATTCTCGATTTCGGCGCGCAGTACACCCAGCTGATCGCCCGCCGCATCCGCGAGATCGGCGTGTATTGCGAAATCTGGGCATGGGACCACGACCCGGCCGAGATTGCCGCGTTCGGTGCCAAGGGCATCATTCTTTCCGGCGGCCCGGAATCGACCACGCTGCCGGGCGCGCCGGCCGCGCCGCAGGAAGTGTTCGACAGCGGCCTGCCGATCTTCGGCATCTGCTACGGCATGCAGACCCTGGCGGCACAGCTCGGCGGTGCCACCGAAGCCGCTGACCAGCGCGAGTTCGGCCATGCCGAAGTCAACGTCATCAATCCCGATGCGCTGTTCTCCGGCCTGAGCGACCACGGCGGCGAGCCGCGTCTGAACGTGTGGATGAGCCACGGCGACCACGTCTCGAAGGCTCCTCCGGGCTTCACCATCACCGCGACCACCGACCGCATTCCCGTTGCCGCCATGGCCAACGAGGAAAAGCGCTGGTACGGCGTGCAGTTCCACCCGGAAGTGACCCACACCCTGCAGGGCCAGACCCTGCTGCGTCGTTTCGTGGTCGACGTGTGCGGCTGCCAGACCCTGTGGACCGCCGCCAACATCATCGACGACCAGATCGCCCGCGTGCGCGAGCAGGTCGGCGACGACGAAGTAATTCTCGGTCTGTCCGGTGGTGTTGATTCCTCGGTTGTGGCCGCACTGCTGCACAAGGCGATTGGTGACAAGCTCACCTGCGTGTTCGTCGACACCGGCCTGCTGCGCTGGCAGGAAGGCGACCAGGTGATGGCGATGTTCGCCGAGCACATGGGCGTCAAGGTGATCCGCGTCAACGCCGCCGACCGCTACTTCGCCAAGCTGGAAGGCGTGAGCGACCCGGAGGCCAAGCGCAAGATCATCGGCAACCTGTTCGTGGACATCTTCGATGAAGAGTCCAACAAGCTCAGCAACGCCAAGTGGCTGGCGCAGGGCACCATCTATCCGGACGTGATCGAGTCGGCCGGCAGCAAGACCGGCAAGGCGCACGTCATCAAGAGCCACCACAACGTAGGCGGTTTGCCGGAACACATGAAGCTGGGCCTGGTGGAACCGCTGCGCGAACTGTTCAAGGACGAAGTGCGTCGCCTCGGCGTCGAACTCGGCCTGCCGCGCAGCATGGTCTATCGCCATCCGTTCCCCGGCCCGGGCCTGGGCGTGCGCATCCTCGGCGAAGTGAAGCGTGAGTACGCCGAGCTGCTGGCCAAGGCCGACGCCATCTTCATCGACGAACTGCGCAAGGCCGATCTGTACGACAAGACCAGCCAGGCCTTCGCCGTCTTCCTGCCGGTGAAGTCGGTCGGCGTGGTCGGCGATGCCCGTGCGTATGAGTGGGTGATCGCACTGCGCGCGGTGGAAACCATCGATTTCATGACCGCACACTGGGCGCATCTGCCGTACGACTTCCTCGGCACGGTGAGCAACCGCATCATCAACGAACTGCGCGGCGTTTCCCGCGTGGTCTACGACATCTCCGGCAAGCCGCCGGCAACGATCGAGTGGGAATGAGGTAGAGCGGGGCTCTGCCCCGCTGCCGTTGACCAACAAAGGCACCGAAAGGTGCCCTTGTTGTTTGTGGGGTGTGCCAATCGCGAATGGTCTCGGACGATTGCCGGGCGTTTGCTGGTGAACACGATCGCCTCGGGCTCTCGGGAAATGAATCCCGGGTAGGGTCGGTCGACAGACGACCGCCATGAACCCTTCAACGTTCTGTAACGCATGACCTGAAACGAACGGCAGCGCCGGCCGTGGGGTTGACCGTCAATCTACCTACTAGTAGAGTGGCATACATGCAGCCCGACCTCTCCCCCAAAGCCACCGAAATCGTCAGCCACGCCCGTGCTTTGCTCGAGGCCGGCGGCTACAACGGTTTCAGCTATGCCGACATCGCCGAGCGGGTCGCCATCAGCAAGGCGAGCATCCATCACCATTTCCCCAGCAAGGCCGAACTGGTGCGCACCGTGGTGGTTCTATACCGCGCCGAGGCCCGTGACGGCCTGGCGCTGTTGGACCGCCAACTCGCTGACCCCTTGCGCGAACTGCAGGCCTATGTCGATTACTGGTCCGCCTGCATCGCCGGTGGCACGTCGTCGTTCTGCATCTGCGCCATGCTGGCGGCCGAACTGCCGTTGATCCCGCCGGAGATCGCCACCGAGGTGCGCGGCCATTTCGAGGACCTGGCCGGATGGCTGGCACTCACCCTGGAGAAGGGGGCCGCGCAGGGTCAGCTTAGGTTGCAGGGCAGTGCGGAGGACGAGGCCAAGGCATTCATGGCCGCCGTACACGGTGCCATGCTCGCGGCGCGTGGTTTCGGCGATGCGAATACTTTCGCGGCGTTGGCAAGGCTGCAGATCGCGCGTCTGACGCCAACCAAGTAACGCGAGGATGGGCCTGCCATTGGCGGGCCTTTTGTTCGAGTACGCAGCCTACCTACTGGTAGGTTTAATGCAATCATTCTGGAGATTCCCATGGCCCATGCCCTTTCCACACTTGGCGTACTGCACACCGCGCTAAGCCTGATTCCCCTGGTCGCTGGCGCGTACGGATTCGTCCGCCACCGCGCCATCGATCCGGCCACACGATCGGGGAAAATCTATCTCGTCGGACTCGTGCTTTCGGTGCTGTCGTCCTTCACGGTCTCGAGTACGGGAGGACTCAATCCGGGCCACGCGTTTGGCGTGGTGGTGCTGCTGATCGCGTTCGGCGGCGTGCTCGCGGCACGCATGCGCTGGCTGGGCAGACTCGCGCCTTACCTGTCCACGTTCGCGCTGTCTTTCAGCTTCCTGCTGTCACTGGTGCCGGGCATCAACGAAACCCTGACGCGTCTTCCCGTCTCGCATCCCATCGCGGCTGCGCCGATGGCACCGGTGGTGCTGCAGGCGTTGCTGGGATGCTTCGTGGTGTTCCTCGTGGGCTACGCCGCCCAGTGCTGGCGAATCCGTTCGCGGACGGGCACGAGGTGACTGGGGCACGGTAGAGTCGGTCGCAAGACGACTGCCGATAGCACTGCAACGTTCTGTAACGCATGACCTTGATCGAAAGGGTAGCGCCGGCCGTTGGCCGGCCCACGCACCACTGCGGGATCGCAATTCGTTTCGGTGCGTGTCGGTGTTGATGTTCAGTCGTGAGGCGGTCACCGCAACGTTGGTTGTGCGCAGTGCGATGGAGGATGTTGATGTGGCGTTGCCGGATACGAGGCTGATCGCGGTCTTTCCCCTCTTTGAGTGATACCTGGACGCTCTGCAGTTTCGCTGTTTGTCATGCGTTACCGAATGATGCGCGCTCCACGGCCGTCGTCTGTCGACCGACGCTACCGGTCCTACGCACTGCGATTGACCTCCAACTTGACGCATCGTCAACCGCCCAACCCGCCAAGTTGACAGGCTACGGATTCAAGTCAACCACCCCAATCCCCACACTTTCCCCACTGCCACAGCACACCGCTGCCGGCCTTGCATCCACCTGGGGAACCACATGATCAGCATTCCAGTTTCAGCCGCCTCCCACTCCCGCTTCGTCAGCGTCTCGCGCTGGCTCTGCATCGTCGGTTACCTCATCGCGGCCGCCGTCTTCGTCACCTCCGCGATCAGCGGCCACAACCAGGCCCAGGCCATCCTCAAGGACGCGGTCACCGTGCAGGCCCCGGTCAAGCTGGATCGCATCGAGGAATCCCGCCGAAAGGGCCGCACCACGCTGAAGTACCACTTCAGTTACACCTTTGAAGCCAACGGCGTGCCCTACAAGGGCGAGTTCATGACCGCCGAGGACAGCGCGGGCCAATACCTGGAAGAAGACGCCCAGGTGCAGGTCGCCTACGCCCGCGCCAACCCGGCCAACTTCGAGCGCGCCGACCGTCTGCAGGGCATGCAGGGCCTCGGCGCGGTGCTGGGCCGCCTGTGCGTGGCGCTGGGCATGTTGGCCATCCTGGCCTTCGTGGTGCACCTGCTGCTCACCCGCAAGCTGATCGTGCCCCGGGAGCCGGCCCTGCCGGCGGCCTGATCCAGGCAGCACGAGGCCCACGCGATGATGGTTGACACGGTTTCCGGCCACGGTAGGGTGAGCACACCTTCACCCTTCTGGTCTGTCTGCATGCCCGTTCCGGAGTTTTCGGACCTGTTGTCCCGCCATATGCGGCGGATCCGGGCCAGTGCAGGCGGCGTTGCCAGCGAAATCGGCATCAGCCGTGAAGCGGTCAACAACTGGCGCGCGGGCACCTCGCGCCCCAGCCGCCGCCACCGCGACCGGGTGCTGGCCTGCGCCAACTACCTGCGCCTGACCGAAGCCGAGTGCAACGCGCTGCTGCAGTCAGCCGGGTTTGAGCCGGAGTACCCGGCAGAAGGCGCGGGCGAACCTGCACCCACGCCGGTCCAGTTGACCGTGCCGGCGGCCGTCACCGCGTTGTTCGACCGCCTGCAGTTGCTGCGCCCGTACCCGGTGGCGCTGCTGCTCACCCAGGCCCATTGGGGCCAGCCGCCGGAACGTGCGGCAATGCTCGCAGAAGCAAGCCGCCGCTACGGCCAGGACCGCGTGCTGCATCTGCAGCCGCCGTTCCGCGCAGGCGAGGGCGACGAGGATTACTTCGCGCTGCTGGCGGCGCAATGCGGGTTGGAGAACGTGAGTTCTGATGCCGGGTTTGAAGTCGCACTGGCACGCCGGCTGCAACAGCCGGGCCCGCTGTTCTGTCTGGTCAGTCGTTTCGAGCAGGGCGCGGCGGGTCCGCGCGATGTGCTGGCGGGCATTCTGCGCAGCCTGAGCGAGATGCACAGCGGCAAGCTGCACCTGCTGATCTGCGGCGGCGCGGCGCTGGCTGACCTGAAGTACCAGGGCGGCGACCTTTCGCTGCTCAACATCGCCGCGACCGAAAGCTGGCCGGAACTGAGTGTGGATGATCTGCAGCGGCACGCGACCGGCTTGCCGGACGCGGTGCTGCAGCGCGCATTGCACGTCTCCGGGGGGCACCCGCTGTTGGCACAGGCCGCATTGAACCTGATGGCCGGGCAGGGCAGCGAAGGTCTCGACGACGCTGCACTCAACCAGACCCTGTCCACCCATCCGCGTCTGTGGGAAGCGCTGCTGCCGATCCTGCGCGAGCCCAGTGCCCGCAGCACGATCAACGGATGGCTGCCGCGCGAGCGCATCGCCGCTGCCCGCCCGTATCTGATGGACCCGCTGCTGCGGCAGTTGTACTGGGAGAATCTGCTGGCCGCGCGCAGCCACGCCGACGGTGCATGGCTGGAGTGGCGCTGCGAAGCCATCCGTCTGGCCGTACAGCAGGTCAATGAAGGGCTGGAGGCCCAACCGGCATGATCGGTTTTGAGGGATGGAGCGCCTGGCGCTGGGTGCGTCTGGCGCTGATTGTGGGTGCCATCGGTTTCTTCGGCACGCTGTTCGTCGCCCCGTGGATCAACCCGTGGGTGTTGTGGAAGATCAAGCACGACGGCGAAAGCATGATGCTGATGCAGTCGGCGCGCATCGACACCACGCTGCTGCGCGAAGAGGCGCATGGTCGCTGGCTGATGGATGGGCAGTGGCCCAAGGAAGTGAAGGTGCCCGGTGTGCATGACCCGGCCGAAGCCACGCTGTCGGCCGAGCTACCGGCCCCGTTCGTGCTGCGCCTGCGCTTCACCAGCCGCTTCCCGGAGAACAGTGGCCTGCGCGGCACGGTGCTGGAGCACACGCTCGACCCACGTACCGAGCGCTGGACCTGCCAGCCGGGCAATCCCTCGCCGCCGCAGCGCTGGCTGGCGATGGACTGTCGCAGCAACAAACCGTGGACAGCCGGGCAGTGGCTGACCCTGATCCTGGTGCTGAGCGTGCTGGCACTGGTGGGCCTGGTCGTGCTGTGGTGGCGCCTGCGACCGGAAGTGGCTGACGTCGCACGTGAACCGCGAAGCCTGCTCGACCATCCGCTGCAGCGCATGCCGACCTTCGACCGCCAGTTGGGCTGGCTGCGCATGCGCGAGCGCGTGCTGCAGCAGGCCGGCATTGCCAGCACCCGCTGGCGCGACGCCCTGCGCCACGTGCAGGCCACGCCCAGCACGCGTGCGGTGCAACTGGCCGCACGCATTGGCGCGGTGGACGCTGCCGCCCGCGATTGGCCGTTGAACGGCACCGTGCGCGAATGGACCCTGCCCACCACGCTGCCGATCGCACTGGAAAAACTGTGGTTGTACCTGCCAGACCCGGCGCTGAGCGGCGAAGCCATCGTGCAGCAGCTGCGCAGCCTGCCCAACGGCCAGGACGTGGTGCTGGTGGTCAGCCCATCAACGGCCACCGAGCTGGCGCTGATGCAATACGCCGATGACCCGGCCAACCTGTGCGTGTGCCTGGACCAGGTGACCCAGACCCGTTGGCTGCTGCAGCCCGGTGCACAGGACACCCTGGTCGCGCTGCTGGCGCGGCAGCTGAAGATCACCCGCATCTCGCCGTACCAGACCCACGGCGGCATCACCCGACCGACCGCGTTCTTCGGCCGTGAGTCGCTGCTGGCGCGCGTGCTCAACCGCGAGCCCGGCAACTACCTGCTGGTCGGCGGACGGCAGCTGGGCAAGACCAGTTTGATGAAGGCGATTGAGCGCCGGTTCGACGGCCACCCGCGCGTGCATTGCCAGTACGTTTCGCTGCGCGACCATCGCCTGACCGTGCGTCTGGCCGTGGAGCTGGGGTTGCCTGAAGACAGTGGCATCGATGCGTGCGTCGCCGCGTTGTCCGAGCGTGCCCACGGCCGCAGCGTGCTGCTGCTGATCGACGAAACGGATCTGTTCCTGCGCGCCGAAGCAGCCCAGGACTACCCGCAGCTGGCCGCGCTGCGCGCACTGAGCGAGGAAGGAAAGTGCCACTTCATGCTGGCCGGTTTCTGGGACCTGTACGAAGCGGTGACCCTGGACTTCGCCTCGCCGCTGCGCAACTTCGGTGAGGTGATCCACATTGGTGGGCTGGAAGAAACAGCGTGCCAGCAGCTGGCCACCGAGCCGATGGCCCGGCTGGGCGTGCACTTCGCCAACCCGGATCTGCCGCAGCGGCTGGTGGCCGCCTGCGGTCGCCGTGCCAATCTGGTCGCCATCGTCTGCCAGTACCTGCTCGGCCAGCTGGCGCGCGGGCAGCGGGTGATCGAGCCAGCGCAGCTGCATGCCGCGCTCACCGCCGAGCCGGTGTTTGATGCACTGGCCGGCTGGGCACGGTTGAGTCCGGCCCCGGCCGCCTGCCGGATCGACCGCATCGTGGTGTATCGCATTGCCAGCGCCCAGCTCGGACCGGGTGGGGCGCAGGGTGTGTCGTTGCTGCAGTTGCTGGCGGGATTCGATGCCGCTGGGGTGAAAGTGGATCCGGAGCAGCTGCGGCATTCGCTGGCGCGTTTGCAGTTGGCGTACGTGATCCGGCGTGAGAACGAAGGCGTGCAGTATGTATTTGCGGTGCCGCTGTTTGCCACCCAGTTCCAGCGGGAGGAAGTGGAGGCGCTCCTGCAGCGCGAGCTGCAGGCGTGGGCCATGCAATGATCAGTCGTAGAGCCACGCCCTGCGTGGCTTCGCGGTGCTGGCTGGGCTCAGCCGGGCGTGGATCAGCCATCGCGCAATCGTGACGGACTGCCTATCTGCCACCCAGCGTTTCTGAGATAGTCATTCCACGCACGTCTCAATTGGAAACACATGCGGCATCCCCAGGAGTTATCGGTCGCGCAGATTGCCGCAGTCTTGGCGCAGGCTTACGACGTGCACGCTGAACAGGTGGTGCAGCGCCCGGCCGGCGCTGACGCCGGGGCCACCGTGTACCAGATCGTCGCCCAGGACGGCGCACGCTGGTGGTTGAAGTGCCGCCGCTATGCGGTGGGCGATGCCGTCTGGAACGTGCTGCAGTATTTGCGTACCGAGTTGCAGCTGACCGAAGTCGCTGCCCCGCAGATCACGCGTAACGGCGCGCCGGCCGTGCTCGCCGACGGCCTGCAATGGACATTGTTCCCCTACATCGAAGGCCAGTCCGGCTTCGAGGCCGCGCTTTCCCGAGAACAGTGGCACCGGCTCGGGCAGGTGCTGCGCAGCGTGCACGACGCCAACGTGCCGGCCGCGCTGCTGGCACCATTGGCCCAGCCGCAGCTCGAGGACGAGCCCGCGGTGGAGCGGGTAGGGGCGTGGTTGCAGGGGGGCGATGCCCACTGGCCGATTTCCGATGAACTGGCCGAGCGCTACCGCCAGACCTGGCGCATGTACCGGCCGTTGATCGCCGACGTCTGGCAGCGCTGCGTGCAGTTGCGCGCCCAGTTGTCCGGTCAATCTGCCACTGCCGTGCTCTGCCATGGTGACGTGCACGCTGGCAACGTGCTGCTGCGCCCCGACGGTGGCCTGTGCCTGATCGACTGGGACGGCATGCTGCGCGCGCCGCGCGAGCGCGACCTGATGTTCATCGGGGCCGGCGTTGGCGGACGTTGGGGCCGCGACGACCCGCCTGGTTTTGCCGAGGGCTATGGCCCGGTAACGCTCGACCCGGTCCGGTTGGCCTGCTACCGTCACTGGCGGATCTTGCACGACATCCAGGAGTTCCATGACCTCCTGCTGGAACCGGGCGCGGCCGCGCGTCCGCCGAGCCAGCGGCTGCAGGCCCTGCGTTACATGCAGGACCAGTTCGCACCGAACAATGTAGTGGATGCCGCAGCACGCAGTTGGGCTGCGGTCGGGGCGAGTGCCGCGTAAACCAATCCACATCGCCCCTGTAGTGACGCACCATGCGCGTCAACGCATCGCAATCAATGCGATGAAACGAATCCGATCGCACCTGGCGTCGCAGGCACCGCAAATGCCTCGCGCATGCGTCGCACCTCTCGCGCCGGCGTCAGCCCGAACAACCGCTTGAACTCCCGGTTGAACTGGGAGCTGCTCTCATAACCCACCGCATGGCAGGCCGCTGCTGCGGTCATTCCTTCGCGCACCATCAACAGACGTGCCTGATGCAGGCGAGTGGACTTCAGGTACTGCATGGGCGAAGCGCACGTTACGGCTTTGAAATGGCTGTAGAAGGAAGGCGCGCTCATGCCAGCCTCATTCGCAAGCTTCGCCACAGTCAACGGCTGCGCGTATGCGGTATGCAGGTACTGCAGCGCTTTACCGATTCGACCGAAGTGGCCTTGCTGGGCAAGCGCGGCGCGCAATGTGTGGCCCTGCGGACCGGTAAGCACGCGGTAGTAGAGTTCGCGCAGCAGGCTCGGCCCCAGCACAGCGGCGTCCATCGGTGTCGCCAGCGCCTGCAGCAGCCGCTGTACGGCCTGGTGCAACGGAGCATCGATCGGACTGGACATCATGCTTTGCGGTACTGCATTCGCCGGTGCGCCGCCGTGGTGGTCAATCTCCAGCATCAACTCGGCTGCCAGCGGAAACTGCAGATGCAGGTACACCGCGAGCAGAGGTTCGTCTGCGGTGGCATCGGTTTCCATGGTGAACGGAACCGGCACCGAGACGGCCAAGTACTGATGTGCGTCATACACATAGGTCTGCTGACCGAAGTACCCGCGCTTGCGGCCTTGGCAGACGATGACGATGCCCGGGTCGTACAGCACCGGGGCCTTTGCCAGCGGCCGGTTTGAGCGCAGCAGGCGCACGCTCTCCAATGCCGTCTGCGTGTAGCCCTCGCGCGGAGCCAGCGCCTGCACCAGCGGAGCCAGCGGCAGCTGGTCTCCAGCCACAGGGGAGGGTGCTTGCGAGGACCGGCGACTCATAGGAATAGGCAATAAATCAAGGCGGGATGGTCTTATGGTGCGACCAGGGAATTCCTATTATGCACTCCTCTCCACAACGTCGAGGCCATCATGTCAATTTCGAAACTCCTCCTTATTACCGGCGTCAGCAGTGGCTTCGGCCGCGCACTTGCAGAAGAGGCGCTCGCCGCCGGGCACCGGATTGTGGGCACGGTTCGTTCCGAGCAGGCGGCGAAGGACTTCGAAGCACTGGGCGCAGGGCGTGCATTCGCCCGAGTGCTGGATGTCACCGATACTGCTGCGATCGCTCCTTTGGTGGATGCGATTGAAGCGGACATCGGGCCCATCTCCGTGCTGGTCAACAACGCCGGCTATGGCCATGAGGGCGTGCTGGAGGAGTCCCCGCTGGAGGAGATGCGGCGACAGTTTGAGGTCAATGTGTTCGGGGCGGTGGCGATGATGCAGGCCGTTCTGCCGCACATGCGGGCGCGCCGCGAGGGGAATATTCTCAACATCACCTCGATGGGCGGGTTCATCACCCTGCCGGGGATCGCGTACTACTGCGGCAGCAAGTTTGCTTTGGAGGGCATCAGCGAGGTGCTGGGCAAGGAAGTGGCCGCGCTGGGTATCCGCGTGACCTCGGTCGCACCCGGTTCATTCCGCACCGACTGGGCGGGTCGTTCGATGGTACGCAGCCCGCGCACGATTACCGACTATGACGCCTTGTTCGATCCCATCCGCCAGCGGAGGCAGGAGGTTAGTGGGAAGCAGTTGGGTGATCCGCAGAAGGCGGCGCGGGCGATGCTTGCCGTCATCGATACTCCGGAGCCTCCCGTGCATCTGCTTTTGGGAAGTGACGCCCTGCAGTTGGTGCGCGCGAAGCTGGAGGCGCTGGAACAGGAGCTGCAGGAGTGGGAGGCGTTGACGGTTTCCACCGACGGGTGAGTGCAGGTGGGGGGATGCTTATCCGGGGCTCAACGAAGGTCAGTTCGCAGGCTGGCCGCGATCTGGGTACGCCAGTCCGGCTGCACTGCAGCGGCTTCGGCAAAGCGTTGCCACTGGCCCACACTGGCGCGTACCTGTTCCACGATGTCACGCGCCCTCGGTGCACTGAGTGAAGCGGTGCGAGCGCATGCCGCAAGATCTTCAAGCGCAAAGTCTTCCCGTTTGCCCTGGATCGACATCTGATGACGCGCGGTCCAGTCGCCACTCGGATTGTACGCCCAGGTGATGTCAAACGCCGGCGACAACGACCAGCGTCCTTGCCGATCCATCAGGTAGGCGATGTTCTTGACGTGGTCATCCTGGTTGCGGGCGATCACGTTGAACACCATGCGACGGTACTGCTCTTCCAGTTGTTCCATCGGTAGGTTCAACTGGCGCATTATCAGTAGCGCTTGTTCGTAGCTGTAGGCGCTGGCGTTGTTGAAATCGAGGTGAGCGATGGCCGCCAACGACTGCATGTGGTGCTTGTTGCCATTCGTGTCGCGGTCGAAGCGCCGGGTCATGAAATGGCGGCGGCCCCCTTCCTCCAGCAGGCGACATTCGCTGATGTTGATGCCCGCTTCGCGTGCCATCAGGAAGTACGCATACTCGACCGCGCCGTAGCCCTTGGGGTCGGCCAGTTCCTTGTCGCGGTTATTGCGCACGCCGTCGAACTTGAGCAGCCAATAGCCGAAGCCTGCATCGGCCACGGCTTGTCCCGAGCGCACTTCTCCGGTTTTTTCGTTCCAGGCGATCACGGCCTTGGCGCGGGCACCACCGGCCGAGGTGCCGACACGCAGGATGTCGCGCAGAGCATCGGCACGGGACTCGTCACCGAAGGATCCACGCAGGTTGTCCCGATGACTGAGTACTTCGCTGGCCAAGGAAACCAGTGCATCGATCTGAATTCGCTGCGCGGTGCGGACGCGGGGACCATGTACGGGCGCGAACTCCAGCGCACCCATGCCTCGGGTGCCGGTGTAGCACAGGCGCTCAATCGCGTTGAAGCTCTGCGGGGTACGGCCCTGCGTGGCCAGCCAGGCGTCGATCAGCGTGTTGCCGTATTTGTCGGGCAGGGCGTCTGCAAGCAGGCCGGGGAGACCGTGAAAACTGTTTGTCGCCAGATCTGGAAAGCGATAGGTCCGCCGGGCTGCCAAGGGCATCATCAGTGGCGCGACCTCGATACCTGAGTTGGCAAACTGCGGGTCATAGGCGAAGTCGGCCACACGTGCACCGTCGACCAGGCTGACAGCGCCGATGCGGCTGCCCCACAAGCGTACTTCGGCGGTAGTGCTCACTTCTGGTCACCCCATACCCAAGGCGTAGGCGGTGGCTCGGCGACCGAAGGTCGCGCCCTCTGTCGAGCTTGCCCGCGGCGTTCCAGCAGATCGATTGGGTTGGGGGCATCCGGCGGCAGGAGCGCGTCCAGTGCAGTCAACTGGCCCAGTACACGTAGGCAGCGGATCAGGTTTACAAGCTGGGCGGGAGAGCCGTCTTCAAGGCGTTGCACCGTTCGCTTGGAGACGCCGGCGGCTGAGGCGAGCTGCTCCTGGGTTATGTCCTGAGACAAGCGGAGGGTGGCCAAGCGTTGGCCCAGTTCGATTAGGATGGCGTCGTCGGTGCTGGTGGTTTGGATGCGCATAAAGTGACCCTCATGGCGCTTTATGTCTCATTTCCCACGAGAAGTGTCAATAGTGGCGCTTTATGAGATTTCATTTTCGTTTATTTAAAGCGCCATATATGACGCTTTAAGGTCGAAAAGTCTACTTAAATGGACATTGGTGACGCTTAATGAGTCTGTTGAGGTCAGCCACGCAGGGCGTGGCTCTACGGTGTCGTCCAGCATCGCGCGGGTAAGCGGGGTGTGCCGTTATTCCGGATGAGCGGCCTGCGTGGCGGCGTTGGAGGCCGCGCGGCGCGCCAGCACCGCCTCGCGGTGTGCGATGTAGGCGTTGGCTCCCAGGATGATGCTGGCCCCGATCACGGTGTAACGATCAATCGTTTCGTTGAACAGCAACCAGCCCAGCAGGGTCACCAGCGGCAGCTGCATGAAGCTGATCGGGGTCAGTGCGGAGACTTCGCCCAGCCGTAATGCCCGGGTCCACAGCAACTGGCCCACGGTGCCGAGCACGCCGGTTGCCGCAAGCCACACCCAGGCGATACCGGTCGGCCACACCCAGGTGAACAGTGCCGGCACCAGCGACAGCGGCACCCAGAACACATACGTGTACAGCACCACGGTATCGGCACCGTCCACGCGGGTGAGCTGCTTGATCTGGATCGCCACCAGCGAACTCAACAGTGCTGCCAGCACCGCCACCAGCACGCCGGGGGTAAACGAGTCCGCGCCGGGGCGCACGATGATCAGCACGCCGATGAAGCCACATACCACGGCGGCCCAGCGCCGCACGCGCACCACTTCGCCCAGCAGCAACACCGCGGCGATGGTCACGAACAACGGCGTGGCATAGGAAAGGGAAATTGCCTGCGAGATCGGCAGATGCCCGATCGCCCAGAACGCGCACAGCATCGAGGCCAGCCCGATCAGGCTGCGCAGCAGGTAGCGCGGCAGCTGCTGGGTACGGAACACCTTCGGCCCCGAACGCAGCAGCATCGGCAGCAGTGCCACCAGCCCGAACGCATTGCGGAAGAACGCGACTTCCTGGGTCGGCACATGCGCGGTCGCATAGCGGATGGCGATGGCCATCAGGCCAAACGCCATCGTGCTGCCCAGCATCAGCAGCGCCGCCCGCATCGGCGTGGGGGCGGGCAGGGCCGGGGCGGGGGTCACCACTGTGCGCCGATCAGGCGCGGCTCGGGTTCAATGGGCACGCCGAACTTTTCCAGCACGGAAGCAGAAATGCGTCGCGCCAGATCCAGCAGCTGGCCGCCGGTGGCGTTGCCGTGGTTCACCAGCACCAGCGCATGGCTCGGAGCCACGCCGGCGTCGCCGTCGCGGTAGCCCTTCCAGCCACACGTTTCGATCATCCACGCGGCAGACACCTTGCGGTGGGTGTCCTGCGCGGCCGGGTACACCGGAATGTCCGGGTACTGCTGCAGCAGCACATCCACCTGGTCCAGCGGCAGCACCGGGTTCTTGAAGAAGCTGCCGGCGTTGCCCAGCACGTCCGGGTCGGGCAACTTGCGGCGGCGGATCGCGATCACCGCGTTGGCCACGTCGGCGGCCACCGGCAGTTCCACGCCCATCGCCTGCATTTCCTCGGCGATGCCGGCATAACCCACGCGCAGGTCATGCAGCAGCGGCAGGCGAAGTTCGATGGCGGTGATCAGGTAGCGGTCCGGCTCATGCTTGAACACGCTGTCGCGATAGCCGAACTGGCAGGCCTCAGCTTCCAGCCGCACCCAGGTCTGCTCGGCGCGGTCCCAGGCTTCCACGGCGTTGATGAACTCGTCCACCTGCACGCCATACGCGCCGATGTTCTGGATCGGCGCGGCACCGGCGGTGCCGGGAATCAGCGCCAGGTTCTCCAGACCGGACAGCCCGTTCTGCAGCGACCACATCACCAGCCCATGCCAGTTCACTCCGGCCCCGGCGCGCACCACGGTGTGGTCGGCGCGGTGTTCCAGTGCGGTGATCTCGCGGTTGGCAAACACCAGCACGGTGCCCGCCACGTCGTCGGCAATCAGCACGTTGCTGCCGGCACCCAGCACCAGCAGCGGCTTGCCGGCCACCGGCGGCAGGGCAAGGACTTCCGGTAGCAGGGTGACGTCGTGCAGTTCCAGCAGGCGCTCGGCACTGGCGTCGACGTGGAAGGTGTTCAGCGCCTTCAGCGAGGCGTTTTCGGTCAGCGACCAGGCGGTCATTGCAGGCATTGCGTCACTCATAGGGGGGCCACCGCACCACGGCTGGGGGCTTCACGACGGCGGCGGATGGCTTCCACGCACTCGTGCACCAGCGAAGGGCCACGGAAGATCAGGCCGCTGTAGCACTGCACCAGCGCCGCACCGGCCGCCATCTTGGCCACCGCATCCGCGCCGGACACGATGCCGCCCACGCCGATCAGCGGCACCGACTCGGGCAGGCGCGCGCGCAGGCGGCGCAGTACCAGGGTGCTCTGGCTCAGCAGCGGTGCACCGGAAAGTCCACCGGCTTCCGAGGCCAGCGGGCTGCCGGCAATCAGGCTGCGGTCAACGGTGGTGTTGGTGGCAATCACGCCGTCCACATTCAATTCGCCCAGCACACGCGCAGCGGCATCGATGTCGCGGTCGCTCAGGTCCGGGGCAACCTTCACCAGCATCGGCACGCGGCGACCGTGCTGTGCGGCCAGTGCTTCCTGGCTCTCGCGCAGCTGCGACACCAGCTGCCGCAGTGCGGTTTCCTCCTGCAGCTCGCGCAGCCCGGCGGTGTTCGGCGAGGAGATATTCACCGTGATGTAGTCCGCCAGCGGATACACCTTCTGCAGGCAGTGCTGGTAGTCGTCGAATGCGTTTTCGTTCGGCGTGTCTTTGTTCTTGCCGATGTTGATGCCCAGCAGCCCGGTGCGACGGCGGCTGCGCTCCACGTTGCGCACCAGCGCGTCCACGCCCGCATTGTTGAAGCCCATGCGGTTGATGATCGCCTGCTGCTCCGGAAGCCGGAACAGGCGCGGTTTGGGATTGCCTTCCTGCGGGCGCGGAGTGATCGTGCCGATCTCCACGAAGCCAAAGCCCAGCGCGAACAGCGCGTCGATGTGATCGCCGTTCTTGTCCAGTCCCGCGGCCAGGCCCACCGGATTGGGGAAGCGCAGCCCGAACACATTCGTCGGCAGCGGCGCGGAGCGGGCCGCCAGCAGCGGCGTGGTGCCGGTGCGGTAGGCCATGTCCAGCGCGCTCAGGGTCAGGCCGTGGGCGCGTTCGGCATCAAGCGAGAAGAGCAGGGGACGGGCAAGGGAATACATAGGGTCCAGTCAGTCCAGCGTGCCGATGAAGGCACGGGTTTGATACTCGAAGGCAATGCGACCGTCGACCGCGTGCGCGTCGAACAGCTGTTGCAGGGCCGCCAGCATCGGCGCGTGGCGCGGATGCTCCGGCGGCGGTGCGTACGAGGAAGAAAGCAGCCGGCCACGCAGGCCGTCGGCGTCCATGTGCTGCACGTTGGGGAAACTGGCCATGGCGCGGAAGCCGCTGCCGAACCAGGCCTTCATGGTGGCGTCGTCCTGGTAGCGCTCGGCCACCTCGGTGTAATCGGTGCCGAATTCCAGCAGCAGTTGCTCGTAGCCGATCAGGAACGGCGAGGAATCCAGCAGGCGCGAATTCCAGAACACCAGTGCCTGTCCACCCGGATGCAGGATGCGCCGCCATTCTGAGCGCACTGCTTCCATGTCGAACCAGTGGAAGGCCTGCGCCGCGCTGACCAGACCCACGCTGTCGTCGGCCAGGGTGGTGGCTTCGGCGGTGCCGTCCACCAGTTTCAGGCGCAGATAGTCCGGGCTGAGCCAGGCGTCGGCGGCGTTGCGCATGGCCGCGTTCGGTTCCACCGCGATCACCGGGTGGCCGGCGGCCAGGAACAGCCGGGTGGAGATGCCGGTGCCGGCACCAATGTCGGCCACCAGGGTTTCGGTGGGCACGCCCATCTCGTGGTGCAGCCAGTCCAGCAGCGCCGGCGGGTAGCCCGGCCGGTAGCGGACATAGTCCGCGACGCGGTTGCTGAAGCGCTCGGTGGCGTCAGAAGGACTCATGCGCACCTCATGAATAGTTGGGGACCATCCACAGCAGACCGCCAAGGAACAGCACGAACAGCAGGATACCCAGCAGGCACAACCCCACCATCAGATACCCCAGAATCAGCCCGGCCAAAGCCAAACCGTCGCCTTCCTGGGTTTCCGGGCTGCGCCGGATCTCGCCGCGGGCCATGTGCCCGGTGATGATCGCCACGATGCTGCCCAGCGCGGGCAGGGCGGTCCAGCCCAGAATGCCGGCGATCAGGCTGATCAACGCCATGGTGTTGGTTTGACGTACGGGCAGGTTCATCCGGGTCCTCCATGGCAGGACCTACATGATAGAGCCTGACTGGGCATTAGCCCATCAAAACCGCCGGAATTCTGACGCAGGTCTCAGCCCATCAGCACCTGGCCGCCGTCCACCACCAGGGTATGGCCGGTGATCCAGCGCGCAAGCGGGGAGCACAGGAACAGCGCCGCGTCGGCAATTTCCTCCGGCGCGCCGAAGCGGCCGAACGGAATCTTGGCCAGCGTGCCGTGATACAGGGCGGGGTCTTCGGTTTGCCGGCGGGCCCACAGACCGTCCGGGAACTCGATCGAGCCAGGCGCGATGGCGTTGACCCGGATGCGGTCTGCCGCCAGGCCCAGCGCCTGCGAGGTGGTGTAGTGCATCAGCGCCGCCTTGGCGGCGGCGTAGGGCGCGGCCCCCGGACGCGGCTGCATCCCGGCAATCGAGCCCAGATTGAGAATGCAGGCGTCGGTGGCCTGCCGCAGCCAGGGCAGGGCAAGCCGCGAGGTGCGCACTGCCGCCATCAGGTCCACGTTGAGGCTGGCCTCCCAGCCGGCGTCATCGTCGGCCATGCCGTAGCCGGTGGCGTTGTTCACCAGCACATCAATGCCGCCCAGCGCCTCGGCAGCCGTCTCCAGCCAGCGCTGGATGTCCTCGGCCCGGCCCAGGTCGGCTGGCACGGTGTGGATCGTCACACCGGCCTGCGCTGCATCCGCCCGCAGCGCGGCCAACCCGGCCTCGCCACGCGCACACACAGAAACGTGGGCCCCCGCCGAGGCAAAGGCCAGTGCCATGCACCGGCCAATGCCCTTGCTGCCCCCGGCCACCAGAACGCGGCGGCCGGTGAAATCCAGCACGCGCCGGCCATCGGGAACATTGACCGCCCCCGGTAGGTGCCGACCGTTGGTCGGCACATTGGCTGGCACGCTCGCCATCACAGATCGAACTTGATGCCCTGAGCCAAGGGCAGCGAATCCGAATAATTGATGGTGTTGGTCTGGCGACGCATGTAGACCTTCCACGCATCCGAACCCGACTCACGACCACCGCCGGTGTCCTTCTCGCCACCGAACGCGCCACCAATTTCCGCACCCGAGGTGCCGATGTTGACGTTGGCGATGCCGCAGTCCGAACCGGCCGCCGAAAGGAAGCGCTCGGCCGCCTTGAGGTTCTGGGTGAAGATCGACGACGACAGGCCCTGCGGCACGCCGTTCTGCATGTCGATGGCTTCGTCCAGCGTGCTGTACTTCATCACGTACAGGATCGGCGCGAAGGTTTCGTGCTGCACCACTTCGTCGCTGTTCTTCAGGCCGGTGACAATCGCCGGCAGCACGAAGTTGCCCGGGCGATCAATGCGCGTGCCGCCGGTTTCCACCGTGCCGCCGCTGGCCTTGGCCTTCTCAATCGACGCCAGGAACTGCTGCACCGCGCTGTCGCTGTTGAGCGGGCCCATCAGGTTGGCGGCATCGGTCGGGTCGCCGATCTTGCCTTCGACCTGCTTGTACGCCTTCTTCAGCGTGGCCAGCACGTTGTCGTAGATCGATTCGTGCACGATCAGGCGGCGCGTGGTGGTGCAGCGCTGGCCCGCGGTACCCACGGCACCAAACACGATGCCCGGCACGGCCAGCTTCAGGTCGGCGGTTTCGTCCAGGATGATGGCGTTGTTGCCGCCCAGTTCCAGCAGGCAGCGACCCAGGCGGCGCGCGACCTTTTCGTTCACCGTGCGGCCCACCTGGGTGGAGCCGGTGAAGCTGATCAGCGGAATGCGGCGGTCTTCCACCAGCTTTTCCGACAGCGCCGTGCCGGCGTCGTTGATCAGGAAGAAGATGTCCGGGAAGCCGGCATCGCGCAGCGCTTCGTTGCAGATGCGCATCGAGGCAATTGCAGTCAGCGGGGTCTTGTTGGACGGCTTCCAGATGCAGATATCACCGCAGATGGCCGCCAGGAACGAGTTCCACGCCCACACCGCGACCGGGAAGTTGAACGCACTGATGATGCCGACCAGGCCCAGCGGCTGGTACTGCTCATACATGCGGTGGCCCGGGCGCTCGGAATGCATGGTGTAGCCGTACAGCATGCGGCTCTGGCCCACGGCGAAGTCGGCGATGTCGATCATCTCCTGCACTTCACCGTCGCCTTCGGGCTTGCTCTTGCCCATTTCCAGCGCGACCAGCGAGCCCAGCGCGTCCTTGTTGGCGCGCAGCGCTTCGCCACACAGGCGCACGGCTTCGCCACGGCGCGGGGCCGGAGTGGTGCGCCACACCTTGAAGGCTTCCTGGGCGCGGGCGACCACGGTCTCGTAGTCAGCCTCGGTGGTGGCATGCACCTGGGCGATGGCTTCACCCGTGGTCGGGTTCACCGGCGTGATCACCCCGGCGCTGGCCGTGGACCATTCGCCATTGCCAAGGTAGGTGCCAGCGTTGGTTGCATCCAGGCCAAGGGCCTTGAGCAGGGCAGAGGACATGCAAACTCCTGTTGCGTATCGAAAAGGGTGCAGACCCACCATTCTATCAGCCTGCTTCGTGGCGCTATGCCGCAGCGCGCCAATGGACATTCGCGGTGCGCCGTAGAGCCGGGCTTGCCCGGCTGCTCTCCGCGACCAAGCCACCACCCGTGCAATCCCCCAAAACCGCCCCCATATCCAACCCGTTACAATCCCTTTCTGAACATCCCCCAGGAACCTGAATGAACGTCACCGTCGCCGAAGGCGTAACCGTAGGAAACCGTCTCCCGTTCGTCCTCTTCGGCGGCCTGAACGTCCTGGAAGACCTCGATTCCACCCTGCACGCGGCCGAACACTTCACCACGGTCACCCGCAAGCTCGGCATCCCCTACGTCTTCAAAGCCTCGTTCGACAAGGCCAACCGTTCCTCGATCAAGTCCTTCCGTGGCGTCGGCCTGGAAGAAGGCCTGCGCATCTTTGAAGAAGTGAAGCGCCAGTTCGGCATCCCCGTCATCACCGACGTCCACGAAGTGGCCCAGGCTGCCCCCGTGGCCGAAGTGGTCGACGTGCTGCAGATTCCCGCCTTCCTCGCCCGCCAGACCGACCTTGTAGTGGCCATCGCGGAAACGGGCAGGGCGGTGAACATCAAGAAGCCGCAGTTCCTCAGCCCGACCCAGATCAAGCACATCGTCTCGAAGATCCGCGAAGCCGGGAACGAGAACATCATCCTGTGCGAACGCGGCTCCCAGTTCGGTTACGACAACCTGGTGGTGGACATGCTCGGCTTCCGCGAGATGATCGAGTCCACCGGCGGCCTGCCGGCCATCTTCGACGTCACCCACAGCCTGCAGCGCCGCGACGCCGGCAGCGAAGCCAGCGGCGGCCGCCGCCGCCAGGTGGCCGAACTGGCCCGTTCGGGCATGGCGCTCGGCCTGGCTGGCCTGTTCCTGGAAGCCCACCGCGACCCGGACCATGCCCGTTGCGACGGCCCCAGCGCACTGCCGCTGGCCGCGCTCGAGTCGTTCCTGACCCAGATCAAGGCCGTGGACGAGCTGGTAAAGGGCTTCCCGGAGCTGGATATTCGCTGATTCCGGCGGGTTTGCGGGGTGGCCAGCCTTGGTCACCTCGCTGAATGCAGGTATCCTTGTATGCGGGGCCGGTGCAATGCCGGCCCGTCACGCATCGGCGGTATGCTTCCGCCCGCATGGCCCCGTAGCTCAGCTGGATAGAGCGTCCCCCTCCTAAGGGGAAGGTCGCCCGTTCGAATCGGGCCGGGGTCACCAAATCGATTTACATCGGTGCATTTTAGAATTCCACCGCAGGTTGAGCTGGTCGCGACACTGTGCAGCTGGAAAGCAGCTATGGACGCAAACTGGCACTGCACCTAGTGATGATGCGGTTCTGGAGTGCCCTCGCGGCCATTGAAGAGGACCTTGTCAATTGACTCTTGAATTCGCCAAAGCTAGGTTTCGGTGGTGATCTGAGAAAAGGAAGGGTTTATGTGTGACGGTTTCGACTGGATCTGAACGACCTTAGCAGTTGCCCGCCATGCGGCGGGCAACTGCTGGGAAAGGAAAGTGATATCAGTGCAGGGAAGTGATGTGGATTTTCTCGGGGAAAAGGTTCGCAACTTTGCGGTGATCATGGGCGTGGTGATCGCCATATGGTCATTGCGAACGACCATCATTCTGGCGCGCAGAAAGCAAAGCTCAGACTTGGTTTTCTCGGCCCGGAACGACGAGAACTTCGTTGCAGGGATCCGGGCGCTGCGAGCGCATCGTGCTAGTGATGATGTCAAGTTGCTGGCGGTGCATCCGGGCATCAAGTCAGAAGACGCTGCGAGCCTTCGCTATATTCTTAACTACTTTGAGGCACTGGCTGTTGGCGCGCGCAATGGAATCTACGACGAAAAGATTCTTTATCTGAACTATCGTACGACATTGATTCACGTCTTCGATGCCGCCATTCCTTTCATTCGAGAGGTGCGCATCTCTCAGGACAATGCGACGCTGTATAAAGAGTTGAATTGGCTCGCTATGCGCTGGAAACGGGCGGAAAACTCCGTCCTGACGCGACTTTGCATCGATTTCGATTGGCGCTTGATTCTGGAGATAGCATCGCGCGGACGGATCAGGGTTGGTGCATGACCTGTACATCGCTCTAATTCTGGCCGGTCCAACACATTAGTGGGTGAATCAGTGAGTGGGGGATGTAATGGGCGTGCATACCTTCATCTATGGCTACATCAAGGAGGCGTGGTCAGGATCCGCCGCAAACGGCTGCGAGGAACTTTCGAAGCGACTTGGGGCCAATGATCGCACCCTCGAGCTGCACAACGAGAGCGTCTTGGGAGCACTGCCCGATGCGGATGGCTGGCCGCCTATGTCCCGCCATATGTTTGGCTGGCCCCCAGCAACAGACTATTTGATTACCTACAAGGGGCGGCCATTTCACTTTGCGGCGTCGCTCAAGGAGGTCGACTTCGAAGTCCGCGACTGGCTGGACAAGTTCGAGGCACTGTTGCGTCAGATGTACTGGGAAGAGGCGATGGTGCACGTACAGACGGCCTACCTTGGGGAGCATACATTCACCTGGTGCCCGAAGCCCGAATGGGTCACCCGGTTGGCCGCCGGGGTGCTTGAACCGATCGCAAGCTGGGATTTCACCAGCACAATGGACGCCGAAGACCTTGAAGGTCTCAGGGCGAATCGATCTTAAGCCTCTGCTGGAGAGAGGACGGAGGTCGTGAGTTCGACAGTAGAAGGTGCAGCAGAGTTGTCACGCATCGCGCTAGAGTCAGCGTGAAGCCGCAAGTGCTGGCGATTGCGACATTTAAACCGGGCTGTCTGAAGATTGGCGGAGCTGACGGATTCTTGGCGCTGATGTGATGCGGTTGGCGTTCTCCCACGGTGAAATCGCAATTTCTGACTCGATTGCGTCGCGTCGTTGGCGTTTCTCGCCATCTCCGAAATATCATGCGCGGAAGCCTGCTTCACTTCGCGTGAGTGATCTCGCAAGGTGTGCTCGCGGAGCCTGACAGCTCTACGTATCAACATGCTTGGAAGTCGTGCGTCGGGAGGGTGGCGGAATAAAACACCCCCGAGGAAATACGTCGCGCCGTTGATACGTACGGTTGTCAGCCTCCCGACTCCCTCGTCATTTCGACGAGGGAGAACACTCTTGACGAGGTTTCGTATGACAGTTTCAAGCTCTGATAACAACGGCAATAGCGGCAGCGACAACAAGCCTAAAGGCCGCCTCTACTTCACCAAGCCCGAGACCCTTCGGGTGAGGGCAATCCAAGATCCGACCGGGTAGCGCGACCTGGCCAGCAACCGCATCCCCTGCCTGTGGCTACGCGGCATGTGGATGTCCCGGGTCGGCTGGGAGGTTGGCAGCCGGCTCGCGATTGAATGGAAGGAGGACTGCATCATCCTCCGCAACATGAAGGTCTGACATTAGCGGCTTAGCCACCCCGGTTGGCGGTGCGCGCATAGCGCGCAGTGCGTGTGCCGTCAATCGGGGAACAGTCGCTGGATTGGGTGTCTCGCTCATGTTGGAGTAACGTCTCATGTGGTGCGTCGGTCGAGCGTTAGCGTTGCCACATGAGTAGAACAGACGCCGCTTTAGCCGTCCCGGTTTCCGACCCGCCTGACCCCGCCAAGATTGTGCCTAGCTTTGGGCATCTTCTGCTGAGTGACACGCGTACGCCTGAGGAACAGTGGGCGGCGATGATAAACGAGGCAAACCGGCGAAAAGGGCGGGGGCGGAGTCGTTGGTGGGAGGCGGGGTGAGGTGTGGGGTCGTGGGTGGTGTGCCGCCGTGGCAACCCATGTGGTTGGAGGTTTTTGCGCCCCGCGATCAATG
>NZ_JASCOZ010000061.1 GCF_029960115.1 Stenotrophomonas sp. PS02289
GGTGGAGGCCGCCTCCGCCCCTCGCGCCAGCGGCGGCGACAGCGCGGGCCTGCAGCGGCTGTTTGCCGGGGCCGAGCAGCCCGAGCCGCTGCTGGCCGCCTTCGCCGACGGCATGGCCACCCTGCCCGGCGAACTGGGCGACATGGGCCTGCGCCTGCAGTCCGCGCTGCGCAGCGGTGACTGGGTCAGCTACGGCCGCGCCATGCGCCAGCTGATCGACAAGTACATCCGTACCATCGAACTGGACACGCCGGACGGTCAGCCCGACAGCCTGCGCCTGCGTGAACTGCTGCGCCACACCCTGGGCGTGACCGTGGCCAGCCTGCTGCAGAACATGCCGGAGCTGAAGGAGGCACCGGTGCAACTGGCGGCCGACTTGCGCCAGTGGCACCCCGGCCAGCCGCTGCAACCGCTGGAAACGCGCCTGCGCGAGCTGACCCACCAGATCGGCGTGCGCAGCGACAGCTGGCAGGAACAGCAGGAACTGCTGTTGAGCCTGTTCGACCTGCTGCTGGAGAACATCAGCGAGCTGCTGGACGACAGCAGCTGGCTGCACGGCCAGCTGCACGCGGTACGCGCCCTGATCGGTGGCCCGCTGGATCGCGACTCGGTCGAACAGGCACGCGCCAACCTGCGCGAGGTCATCTACAAGCAGGGGCTGCTGAAACAAGGCATCGTCGAGAGCAAGGCCGCCATGCGCGGCTTGATGGGCGAGTTCATCGAACAGCTCGACGGCATGGCCACCCACACCAGCGACTACCACGACCGCATCAGCAGCTACGCGCTGGCGTTGAAGGAAGCACGCAGCATCGCCGACCTCAACCAGCTGCTGCAGGACGTGCTGCGCGACACCGGCAAGGTGCAGGAACAGGCATTGCAGGCGCGCGACCACCTGGGCAATGCACGCCGCGAGGTCGAGCAGGCCGAAGCGCGCATCGCCGAGCTGGAGCTGGAGCTGAGCGACATGTCGGGGCAGATCCGTACCGATCCGCTCACGGGCGCGCTCAACCGCCGTGGCTTCGACGAGCTGCTGGAACGCGAGATCGCGCGCGCCGCGCGCCATGCACATCCGCTGGCGGTGGCCCTGCTCGACCTCGACGATTTCCACCAGACCAACAGCGAACACGGGCATCCGGGGGGCGACGCCGTGCTGCGTCATCTGGTGGCTGTGTGTCAGCTGCTGCTGCGCAACGCCGACGTGGTCAGCCGCATCGGCGGTGACGAGTTCGTCATCGTGATGCCGGAAACGCCGGCAGCCGACAGCATGTCGACCCTGTTGCGGCTGCAGCGCTCACTGGCGCAGCGTCCGCTGCAGCTGGATGAGCAGCGGGTGCCGGTGCACTTCAGCGCCGGCGTGACCCAATGGCAGGCAGGGGACAGTGCCGAAACCGTGCTCAAGCGTGCGGATGCGGCACTGTACGCGGCCAAGCGGGTCGGCAAGAACCGCGTGCAGGCCGGTTGATCAGTGCGCGGCTGACTTGCCGCGCGCCTTCTGGATTCCGGTCACCGCCAGCAGCACCACCGCGCCGGCGACAACGCCGACCACCAGGTTGCCCAGCGCTTCGATCAGCCAGCCGACGCTGGTCTGGCCAGCGAGGCCCAGCACGAAGTGGTGCAGCGCCGGCACGTTGTGCACCAGGATGCCGCCGCCGACCAGGAACATGGCCAGGGTGCCGGCCACCGACAGGAACTTCATCAGCCACGGCGCGGACGCCACCAGTCCGCGACCGAACGCGGCTACCGCGCCGCCCTTGCGTGACAGGTACAGACCGACGTCGTCCAGCTTGACGATGCCGGCCACCAGTCCGTAGACGAACACCGTCATGCCCAGCGCGATCACCACCAGCGCGGTCAGCTGGTTGATGAACGGCTGCCCGGCGACCACGCCCAGCGACAGCACGATGATCTCGGCCGAAAGGATGAAGTCGGTGCGGATCGCGCCCTTCACCTTGTCCTTCTCCCAGGCCACCATGTCGACCTTCTCATCCGCCAGCGCCTTGGCACGCTCGGCCTTGTGCTGCGCGTCTTCCTCCTTGGAATGCAGGAAGCGGTGCGCCAGCTTCTCCACGCCCTCGTAACAGAGGAAAGCACCACCGATCATCATCAGCGGCACCACGATCGGGATCGGGAAGCCTTTGCTCTTCAACCAGGCTTCCAGCGCGCTGATCGCCAGGGCCGCCGGCACCAGGATCGCCTTGTTGACCAGCGAGCCCTTGGCCACCGCCCACACCACCGGCAGTTCGCGATTGGCGCTGACCCCGGTCACCTGCTGCGCGTTCAAGGCCAGATCATCGCCGAGCACGCCGGCGGTCTTCTTGGCCGCGACCTTGGTCAGGATCGAGACGTCGTCCAGCAGGGTCGCGATATCGTCGAGCAGGGCAAACAGGCTGGCACCGGCCATGGCTATCCAAGATTCATTCAGGTGTGGCGATTCTGACTGATCCGGGCGCGTTCGTGGAAGATGGCCGGATTCACCGGCCCACCACCGTACCGCAGCCACACTGCGGACAGACCTGTGTCGGAGTCCTGCTTGAACAACCCGCCAGCCCCTTCCGTATCGCCCTCGCTGGTCACCGGCATGAACCGGCGCAGTCAGATCCTGCGCCTGCTGCTGCGCTACCGCCATTCCGGTGTGTTCTCGGGCATGAACCTGGACGCCCGCGCCGTGCATGAGCTGCCGCCAGAGGGCAATCCCGAGCAGTTCGTGACCGATCTGGAGTCTCTGGGTCCCACCTTCGTGAAGCTCGGCCAGATGCTGTCCACCCGTCCGGATATGGTCCCGGTCGAGTTTGCTACCGCGCTGGAGCGCATGCAGGAAAAGGTCGCGCCCATTCCGGTCGAACGCATTCACGCGATCATCGAACAGGAACTGGGTGCTCCCGTATCCAAGCTGTTCGCCCGCTTCGATGCGGTCCCGCTGGGCTGTGCGTCCATCGCTCAGGTGCATCGCGCGCAGCTGCATGACGGGCGCGAAGTGGCGGTGAAAGTGCAGAAGCCGGAGGTCGCCGCCCAGCTGCGCTCGGATCTGGACGTGCTGCGAAGCTTCGCATTGGCGGCCGATCATCTCACCCAGGTCGGACGCCGGGTGCGCCTGCGCGACTGGCTCAATGAGTTCGCCAAGACCCTGATGCAGGAGCTGGACTACCAGGCGGAAGCCGAGAATCTGCAGCGCTTCGGCCAGCACCTGCGCCCCTTCAAACCACTGTGGGTGCCGCAGCCGATCTGGGACTACTGCAGCCATCGTGTACTGACCATGGAACTGGCCCAGGGCGTGCGCGTGGACATGATCCCCGACGTACGCCGCACCGAAGAGCCGATGGCCCCGCTGGCCGCCGCGCTCATCCGCGGCTACCTGGACCAGATCTTCGTGCACGGCGAGATACATGCCGATCCGCACCCCGGCAATCTGCGCGTGACGCCGCAGGGCCGGCTGGCGATCTTCGACCTGGGCATGGTCGCGCACATGCCACCGCGCCTGCGCGAACGTCTGCTCAAGGTGCTGTTCGCCGCCGTAGATGGACGCGGCGAGGAAGTGGCTGACGAGATCATCGGCATGAGCACGCGGCTGGAAGCCTTCGATGAGGAACGCTATCTGCGCGAGACTGGCCAGGTCATCGCACGCTATGCGGCCAACAGCAGCTTCTCCGAAGGACGCGTCGTGCTGGACCTGGTCCGCATCGCCACCGCCAGCGGACTGCGCACACCGCCCGAGCTCAGCCTGCTCGGCAAGGCACTGCTCAATCTGGAAACCGTGTGCCGGCTGCTGGCTCCGGACCTCGACACGCGCCGCATCGTCGAGAAGCAGCTGCAGCACGTGATGCGTGCACGCCTGCGCAAATCACTGTCCGCGGCCAACCTGGCGAGTGAGGCGATGGAGGTGCAGCAGTTGCTGCGCGAAGGGCCGCGCAAGATGTCCGACATTCTCGCGCTGCTGGCCGAGAACCGATTGCAGATGAAAGTCACCGGACTGGAGGAGTCGCGGCTGATGGAGAACCTGCAGAAGATTGCCAACCGCGTCTCTGCCGGTATCGTCACCGCCGCGTTGATTCTGGCCGCCGCACTGATGATGAAGGTCAATACCGGCTGGCATCTGTTCGGCTATCCGGCCATCGCGATGATGTTGATGATGATTGGCGTGGTGCTGGGGCTTGGCATCATTCTCAGCGCCCTGATCTTTGACCGGCGTGCGCGTTCGAAAGAGGAACGCGGTCATCGGTGAACCCGGATGGATGCGTTCACGCAGGTTTTACACCTGCGCGAGCGAAGCGTAGTAGGGGCTGAATACGTCGCTTCAACAAACATTTCAGTCAGGTTCGCGCAGGCATGATCCAGTCATCAGCCTGTCATGCAGGCGTGCTTGGAAGCGAAACACCGCCTATGACCTGGATCCTGTTGCTGTCGCTGCTGCTGCTCACCGTACTGTTGCTGGCCTCGCGTCGCTGGGTGTGGTGGAAGGTGTCACTGATGTCGGTGCTGCTGCTGGCATTGAGTGGGTGGTGGTTGATCAACAAGCTGTCCGGTGATGGCCTGAATGCGGCCACCCTGTATCACCTGGGTGCCGACATGGAAGGCGCTGGCGTCGCTGACTTCAAGGGCTATATCGCCGGCTTCATCGCACTGGCCCTGGCCTCGCTGCTGCTGCCCCTGCTGCTGGTGCGCCGCCGCACGTGGAAGGAATCGCGCCATGGCGGTGCCGTGTTCGCCGGTTTCGCGGCGACGTGGCTGGTCGCCATCGCGGTCAGCCCGCTGTATCGCGACGGCCATCGCCTGTACCAGCAGACCCGTCCGGTCGATTACACCGTCATCGCGCCGGAGTACAAGGTGCCGCAGCAGCCGCTGCGCAAGCCGCGCAACATCGTGTGGATCTATGGCGAGAGCCTGGAGCGCACCTATCTGGACGAGGCGGCGTTCCCGGGTCTGATGCCCAATCTCAATCGTCTGGCCGCGCAGTCGCTGGACGTGCGCGGATTGGCCCAGGCGGAGGGCGGTGGTTGGACGATTGCCGGTCTGGTGTCGTCGATGTGTGGCGTCCCGCTGACCACCGCGCAGGGCGACGAGAACAGCATGGACCGCATGGGCAGCTTCCTGCCGGAAGCGGTCTGCCTCGGCGACTATCTGAAGCAGCAGGGCTACACCAACCACTACCTGGGCGGTGCCAATGGCCTGTTCGCCGGCAAGGGCCAGTTCCTGGCCACGCACGGCTTTGATGAAGTGCACGATCTGGCCTGGTTCAAGCAGCAGAAGATCGCACGCTCGCACTTCTCCACCTGGGGCGTGCACGACGACGTGCTGCTGGACAAGGCCTATGACCGTTTCATGCAGCTGTCCAAGGCCGGCCAGCCGTTCATGCTGACCACGCTGACCATGGATACCCACCATCCGGCCGGACACCTGCCGGTGGCCTGCAAGCGCACGCGCTACCAGAGCGACTACGGGAACATCGGGCTGCTCAATGCGCTCAAGTGCACCGACGGCCTGATCTCCAGGCTGGTCGATCGCATCCAGGCCAGCCCGTATGGCGAGGACACGCTGATCGTCGTCGCCTCGGACCACCTGGCCATGCCCAATGATCTGAGCCACGTGCTGGCCAAGCAGAAGCGCGAGAACCTGCTGCTGTTCCTGGGCAAGGACATCGCGCCGCGCCAGCTGGCCGCGACGGCCGGCTCCACGCTGGATTCCGGTGCCACGCTGCTGAGTCTGGTCGACCCGGACATCAAGGCCATCGGCTTTGGTCGCTCGCTGCTGGATCCGCAGCGCGCCGACAGCGCCAGCGTGGCGGCGTTGCGTGACGGCGGCAAGGACTTCCCGCGCTATCTGGCGTTCTCACGATCGCTCTGGCTGGGCGATACCACCCGCCAGCTGCGCATCGACGACGACAACCAGGTGGTGGTGGGCCTGCAGCATGTGCAGCCGCCAGTGCTGCTGGAGTATGACAAGCAGTGGGACCTGAAGTCGGTGTACCTGGAGAACACCTCCAAGCAGTTCGAGCAGGCCGATCCCGCCAATACGCTGGCCTACGTCGACCGGTGCACGGCCTTTGAAGATGGCTCGGCTGATGGCGACTGGTGCGCGATGCTGGTCCACCGTGAAAAGGGCATCAAGCTGTATCGCGATGACCAGCTGCGCCAGGGCTTTGCAGTGGACGCGCCACTGGATGCCTTCAACGGCCCGTTGCCCAGCATCCGCCAGGCGCACATGATCACCCAGAAGGGCCGCCGCACGCGTGCCGGCCAGTACATCCTGCAGCTGGTCGCCAAGCAGTCGCCCGATCGCGGCTTCTGGATTGAAGCGGTCTCGTCCAAGCGCAAGGTCGTGGTCGCGCAGCAGTGGGTCGAACCCGACGCAGAGGGTCGCATCACGGTACCGTTCGGGCTGGACCACGAAGTGGATGATCTCGAGATCCGTGCCTGGTTGAACCACGCCGAGAAGCTGGCGGTGGACACCTTCGCGCTGGTGCCGTCGCGCCGCGGCGGACGCTCGTAACGCCAGCACTGCAGCGGTCTCGGCGACCCGGCACTCCTGTGTCGGAAAACCCCCTTTAACGGCACGATCACGCGCGCTAGGTTTCGCCCCACCCCGTTGGAGGCGATTCCATGCCCGTGCCCGTGCTCGTGCCGCAGTCCACCCTAACGCCGGCGCACATGCCCCCCGCGCTGTTGCAACGTGGCGGCCACGCCATTGCACGCGTCATGCCCGGGCATGTAAGCAACGTGTCCCTGCGTGCGCACGATGCGCCGCTGCCTCCCAGCTTGAGGAAGGGCCTGCAGGGGCATCTGCTGTTGCCAGCCGAACTGGATCGGGTGGAGGCGCTGCTGAGCGGGCTGCTGGAGCGCACCACGCCCGAAGAAGTGTCTGATGTCTTGCCGAGGCGTTATCCGGAGCTACGTTGACGGGCCGCAGCGCGGCGGTGGAAGAGGCAGTAACGGCCCTCGCATCACGCCTGGCGCAGGCGTCATCACCCGCGGACACGTGGCAGCAGGAAGGACGGCGTACCGTTGCCGCCCTCGTGCATGGGTTGGCACAGCTGCAGGGCGCGCGGGCCGTGGGCGCTGCGGTGTATGCCATCAGCAACCGGATGCTCGGGGAGCACCCCGCACAACTGCTGTTCTGGGGAAGTCAGACCGCCACGCTGCAGCGGCTGCTCGACAGCGGCACATTCTGGCAGTGGCTGCGATGGGCCAGCGGGTTGCCCTTGCCTTCACTGCGTGAAGCACGCTGGTTGTCGCCACTGCTGACCGCGCTCCCCCACTGGTTGGGTCCGGTGCTGCTGCAGGCCGAATCCGCACATGCGCAGCTGGAACGGATCCTGCTGCCTACCTCACCGGTGCGGGTCGCCCTGCTGGCCGCCACCTGGCTGCTGTGGTCCGCGCAGCGCGGCCACCCCGCGCCGGACCCTCCACGTACCGCGCTGGGCCAATGCCTGCAGCGCCTGCCACAGGCGCTGGCGGACGTGGAGCAGCTTGGCCGTGGTGCGCGTCGGCTGCTGGGGACGCCGGTCCCTGACGAACTGGCGCTGAGGCTGCGCGACGCCGATCAGACACTGGCACGGGCACGCCATGCGTGGCTGGATCGTCAGGACTGCCATCCGGAACGCGTGGCGGCGGTGGCGCGTATGGAACGCCGACGCAGCGAAGCCGACCGGGCACTGGCCGACGCGCTGCATGTGGGGGCGGACCAGCGTCTGACCTCCCTTGCCGCACTGAGCATGCAGGCGGTCGACAAGCGTAACCGGCTGACCTCGTTGCTGGACCACTACACGCATCAAGCCGGATGCCACAACGACAGCGTACGTTGTGATCCCGCGCCGCAAGCCGCCATCGGAGCCGGCGAGCAGCATCAGCTGCTGCCAGCGCTGGCCGCGGCACCGCTGGTCCTGGCAACTCCGCGAGCGCGGCTACGCCAGGTGGGGATCATTGCCGGTGCCACCACCGGCACCACCTTGCTCGTGGCCGGAGCCTGGTGGCTGAACGAGCGCGCGTACCGGTCCTATGTGGAACAAGCGGCAGACCGGATGGACGCAGGGCTGGCGACAGCCACAGGCGATGAGGTGGAAGGCGCAACGCTGTACGTGGCACTGGCCAACCGCGTGGCACACCTGGTCGCGCCTTCGGCCAGCGTTGATGTGCCCGCGGTGGCACGGGCGCTGGACTTCCCCGCCCCCGACGGCAGCAGCAGCCTGCGGGGTGCGCTGCGCGAGGCGGCGGCGCTGGGGCCGGAGGTCAGTGATGCGTTCGTCGACGATGCGGCAACCGTGCTTCTGAAGCGTCACCGCCGAACCGTCGTCTCCCCCACCCAGCGCCCGCTGCCTGGGTTGCACGCCTTGGCCGACAGCACCTGGCGCGTGCACTCGCAATTGGAACAAGCCGCACTGGATGACCATCGGCTGATTCTCGATCTGCTCTGGCGCGCGTGGGAAGACCTCGGTGGCGGGCGCACGGTACAGCTGTCCGGCTACCACCTGCAGCCCCATCCGCATTCGCCGCTGCATCTTGACCTGCGGGAGGTCCAGCGCTGCATGAGCCTGCTGTACCAGGAGCAGGATTTCCTGGATCGCATCTACGTCGAGCGCACTCCGCCCCGTTCACTGTATGTTGAGGACGGGCAGTTGAGCGGCCGACGCATCACCTCCGATGTCCGTGTCCCACTGTTCCCTCTGGAGGAGAACACCGAGTCGGTGGCATGGTCACCCCGCACCGTCGCGCTGCTGGAGCGTCTGCTGGCGGCCGTCGAGCAGGCGGGTGGGTACTTCCACAACGGCCACCCTCCCCGTCTGGATATCGCTCTGGGCTATTACCTTGCTTCCCCATCCGGACCCGCGCCGGAGGCACTGCTGGTGCGCGCGACGTTGAGCATGCGCATCCAGCAGTTGGCCCGCGCCTCGCGGGCCCGCGCAGGCCAGACCGGCACGCCGGCACATGAACGTCGCAACCTGTTGAACCTACGTGCAGCGCTCCGGTCGCACGTGCCAGGCGATACGCTCCAACCTGGGGTCCGGTTACGGCCCGATCCTCTATCGGACATCGGCTACGAGCTGTCGCTGGGCGCGAATGTTCTGAGCCAGCTGTCCAACCATCCCACATTCCGTCGCCTCTGCGTGGCGGTGAACGCCGATCCAGATCAGGTGACGTTCCCCGCAAGCGGCGATGTGCAGGCCAGCCGGCTGCTCTCTAGTGAGAGCGTCACGCTGTTCCCGGCCACCGCACCCCCTGCCGGGTTGGAGGTGCTGGCCTCGATGCTGCGCTCAGTGGCGCAGGCGATCTATGCGCCGGTGCGATCGGACGGTCGCCTCCCATTGCAGTCCCTGCTCACGTGGTACGAGTTGCCTGCACTCGGGGCGGGCGGGGCGCAGCAGGTGGGTGCGTGCGTAGACGCGCTGGACGCACGCCTGGCAACGATGGCCGGCGCAGCGGGAGAGGACTTGATCGCCGCGCCGGCGGCCCCGCACCACGATTATCAGCGTCTGGTGGAACGGCTCTGGGACGTACATGACACCTATCCAGAGGATCTGGAGGGCGCGCTGGCGGGAGAGCGCTTCGAGCCACAGCCGGATCCCCCTTCTCCGCTGCAGGTCGCATGGTGGGAGGCCCAGGACGCACTGACAGAAGTGTTCGAACATCCTGAAATCTGGCTCAGGATGCGGCAGGCAGACGCCGCCTTCCGCCAGCTGCGCGTGGACGCCACCGGCATCTCTGCATTGGCAAGGGATGGCGTGCGCCGGCTGCGCATCCTGGATGGCATGCACGAGATCAGCGACGCCGCACTGCGTACGCTGCTGGAGGCGTTCAGCCAGCGCAGCGACCGCTTCGGAGAAATCGAGCAGTCGCCGCTGGTCCCGTTGCCCGCGGCGCTGCGCTTCTACGACCTGGCGCTTCCACCGCCGTGGGACGCGCCCGCGCCCGGCGGCGTCCACGCGCGGATGCTGCCGCTGATTTCCCAGGTACATGCACGGTGGGCGGAAGCGCAGCCGCCGATGTCCCCGCTGGACCGCGACGCCGCCGCCATCGAGCAGATACTGACGCAGTTGGAAGCGGACGTTCCGCAGCAGAGTCGGTTCCGCCCCTCCCTGGATACCGTACCCGACACGCTGCTGGGGATGGCCCTGCAGGACTTCGACACGATTCTCTCCAGCCTGTCGGTGCGCAGCCTCGTCGCTGCACAGCGTCTGGTCCCCAAACACGTCAGGGTAGATCACAGCGGATCGCTTCACCTGCACGGAGATGGACAACACCTGGTGATCCAGGATGTCGCATGGCAGTGGCCAGCCGAGACGGCTATACATGAGGCGATGAGGCGGCTGCAGGACATCGCCGTGTACCTGGGAGGCGAGGTGCATTCCGATGGCCGTCTGCGGCTGGACGATGCCATCGCACTGCAGGGCGGGTGCAACGCGCTGGCTCCGGTATCCACCACCGCCAGCATTGAATGCATCCAACAGTTGTTGGGAGAACTCCGCTCGGGCATGCGTGGCGGCTACGTACGCGCGCAGGACCTGATGGACGCAGCCGAGCGGGACGTGCTGCGTGCGGCCACGGCCGCCTTTGTGGATCGCCAGGTACCGGCCGGCCGCTCCCTGCTGGAGCACCTGGCACAACCGCTGATCGATGCGGGCGGGTTCGCGTGGAGCGACGTGCATCGATCGGCATACCTTCTCTCGGAGATGGCACGCACCCCCGCCGCCATCGCGCTTCAGCGCGCCCTGCTGACCGCGCTGGACTGGTATGGTCGCGACGGTGCGGCAACCTCACCGACCCTGCTGACGACCCTCACGCTGGAAGCGGTCATGGCCGACCTGGGGCCTGCGTCGAATCGCGAGGCGCGGATCGTGTTGGGCTACCGGTTGCACAAAGTCAGCAACTGGGGGCGGACCTACCACCAGGTCCGCGCGGATCTGGAAGACTATGTGCGCAGCCTCGGACGCGTGTCTCCTGCTGCGGCCCCGATGGCCTGTCTCTGGCTGATGCAGGAATACCTGCCAGAACTGCTGATCCCGGACCTGCCTCCGGAACTCGTGTACGCGAGCTCGGTGGCTGCGGTGAACTTCGTCAGCGGCGTGCATGCCGCCGAACGCATCAAGCGCGGACTGTCCCAGCGGATGCGCTTCGTCGACCTGGTCACGCTGTCGGCTGACTTGACCACGCGCGACGGCGTACCGCAGATGGTCAAGGTCATCGCGATTGACGCGCGCCGACTGCCAACCCTGGACTGGTTCGTGTTCCGCCAGAACAATGATCCGTACACGAGCGCGTCCACCTCACTGCCATCGCCAGAAGAGGCGATGCTGGCCTTCGACGCCCGCGTCGAGCAGATCCAGAATGCCATCACCGCCCTGGTAGCGCCGCTGCCCTACCGGATGCCGATGGTGGAGGCAGCGATGCGCCAGGTGTTTCCCACCTTCCCGGGCGCGCTGGCTCCGTTCCCGTGGAACACCGAGGAGATCCGCCTCTGCAGCAACAAGTACAGCGGACGGAACTTCGCCCTGCATGAGATATACGCCGCGGGTGAACTGCATCCTTCGGGCAGTGAATGGCGAATCTGCCCCTTCCACGTTCCGATGGATTCGTCTGGTCCAGTGCACGGCGAGCGCCTCGGTGCCTGGCGCGACGCGTTCGAGCAGATACGTCCAGGCTTCTCGTTGCTGCCGGACATCCAGCAGCAGCACCGGCTGGCGGTGGATGCGTATTTCGACAATGCGCGACGAGGGTATGCCGTCCTGATCGAGGAGGCCCTGATGCTGCGTCCGCAGGAAGAGCGTGCGGCGATCCTGCGCGGCGACGTGGAGATATTCACCTTGCGCACCCACGAACCCGACCTGGAAGCCCAGCAGGAGACTCGCGATGACACGGACCCCTACCGGGGTCGGTTCGGTGTGATCTACCGCCTGCAGATCAATGGGCAGGCGCGATACTTCCAGCTGTTCCCGCTGCAGAGCCGCATCATTCCACTGCCATTGGAGCAGCCGCTCCGCTTGGGCGGTCAGCTGGAAGATCGCTCCGTCCGCCTGCGCAGCGGCTCCTATGTGAAGATCAAAGTGCGCCGAGGCAGGCCATTGCCGGTGGATTGGCGTGCCTACGTCTCGGATGTTCCGCCGCGCGAGGGTCAGGTGTCTCCTGTCATCGTTGAACGGCTGGTTTCCTATACACCTTCCGACGCACCGCGTACGTCGCCGTTCCATTGGCTGATCTCGCCTGTCACCCGGGACTTCTTCTGGTTGGACAAGGAAACGTTCTACGTGGAGAGTCTGGGGCCCAACGGTATCGAAGAGGAACGGAGGGATCCCCTTTGGCGCAAGGCCGTGGATCTGGTGGTTCCCTTTGTGGAGAACCTGCGCAAGATCCAGACCAAGGATCGCCACGAGTTCGCGGTCGCTGCCTTTGGCCTGTACCTGGAGACCATCCTCATCGTCGGCCCCATCGCCAGCGGTCTGGTCAGGGCCATCTTCCGACCCGCTGCGGCAGCGACCCTGCCGCGCTTCTCGGCGATCTCGCGCGTTCTGGTCACCGGCACGTTGGACGCTCTCAACCCCACCGCGGGTACGTGGGCGCTGCTGCGCGTGGGTAAAGACGTGGTATCGCGAGGCACGGACCGCGGCGTGCGCTTCACCTGGTCTCTGCTGGATAGAAGCACCAGCGCGGCCCGCGCCATCACGTTTGGATGGACCATGCGCGAAGGCATGGCCGTACTCGACGCCGGTCGGACCCTGCCCCTGGCGTTGGCGGATACGCGTACGCGCGTCGTGAACGGCGTGAGCAACATCATGGTGATCGGAACGTCGACAGCCGAAGGCAGCACATTGAATCTGCTGGACCCGGCGACCCACCTCCCCTACGGCCCCACCCTGCGTGAGCGCGCCAGCAGTGCGGGCGGGGGAGCCGTTTCCATGCTGGTCAAGGCCGGCGGTGCGGTCAATCCGCCCCGTGCGCCTTCAGGCAGGCTCCTGCAACCCGTCAGAACCGGCATGCGCACTGGCGGCGAGGCGGAGAACGAAAGTGGCCGAACCACCCTGGATCCGAATCGAGGCCTGTCCGTACGCCTGCCCGAGGCCCCTTAGGAACCCGCCGCTTATTGCGGCGGGTCAGGCTCAAGCGGCGGTGCAGGATCACGCACCAGATGGATGTCGGTGGGCGAGGACAGTGCGATCCCTGCGGCAGCGAACTGCTGCAGCAGGCTGAAGTACAGATCGCTGCGCACGCCGTACACCGCGCGCGGCCCCGAGGTGTACGCAAAGCTGTTGATCGCGATCTGCCCGTTGTTGATCGAATCGATGAACACCGAGGGGGCCGGTTCGTCCAGCACCGCCACATGCTGGGCAAAGGTGTCCAGCATGATCTGCCGCAGGGTGACCACGTCGGTATCCAGCGGCACGCTGAACTGGATCTGGATGCGCCCCTGTACGCTGCCCATCGTCATGTTGCGGACGGTCTTGGTGATCAGCTCCGAGTTGGGCACGATCAGGGTGGAGCGGTCGCCCACCTGGATCTCGGTGGAGCGCACGTTGATGCGACGGATGTCACCTTCCTGATCGCCCAGTTTGACCCAGTCGCCAATCTTCACCGGCCGTTCGGCCAGCAGGATCAGACCGGATACGAAGTTCTGGGTGATGGCCTGCAGACCGAAGCCGATACCCACCGACAGCGCGCTCACCACCAGCGCCAGTTTCTCGAACCCGATGCCCAGCGCGGTCAACGCCCACAGCACCGCTGCGATGATGCCCAGATAACGGGTGACCGTGCTGATGGAGTTGCGCGCGCCCGCGTCCAGTTCGGTCTTGGGCAGGTAGGTATCGGTCAGCCAGCGCTGGAAGGCCTGCATCACCGCCCACACCACAATGAAGGCCAGAACGGCATTGAATACGTCGCGCGGACGCAGCGTGGTCGTGCCGATGGTGATGCCCTTGGACAGGGTATCCAAGCCACCCAACAGCGCATTGGTGTTGCCGAATGCGCCCGTCAGCAGGATCACGGCCATCATGACCACGCCGATGCGCAGCAGTGCTGACAGCAGCACCCCGCCCTGCTCCATCCGTGCCGCGCTGAGCCCGGTGGTCAACACCACGGTCTGGCCGATGCGCCCTTCCGGTGACAACAGCCAGATCGCCAGATCGTTGACGAACTTCAGCAGCACTGACGTGGCCATCAGCACCACCGCGCCCCAGATCAGCTGCTGGCCCACGAACATGGCGAGGTTGAGATAGCCCAGCAGGCTGGCGATGACCGCTGCGGTCACCACCAGATTACCGGCCACGCGGGCGAGCACGATCCAGCCGCTGCGGCGGGTGTTGGCCTTGGGCTTGGCGGGCTGGTCGCCCTGCGCCTCCAGCTTGGCCTGCGCTTCCTCCGCCTGTTTGCGGTGCATGCGCGCGAGCGAGACCAGGATGGCCACGATCAGGGCCATGTAGGTCAGCGCCATCAGCCCGTCCACGGCCACGGTGGTGACCTGGCCGGTGCGCGCCGCCTTGTTGAGCGCCACCAGCATGATGCTCACCCAGGTCAGCGCCGCCGCACACCAAGCGTACTTGCGCAGACGCCAGGCCAGATCGTCATCCAGCGTCATCAGCCGCCACGACGGACGCTTGGGCATCAGCACCGCGGCGCTGACGGCGGCCATGAAGGCGGCCACGAAGGTCGCCAGCTGGAAGTGGTATGCGGTGGTCTCCAGCCGCGATGGAATCGCACCGATGGCGTCCAGCGAGCCGATCAGCACCACCGCGGCGAAGCCTGGCAGCAGGGTGCCCACCGCCATCAGCCACACGGCCAGCCCGGATCGACGCAGGCGCCCTTCGGGTGCGCGCTCGGAGGCGGCCAACCGTCGTCCCAGCGCCCGCAGCCACAGCCGCAACGGGAAGAACATCAGCAGTGCCAGCACCGCACCGGTCAGCGGCGAGCTCCAGCCATGTTTGGCCACGCCCTCATGCAGCGCGCTCTCGCCCTGCCGATACAGAATCACCAGACGCTGCAGGTCGGTCGGTACATCGGTCGCGAATTTCCGCCACAGCGAGGGCGACAGCGGTGAGCTGACCTTGCGCGACAGCTCTTCGCCAAGCTGGCTGGCGCGCATCTTGTCGATATCGGCGCTGAGCTGCTTGGCATCCACCGACATCAGTTTGGCCCGCGCGATCGCCGCGGTCACGTCCGCCCGCTCCTGGTTCAGGCCCTTGCGCTGCTGTGTCAGCTCACGCGCCTCCACCTCACCTTCGGCCACTGCGCCCAACTGCGAAATGCGGAATTCCAGCTGCTCCAGGCGCGGTTGCAGCGCGGCCTGCGCGGCATCCGCCCGGCGTTGCACTTCCAGTGCGCGGTCGGACAGCGTCTTCAGTGAATCCAGGGTTTCAGCGTCCTCCAGCGAGGTGCGGATCGCCTTCAGGTCCTTGTCGGCCTGTGCCAGCTGGGTGACCGGGTCGGTGGCCGCGTCGTCGCTGGCCTGCGCCCAGGCGCCGGTGGCCATGCCCAGCCAGGCGCACATCATCAACGCGGCCAGCAAACGAATCAGATTGAAACGGAGACGGGAAGACAAACCGGGGCACCTGCAGGTTGCGCGGATCACCGCGCGTGCGCGGACTATAAACCGCTTCAGGTTCAGACCGGGTGTGTGCGCGTCACGTGGGTCCGGCTTCACTTCGCCATGGCATCCGCCCCGGCATGGTGGCGTCCACCTTGCCACAGCGCCTGCGATGACCACCTACGCCGACCTGAAGACCGTTCCCGACCTGAACCTGCCCCGCTACCTGGGCACCTGGTATGAGATTGCCCGGCTGCCGATGAAGCATGAGCCGGAGGACTGCACCGATGTATCGGCCCACTACAGCCTGAAGGACAACGGTCACGTGGCCGTGCGCAATCGCTGCCGGCTCGGGGACGACATTGAAGAGGCCGAAGGCGAGGCCTGCCCGGTGGACAACGACAGCGCGCGGCTGCAGGTCAGCTTCCTGCCGGCCGGACTGCGCTGGCTGCCGTTCGGCAAGGGCGACTACTGGGTGATGCAGGTCGCCCCGGACTACAGCGTGGCCCTGGTCGGCAGCCCGGATCGCCGCTTCCTGTGGCTGCTGGCGCGCGAACCACAGCTGGATGCCACCACCCGCGATCACTATCTGGCCCAAGCCCGGCAGCAGGGCTTCGAACTGGCCGATCTCATCCTGACCCCGCATACCGGCCAGCCGACGGCCTGAACCCCGGCATGGACCTGAAAAGCGGCTATCCGTACTGGGCGATCCGCAACGGCCTGATGCATGCGTTTCCCCCGCTGCAGCAGGACCGGCACTGCGACGTGCTGGTGGTGGGCGGCGGGATCAGCGGTGCATTGATCGCCAACGAACTGTGTGCGCATGGCCATGACGTGGTGCTGATCGAGCAGCGCGACATCGGCTGGGGCAGTACCGCCGCCAGCACCGCGCTGCTGCAGTATGAGATCGACACCCACCTGGTCGACCTGTCACGGCAGTACGGCGAAGCGGCGGGCGTGCTGGCCTACCGCGCCTGTGCCGAGGCCATTCCGGCCCTGCGCCAGGTGGCCGCGGGGTTCCGCGGCGTGGACTGTCAGCCGATGCGCAGCCTGTATTACGCCAGCAAACGCCGGCATGCGTCGGTGCTGCAGGCCGAGTTCGCGCTGCGCCAGCGGCACGGCTTCGACGTGACCTGGCTGCAGCAGGGCGACCTGCAGGCGCAGTACGGGATAGACGCTCCCGGCGCGATCCTGAGCGCACTGGCCGCTCGTGTGGACCCGTATCAGCTCACTTACCGGCTGCTGATGCGCCTGGCCAAGGGCGGCTGCGCGGTGCACGACCGCACCACGCTGCATACCCTGCAGACCACCGCGCGCGGGGTCAACGCCATCACCGCCCAGGGCGTTCAGATCCGAGCCAGGCATGTGGTGTTGGCCACAGGCTATGCGGGCCAACGCTGGCTGGAGTCCCGCGTGGCCCGCAACCGCAGCAGTTACGCGTTCATCACCGATCCGGTCGATCCAGATCTACTGGGTGCCCTGTCCAACACGATGGTGTGGGAATCGGCACGGCCGTATCTCTACCTGCGCAGCACTGGCGACCATCGGCTGCTGGTGGGTGGTGAGGATGATGCGGTGGATGTGCCGGCACGACGGGATGCGCGGGTGCAGGGCAAGGCGCGCACGCTGCTCAAGCAGGTCAACCGGCTGTTCCCGGACCTGCCATTGCAGCCCGCCTTCTCCTGGGGTGGCACCTTCGCCGAGACCGCTGACGGCCTGCCGTTCTTTGGCCCGCACCCGCAATGGGGGCCGCGGGTGCTGTTCGCCATGGCGTACGGTGGCAACGGCATCACCTATTCGATGGTCGGGGCAGGTTTGTTGCGCGCGCAGATCGAGCGCCGCCGGCACCCGCTGCAGACACTGTTCGGCTTCGACCGGCACCGGTAGGTACCCACCGTTGGTGGGTACCCCTTGCGGGCACACGACAAATCCTGCGAATGACAGGCATCATTCAACCAGCGCCTGCTAGCGTCAGCCTGTCGGCCGCCCTGCCTGCCCCGGAGCCTCCCATGATCCGCCCGCTTTCGCTGCTGCTGTGCCTGCTTGCCCCCGGGGTTGCCCTGGCGCAGTCCGCCGCCGGTGCCACCGGCCCGCAGTCGGCCACCGACCTCAACCTGGCCGTGCCGCAGGAACCGCTGCAGTACCTCAATGACCCCACCCTGCGCGGCGACCCGCCCGGCACCTTCTACGGCGACAAGAGCGGCCGCCGCGTTGCACGTGGCCCGGCCGGCAATGGCATTGCGGAGGTCACCGACGACAAGCTGCGGGTCAACGGCAGCTTCACCACCGGCATTGGCTATTCGGAGAACTTCGGCAATTCGCACTACAACGCCGCCGAACTGAACCTCAGCAAGAACTACACCAACGACGAAGGCAAGACCCGGAACATGAACCTCAACATCCGGGTCAGCGAGGGCAAGGGACCGGGGTTCTACGGCCCCTACGGTTACGGGGATTACGGCTACGGTGGCGGCGGCTACTGGGGTGGCCCCGGTCCGTTCGGCTGGTAAGCCGGCTCAGTCCCACCAACCGTCGCGACGGCTGCTCAGCACGCGACCGTCGTAACCGCTCATGCGCACGTCCACGCGCTGGTTGTTCCTGTTGTAGGCGTCCAGCGACCAGGTGGCCCCGTCGCGGTCCACCTCGGTGATGCGGGTATAGCCGGCCTTGGCCGCCAGGTCGAGGATCTGGCCGGCGTCCAGCACCGCACGGCCATTGGCCGAATCGAAGATCTCACCTTTGGCCGGGTCGACCAGCACGTCATCACGACTGCCGTCGGCACGGGTCACTTCGGCTTCCCACATGCCGTCATCACGTTCCAGCTCGTGCACCTGGGTGTAGCCGGCGGCGCGCAGCTTGGCCTGCACCTCGGCAGCGCCCAGTTCGGCGGCGAAGGCCGGGGCGGCGGTTACGGTGGCGGCCAGTACGGCGGCAATCATCAGGGTCTTCATGAGGGGTTCCTTGTGGCAACCGGACCATTCCGGCACCGCCAGTCTGGCAAGCGTCCTTAAGCGCCTCATGAGCAGCGTTGTTAGGGATTGTTTAATCGCCGCGCGTATACCGTAGGCCTGGTTCCCCGGTACGCGCTTCCATGTCGCCCTACGCCCTTCTGCTGCCCCTGCTGCTCAGTGCCACCCAGGACCCGATGCGGGTGCTGGACGGCGACGCACGCGAACAGCAGGCGGCACGCCAGGCCGTGCAGCAGGGCCGCTATGTGCCGCTGGAGACGGTGGTGCGCGATGCGCTCAAGCGCTACCCCGGCAAGCTGCTGGAGGTGGAGCTGGACGATGACACGTATGAGATCGAGATCCTCGGCCCCAACGGCAAGGTGATGGAGCTGGACTATGATGCGCGCAACGGTCGCCTGATGAAGATGGAAGAAGACTGATGCGTCTGCTGCTTGCCGAGGACGACACGGTACTCGCCGACCGCCTGCGCACGTTGCTGGAGGAAGCCGGTTATGTGGTGCTGCACAGCACCGAGGGGCGCGATGCCGAGTACCAGGGCCAGGTCGAAGACGTGGCCGCAGCAGTGGTCGACCTGGGCCTGCCCGGGCTCGACGGGCTGAGTGTGATTGAGCGCTGGCGTCAGGCCGGGCGGACCTTCCCGGTGCTGGTACTCACCGCCCGCAGCCGCTGGCACGACAAGCTGGCCGGCTTCGATGCGGGTGCCGATGATTTTCTGACCAAACCATTCCAGCCTGAAGAGCTGCTGCTGCGGCTGCGCGCCCTGATACGGCGCAGCGCTGGCCATGCCAGTCCGCGCCTGGTCTGCGGCCCGCTGCATCTGGACGTGAACGCCGCGCGCTTCGAGCTGGGCGGAGCAGCGCTGGCCTTGAGCCCGCAGGAGTACCGCATTCTGAGCTACTTCATGCACCACCCTGACACCGTGATCAGCCGTTCGCGGCTCGGCGAACACGTGTACGACGCCGGCTTCGACCCCGACTCGAACACGCTGGACGTGCTCATCGGCCGCATCCGCCGCAAGCTCGGCAGCGAGCTCATCCATACCCATCGCGGCCAGGGATTCCGCCTGTCGGCGCAGCCATGAGCACCCGTTCGCTGCGCAGTCGTCTGCTGCTGGCCGGTGGGCTGGGCATGCTGCTGGTGTCCGCACTCGCCACGTGGTGGTTGGGCGCGATGTACGAGCGGTCCGCACGCGCCGCGCTGGATGCGCGACTCGGCAATGACCTGATCTCGGTGCTTTCGCTGGCGGAGGTGGACGGGCAAGGGCGGGTACAGTTCCGACGCGAACTGGTCAACGAAGACTACCGGCGGGTGTTCTCAGGCGCGTACTGGCAGGTGCAGAACGCGCAGGGCCAGGCCCTGGCGCAATCGCGCTCGCTGTGGGACGGTGCACTGGACATGCCCGCCACGCTGCAGACCGGTCCAGCGCAGGCTTTCAACACCGTGGGTCCTCTGGACCAGCCACTGCGCGCGGTCGCCCAGCAGGTCACCCTGCCACGTGCCGGCAGCCCGCTGCGGGCGGTGGTCGCCGCTGACCGCAGCGCGCTGGATGCGCAGGTCAGCAGTTTCCGCCAGCGCACCGCGCTGGCGCTGATCGTACTGGTGGCCCTGTGGTTTGCGGTGCTGGTCAGCCAGGTGCACTACGGTCTGCGTCCGCTGGCCGAGCTGCGCCGCATCGCCGCGCAGGTGCGCAATGGCGAGAACGTGCGCTTTCCGCAACAGGGCCTGGTCAAGGAAGTCGCGCCGCTGGCCGACGAGCTCAACGCCCTGCTCGACCATCACGGGCGCATGGTGCAGCGCGCGCGGCGCAGCGCCGCCGACCTCGCGCATGCGTTGAAAACCCCGCTGACCGTGCTCGGCACCGAAGCGGAGAGTGACGGCAGCGACTGGCACCAGACCGTGCGCGGCGAAACCGCACGCATGCAGGCCAGCATTGACCGCTACCTGGCCGTCGGCGTCGCCGCTGACCACCAGCAGCGCACCCCGGTCGGACCGGTGGTCGACGCCCTGTGCCGGCTGATGCAGCGCGTGCATGGCGATCGCGACCTGCAGTTTGTCTGCGACGCCAATGCGCAGGGCCTGTTTGCTGGCGCGCGCGAAGACCTCGAGGAGATGCTCGGCAACCTGCTCGACAATGCCGGCAAGTGGGCGGCGCACCGGGTGGAGGTGAAGGTGCGCCACGAAGGCAACCGCATGCGCGTTGAAGTACGCGACGACGGTGCGGGGTTGCCCGAGGAGCAGCTGGAACGCGTGCTCGGCCGGGGGGTGCGGCTAGATGAGCGCGCGTCTGGCAGCGGATTGGGCCTGGCGATTGTCGCGGACATTGCCGAGAGCTACGGCGGAACGCTGACGTTGCGCAATGGTGCGCCGGGATTGGTGGCAACGCTGGTGTTGCCGGCGGGGTAATCAACGCCCCGCGTGCATCCACCAGCAATCAATCGCATCCAGCACGATGTGGATCATCAACCCGATCCCGAACAACCGCGTCTTCTTCGGCACACACAGGCCCGCATACACCGCAATCGCGGGCGTGGTGTGCAGCGGGTGGAAGCCGATGCTGCAGCGGTTCGGCGCGTAGATCGGGTCGGCCAGCAGGTGGTCCAGGTCGATGATCCAACCCAGCAGCAGCAACACCCACGCGGACAGGAAGCGCTTGCGCCAGAACATCCACGCCAGCAGTGCAGGCACTGCGGCGTGGAGGAACAGGTGGAAGATCGCGCGTGCCGTCACACCAACGGTTCGTCGGACAGATACGTATAGCCGGTCAACCCGGCTTCCAGCGCTTCGGACAGCTCCTGCGCCCGCGCCGGGTCCAGCTTCGCCGCCGCCACGCGTTCGGCATAGGCCGCACGCAGGTCGTCCAGGCGGTAGCCCACGTAATCCAGCATCACGTCGGTGGTGTCGCCGCGGCGCTGCTGGGTGATCGCGTAACCATCGGCATCGGCCACCACTTCCACCGCGTCGGTGTCACCGAACAGGTTGTGGATGTCGCCCAGGATTTCCTGGTACGCACCGACCATGAAGAAGCCGATGCGGTAGCTTTCACCCGGCTTCATCGCGTGCAGCGGCAGCGAGGTATCCAGGCTCTCGTTTTCCACATAGGTCTTGACCATGCCGTCGGAGTCGCAGGTCATGTCAGCGATGATGCCGCGACGGTCGGGCACTTCGTTGAGGCGCTCGATCGGCACGATCGGGAATACCTGGTCGATGGCCCAGGCATCGGGAATCGATTCGAACACGCTGAAGTTGACGAAGTACTTGTCGACCAGGCGTTCGTTGAGTTCGTCCAGCGCCGGGCGGTGGCTCTTTTCGTCGTAGCTCAGGCGCGCGCGCACGCCGTGGGCGATGGCATAGAACAGGTCGTCGATGCGCGCCCGCTGCGGCAGGTCGATCTGGCCGAGCGCGTAGCTGGCCAGGCCTTCGGCGTGGAAATGCTGGGCTTCCTGGAACAGTTCCACGGCCGGGCGCTGGTCCAGCTCCTCGTGGATTTCGCGCAGGTGGCGGATCGCCGCCGGCTCGTCGTCATGCGCATCCGGCACGCGGCCTTCCTGCGCCTGCTCCACTTCGGACACGTTGGCGATCAGCACCGCGTGGTGCGCGGTCATCGCGCGGCCGCACTCGGTGACAATGCGCGGCGGGGTCAGGCCGTGCTCTTCGCAGGCGTTGGCCAGCGGCTGCACGATGTTGCTGGCGTAGGCGTTCAGGCCGTAGTTGATCGAGCAGAAGCTGCGCGAGCGGGTACCTTCGTAGTCCACGCCCAGGCCGCCGCCGACGTCCACGTGGGTGATCTTCGCGCCCAGGCGCGACAGTTCCACGAAGTAGCGGGTGGCCTCGCGCATGCCGTTGGCGATGTCACGCACGTTGGAGATCTGCGAGCCCATGTGGAAGTGCAGCAGGCTCAGGCAGTCGGCGTACTCGGTGTCGCGCAGCGACTTCCACAGGTCCAGCAGCTGGCGCGGCGACAGACCGAACTTGGCCTTGTCGCCACCGCTGTTCTGCCACTTGCCCGCGCCCAGCGAGGCCAGGCGCATGCGCACGCCCAGGCCCGGCTTCACGTCCAGCGCCTTGGACTCCTCCAGCACCAGCTTCAGCTCGGAGGGCTTCTCGATGACGATGAAGGTCTGCAGGCCCAGCTTGCGGCCGATCAGGGCCAGGCGGATGTACTCGCGGTCCTTGTAGCCGTTGCAGACGATCAGACCGCCCGGGCGCGACAGCGCCAGCACGGCCATCAGCTCGGGCTTGCTGCCCGCTTCCAGGCCGAAGCCCTCGCCGTGGTGGCTGGCCAGGGTGCCGGCCACGCCGCGGTGCTGGTTGACCTTGATCGGATAGACGGCGGTGTAGCCGCCGGCGTAGTCCCAGTCAGCCTGGGCCTGGCCGAAGGCGGCCTGCAGCTTGCCCAGGCGCTGGCCGAGGATGTCCGGGAAGCGCACCAGCAGCGGCAGCTTGGCCCCGGCCGCACGGGCCGAATCCACGATCGTCGGCAAGGACACCACCGGGCCGTCCTGCCCCGTCGGTCTCACCACCATATGCCCCGCCGGATCCACGTCGAAGTAGCCATCCGCCCAATGCGGAATCGAGTAGGTCTTACGGGCTTGGTCGAGGGACCAATCGGTCATTTCAGTGTGCCTGGTTGGTAAAAAAGGGGGTGCATGATAACGCCTATATGCCGACAGCTCCGTTATCATGCGCGCCCGCGCCCGTGTCCAGGCTTGAACCTGAACGGGGCGGACCCCGTCCGGACGCGCCTTGTGCCGCCATCCCGGCTCCAACACCCTCCGAACAGGACCGTTACTCCATGACTGACAACAGCAACTGGTACATCGAGCATTTCGAGCGCACCGGCTCGGCCATTGGCTACCGCATCACCGGCAAGCTGGACGAGGTGCAGTCGCCCTTCCAGAAGATCGAGATCTTCCAGACCACCGACTGGGGCAACCTGATGACCATCGACGGGGCCATCATGCTGACCAGCAAGGACAATTTCTTCTACCACGAGATGATCAGCCACCCCGTGCTGTTCACCCACGCCGCGCCCAAGCGCGTGGTGATCATCGGCGGCGGCGACTGCGGCACCCTGCGCGAAGTGCTCAAGCACAAGGGCGTGGAAAGTGTGACCCAGTGCGATATCGACGAGCAGGTCACCCGCATGGCCGAGAAGCACTTCCCGGAACTGTGCGACTCCAACAGCGACCCGCGCGCCGAGCTGATGTTCGACGACGGCGTGGCCTACATGGCCAACTGCCCGGCCGGCAGCGTGGACGTGGTGATCGTGGACTCCACCGACCCGGTCGGCCCGGGTGAAGGCCTGTTCAACAAGGCCTTCTACGAGAGCTGCTTCAAGGCGCTGAAGGACGACGGCATTCTGGTCCAGCAGTCCGAATCGCCGCTGATGCAGCTGGCGCTGATCAATGAAATGCGCACCGAAATGGGCAAGGCCGGCTTCCAGTCGTTCAAGACCCTGCCGTTCCCGCAGCCGTGCTACCCGACCGGCTGGTGGAGCGTGACCCTGGCACGCAAGGGCCAGAGCAGCTTCGACTTCCGTCAGGCCGATTCGGCGTCCAAGGGCTTTGACACCCTGTACTACACCGCCGCGCTGCACACCGGCGTGCTGGTGACCCCGCCGTTCGTGCAGGCCGCATTGAAGGGTTGATTCAGGATTCGCGAGGGCCGGCCAACGGCCGGCGCTACCGAAACGCAAAAGCCCGCGCTGTTGCCAGCGCGGGCGTTTTTGTTGGCAGCATAGCGGGAAGAA
>NZ_JASCOZ010000062.1 GCF_029960115.1 Stenotrophomonas sp. PS02289
TAACCGTTCTCATAGCCGTGGTACATCATCCACCCGCGCCCGTCGGGGCCTTCCACCACGGTCGCGTGGCCGCGCGACCACCACGGCTCATCCTTGGACTGCGTGCGGGTGATCGGGTTGTGCGGCGAGTTCTGCCACGGCCCATGGATGGAGCGCGAGCGCGCGGTGATCACCATGTGTCCCGTCGGCGGACCGGCGGTGCCGCCCACCGCGGTGGTCATGTAGTACCAGCCGTTGTGGAAGTTGATCTTCGGGCCTTCCTGCGCGTACGCCTCCACGTCCCAGCTTTCCGGGTACTTCCAGCCGTCGTAGACATGCTTCGGGGTCCCGACCACGCTCAGGCCGTCATCAGCCAGCTGCACATAGGCGCCACCGCTGAGGAACAGGTAGCGCTTGCCGTCCTCACCCACGGCATGACCCGGGTCGATGTAGCCGCCCAGGCCGAGGTCGATGGGCTCGCTCCACGGGCCGTTGATGCTGTCGGACCAGACCACGAAGTTGCTGCGGGCCTCGGCCGTGCGGGCCGGGAAGTAGATGTAGTAACGGCCTTCGTGCTTGACGATGTCCGGGGCCCAGATCGCACCGACGTTCTTGGTGATGGCGTGACCGAGCGGCTGCCAGTTCACCAGGTCGCGCGAGTGCCAGATCGGCAGGCCGGGGTAGGCATCGAACGAAGACAGGGTGAGATAGTAGTCCTCACCATCTTTCAGCACCGACGGGTCCGGGCGATCGCCGGCGAACACCGGGTTGAGGAAGGTGCCATCGCCGAGATCGGCCTGGCGCTGGTTTTCGATGCCACGCTTCCAGGTGGGGGCGGCGTCGGCGGCGTGGGTGGTGGCCGACCAGAGCAGGGCGATGGCGGCCACCGGGGCCAGAAGGGATTTCAGATGCATGGTCAACCTCACGCGCGCAGCAGCTGGGGCAGCCACAGCGACAGCTGCGGGAAGAAGGTGACGATCATCAGCACCAGCAGGGCCGCGAACCAGAACGGCCAGATGCTCTTCATGCTTTCGCCGACGCTGATCTTGCCGATGGCGGTACCGATGAACAGCACCGAGCCCACCGGCGGCGTCACCAGACCCAGGCCGCCGGTCAGCACCAGCACCAGCCCGAAGTGAATCGGATCGATGCCATAGGCCTTGGCCACGGGCAGGAAGATCGGCGTGCAGATCAGGATCATCGGAGCCAGATCCATGAAGGTGCCCAGCAGCAGCAGCATCACCACGATCATCAGCAACACCATGAACTTGCTGTGCGCGAATGACTGCAGGAAGTCCACGGCCGCAGCCGGCACCTGCAGGTAGGCCAGCAGCCAACCGAACACCGCGGCGGTGGCGATCACGAACAGGATCACGCCGGTGCTGCGCGCTGCATGCGTGACCGTGGCCATGAACTCGCGCCAGTTGAGCTGGCGGTAGAGCACAGTAGTGACCAGCAGCGCATAGACCACGGCAATCGCGGCGCTTTCCACCGCAGTGAAGATGCCCGCACGGATACCGACGAAGATCAGCGCCACCAGGCCCAGGCCGGGCAGGGCAGAGACCATGCGCAGCAGCACCGCGCGCCAGCCCGGGAAGATCTCCACCCCGTAGCCGCGCTTACGCGCCACCGCGTAGCCGGTCACCATCAATGCCACGGTCATCAGCAGCGCCGGCATGATGCCGGCTGCGAACAGGTCGGCGATGGAGAGACCGCCGCCTGCCGCAGCCGAGAACAGGATCAGGTTGTGCGACGGCGGCACCAGCAGCGCCACCAGCGCGGCGGTGATGCTGACGTTGACCGCGAAGTCGCGGTCATAGCCGCGTTTGACCATCTGCGGAATCATCGTGCCACCCACCGCCGAGACGTCCGCGATAGCCGAACCGGACACACCGCCGAAGAACAGCGAGGACAGGATCGAGACTTGGCCCAGGCCGCCGCGCAGCCGTCCGACCAGCGAAGACGCCAATGCAATCAGACGTTCGGAGATGCCGCCGCGCATCATGATTTCGCCGGCGAAGATGAACAGTGGAATCGCAATCAGCGAGGCGGAGCCGGTACCGGCAGAGATCTGCTGCACCAGCACCACCGTGGGCAGGTCGAGATACCACAGCGTGGCCAGCGCAGCAGCGGCCAACGCGTAAGCCACCGGTACGCCCATCAGCAACAGCAGCGCGAATACAGCGAAAAGAATGGTGATTCCCATGACTCAGCGGTCTCCCTCGGCTTCTTCAACCGCCGGCTGCGTGGCCTGCACGATCTGGTTCAACGCGAATACGGCCATCAGCGCACCGCCAATGGACAGCGGCAGGTAGTTGATGCTCTGCGGCAGGTTGGCCCCGGCCGCCTTGATGTCCAGGCCATCCAGCAGCAGCACACCCGCCCACCAGGCAATCACCACGCCCAGTACCGCCACCACCAGCGAGCAGATCATCTCGTTGACGCGGCGCAGGGCCGGCTTCATGTGCGCCGCCAGCAGGAAGAAGCCGAAGTGGCGGCGGGTGTGCACGCCGGTAGCCGCGCCCAGACTCATCGCCGTGGCCAGCAGCAGCAGGGTCACCGGCTCGGTCCAGCTCGGCGAATCGTTGATCACATAGCGGGCAAACACCTGCCAACCCTGCACCACGACCAGGCCAAGCAGAGCCAGCACGGCAATGTGGATGGCGACATTGGCGATCGCGTCGAGCGCACGCTGCGGCGCACTGCGGGTGTCGACGGTGGTTTCAGCATTCGTATCGGACATCGCGGGGGCCTCAGGCGAAGTCGCGGATGCGACGGGTGAGGGCGGCCAGCTCCGGCTGCTGCAGGTACTGCTGCAGCAACGGCGCGGCGGCCTTGCGGAAGGCCGGCATGTCGACCTCGTTGAAACGGATGCCGAAGTCGGTCACCGCCTTGCGCGCCACACTTTCAGAGGCATCCCACTGCTCGCGCATGACTTGCACCGATGCGCGCGCGGTTTCCAGCAGCAGCTGGCGATCGGCCGGGCTGAGCGACTCGAAGCTCTTGCGCGAGATCAGCAGCACGTCCGGCGCATAGGAGTGATCGCTCTGCGACCAGTAATGCGCGGCTTCAAAATGACGGCTCGAGTGGAAGCTGCGCAGGTTGTTCTCCGCACCGTCGATCATGTGCGTTTCCATGCCCGAGAAGGTGTCGCCCAACGACATCGGCGTCGGGTTCGCACCCAGCAGGCGCATCAGCTGGATGAAGATGTCCGAGGACGCCACGCGAAGCTTCAGGCCATGCAGGTCGTTTGGTTCCACGATCGGGTGCTTGGTGTTGTAGAAGCAGCGCGCGCCGGAATCGTAGATCGCCAGGCCGACCAGGTCGCGGGTTTCAAATCCGCGCAGCACCTGTTCGGCGACGCCCCCATCCATCGCGCGGCGCATGTGCGCCACCGACTCGAACACATACGGCAGGCACAGCGCCTGGGTCAGCGGAAACGCGTTGTTCAGCGCGCCCGAGTACACACGGGTGATGTCGATGGCGCCGAAGCGGGCCATGTCGATCGCTTCGCTTTCGCGGCCCAGCTGGCCGGAGTGGTACTGGCGCAGGCGCAGCCGGCCGCCGGTCTTCTCTTCCAGCTGCTGGCCGATCCACTTCACCGCGGTGACGGTGGGGTAGTCGGCCACGTGCACATCGGTGGCGGTGAGCAGCTGCCCACCTTCCGGCAATGCGGCGTCTTTCGAACAGGCCGACAACAGCGGCACGCTGAGCGCGCCGACGCCGGTGGCCAGGAACTTTCTGCGAGTAAACATCTGCGCCCTCCCAAGCGGACTCGCCATGGCTGCACGGTTACCCGGCGGCAATGGCCCTGCAGGTAATGTCGCCGTAACCGGCGAAACGGATCAGTGCCTGTTGGCCTACGGCAATGTCATGAATACCGGTGGCATTGCCACTGGCGATCAGCTCGCCGGCCTTCAGCGGACGGCCGCGACGGGCCGAGCGGGCCAGCGCGAAGGCATACGCCGCGCGCAGGCCGCCGGGCAGGTTGCTGGCACCGCCGGTGCCGACCACGCTGCCCTCGATCAGGGTTTCGGCGCGCAGCTGGGCATCGTCCAGCGCGGTCCAGTTCGGAATCTCCGGACCCAGCACCAGGCCGTTGTTGTTGCCGAAGTCGCTGACCACCACGCGCGGGCCCAGCACGTTGATGGTGGCGAGCGGGCTGCTGGCCACTTCCACGCCGATGTACAGCCGCGCCGGCAGGGCTTCCGCCTCTTCCGGGGTCCAGTCCAGCTTGTCGGCCGGGGCGTCTTCCAGCAGCTCGATCACGTACTCGGCCTCAACTGCGCCGAAGCCACCGACGAACACCGGAATGTCCACTGTTCCACCGGTAGCATTCCAGAGCTGACGAGAGAAAATCGGGCCCAGCAGGCGTTCGTCCCCGGACACATCGCGGCGTTCGGCGGCGATGTAGCCGACCTTCCAGCCTACGGTCTGGTCGTTCCACTGGCCAATGGCCAGGTCCTGCACCTGATAGGCCGTGACCAGGTCATCGGGAATGGTGCCAGGGAAATCCGGCAGCGCCCGGCCCTGCTGGCGGGCAGTGACAAAGGCGCTGGCGATGCTGTCCAGCCCCGGTGCGGGCAGGTCCTGATGGCCGTGATCGTTGCTCAAGCGGGTCTCCCGGTGATTTGTTGCACTGCCCATCGACAGTGCTTGGATGAGCTGTATATGGTAAACCGGTGTCATTGGCAATGTGCACTGCGTCAGAAGCTTGGCGTATGGTGCAAACCCTTGCGGTGACAGGCTGTCCCGGCCCGCCTGATGGCGCGGCCCTACCGGAAAGGAACCGTTGCCGATGCGATGTGCTGTGTGGATGTCCCTGTTGCTGGGTGGCCTGATGGCCGTTGGCGTTGCTGCCCCGACCCGTGCGGCCGAGCGGGCGGTGCCGGAGACGGAGCCCGCCGTCGGCAGTCCCGAGCGCATCGCGCTGTGGCCAGCCGGCCGAGTGCCGGGGGAGCAGGGCGCTGCCTCGGTACCCCGCGTGATCGAGCGCAGCGCCGATCCGGCCTTGCCGGACCGCTACATCGACGGGGTCAGTGCGCCGTATCTGGTGGCGTACCGCCCGGCCAGGCCCAACGGCAGCGCGCTGCTGGTCATTCCCGGCGGTGGCTACCAGCGCATCGTGCTCGACAAGGAGGGCACCGCGCTGGTGCCGGCCTTTGCGGAGCAGGGCAGGGTGACCCTGTTCGTGCTGCGCTACCGCCTGCCCGCTGGGCGCACCGATCGCCAGGCGGCGCTGGCCGACGCGCAGCGCGCCCTGCGGCTTATCCGCCACGATGCGGCGCGCTTCCAGCTGGACCCGCAGCGGATCGGGGTGATCGGCTTTTCTGCCGGCGGCCATGTGGCAGCGCGCCTGAGCACGGGCTTTGATACCGCACTGCCCGGCATCGGCGACGCCATTGATGCGGTCAGCGCGCGACCCGATTTCGCGTTGCTGATGTACCCGGTGATCGACATGGGCAGGCACGCTCATACCGGCTCGCGTGAGCGGCTGCTGGGCAAGCATCCAGACGCTGCGCTGACGCAGCAGTTCTCGATGCAGCAGCAGGTCACGGCCAACACCCCGCCCACCTTCCTGGTGCACGCGCAGGACGACGACGTGGTTTCGGTGCAGAACAGCCTGCTGTATTACCAGGCCTTGCTGCAGGCTGGCGTGCCCAGCGAGATGCACCTGTTCGCGCACGGCGGCCACGGTTTTGGTGTGCGCATTCCACCCGACCTCACCACCACGCAGTGGCCGGCGCTGGCGCTGCGCTGGATGCAGGCACAGGAGCACAGCCGATGACCCGCCCCGCCGATCTGCAACGCCGTCGCTTCCTGCGTGACAGTGCGCGCTATGCCTTGATGTTGAGTGTGGCCAGTTCGTCCCTGCTCACGTCGGCCGACAGCACAGCGTCGAATGCCGCGTCGCTGGCGCGAGTGCGCGGTGGTCGCCTGCGCGGCGAATACATCAACGGCGTGCATGGCTTCCGCGGCGTTCCCTATGGGGCCGATACCGCTACGCGGCGCTTCCAGCCCGCACTTCAGGAGCAGCCGTGGCAAGGCGTGCGTAATGCACTGGCCTACGGCAGCGCCGCGCCACAGGGCGGCAGCGATGGCCCGGGCAGCGAGGATTGCCTGTTCCTCAACCTCTGGACGCCGGCACTGCGCGATGGCCGGCGACGGCCGATCCTGTTCTATATCCACGGCGGCGCGTACAACAATGGCTCCGGCAGCGACCCGCTGTATGACGGCAGCGCGCTGTGCCAGCGCGGCGACGTCGTGGTCGTAACGGTGAATCACCGCCTCAACGTGTTCGGCTATCTGTATCTGGGTCAACTCGGCGATGAGCGTTTCGCCGATTCCGGCAACGTCGGCCAGCTGGATCTGATCCAGGCGCTGCACTGGGTGCGCGAGCATGCGCACGAGTTCGGCGGCGACGCCGACAACATCACCGTGTTCGGCCAGAGTGGCGGCGGCGCGAAGATCGCCACGCTGATGGCGATGCCGGCGGCCAAGGGTCTGTTCCACAAGGCCTGGACCATGAGCGGGCAGCAGATCACCGCGGCTGGGCCGCGCGCGGCCACGCAGCGTGCGCGCATCGCGATGGAGGCCGTGGGTGCGCGTGATGTGGACGCGCTGTTGGGGTTGCCGACCTCGGCGCTGTTGGCCGCGACCAAGGCACGCGATCCTTCGCGGGTGGAAAGCACCAGCCTGTACTTCGGGCCGGTGCTGGATGGCGATGCGTTGCCCGTGCATCCGTTCTGGCCGCACGCACCAGTGCAGTCGGCCGGCATTCCGATGGTGATCGGCAACACGCATGATGAAACCCGCGCCTTCCTCGGCAACGACCCCGCCAACTTCGAGCTGACGTGGGAAAGCCTGCCAGCCAAGCTGGAGAAAGAGCAGTTCGTTGACCTGCTGCCCTCCGTGGTGATCGCCGAGTACCGCAGGTTGTACCCGCAGTACACCCCTTCAGAGGTGTTCTTCGCCGCCACCACCGCCGGGCGTTCCTGGCGCGGGGCGGTGGAAGAGCTGGAAGCGCGTGCGCGGCAAGGTGCACCCACGTGGGCGTACCAGCTCGACTGGGGCACACCGCTGGATGGCGGCAAGCTGCGTGCCTTCCATACGTTGGATATTCCGCTGGTGTTCCACAATCTGGGCGCTGAAGGGTCGAAGACCGGCACCGGCGAAGACGCGCAGCAGGTCGCCCATGCGATGAGCGATGCGCTGCTGGCATTCGCCTTCACCGGCAATCCGAATCACGGCAAGCTGGCCCAATGGGACCCGTATTCACTCGAACGTCGTCAAACCCTGTTGTTTGATGTGCACTCGCAGCAAGCCGACGACCCACGCGGTGGCGAGCGTCGCCTGTACGGGCAGGTGCCGTTCGTACAACGTGGCACGCAATGACGTAAACAACCCGGTAGCGCCGGCCGTTGGCCGGCCCTCAAACTGCACGTCACGTTCCCAAAGCCGGACGCACCGGCCAAGCGCACCAACGCTCCGCACGTAAACCACCGGTAATTTCGGACAATCTTCAAGCATCGTCCGTGATCCAGATCAAACGAGATTTTCACCAGAATCTCCTACACTGCGGTCATGGACACGACCTGCACCTTCCCGACGTTCCATGGCCGCGACCGTCTCATCGCCGCCGTTGACCACGCCGTCGAACAGAACGACCCGCACCGCATCGCCCCGATGCTGCAACAGGCACTGCGCCAGGCCATTGCCGACAGCCGCATCCAGTTGCCTGCCTGCGTGCACCACCCGATTGAAGACCACTACGCCCGACGCGAGCTCTACCGCAGCCCCGAGCATGGCTACAGCATCGTCGCCATGAGCTGGGGGCCAGGCCAAGGCACGCCGCTGCACGACCACAGCGGCCTGTGGTGTGTGGAAGGCGTATGGCTCGGCCAATTGGAAATCACCCAGTACGAGTTGCTTGAGCAGGATGGCGAGCGCTTCCGCTTCCGCGCACTGCCATGCGTCATTGGAGACTGCGGCAGCGCCGGCAGTCTGATCCCGCCGCACGAGTACCACACCATCCGCAACGCCAGCGCGGATCAACTTGCAATCTCCGTGCACGTCTACCAGGGCGAGATGGTACGCAGCTCGATCTTCGAGCCCACCACCAACGGCTGGTACGAACGCCGCACCAAGGAACTCGAAGTAGACGCCGCGTAGAGCCGGGCTTGCCCGGCTGCTCCAGGCGCGTTGCGTCCGCAACCCAGCACTCCAGAACGTCGCTGCGCGACCTCCGGTAGGGTCGCTCGCCAGACGACCGCCATGAACGGCTCAACATCCGGTAGGGCATGACCATGAAGCAGCGCGACGAGTAAGTACTCGAGTAGGTTACCTACGGCGCGAGATGCACAATGACTGCCGGGAGCTCGGGATCCATCGAAAACAGGAACCGGCGCTCATGTGTGTGCCCCAGCCGATCTTCTGCCTGGACAAAACCAAAGACCTTGATCGCCTCGTGGTCCAGGAACGTGTGCGCCCAGCTGTCATCGAATTCAGAACCCTTCTGTACCGAGCCCAGGCAGACACTCAGACCGCAAGCCAGGCTGGAGACCACCATGTCCTTGCCCAAGGCCTGCTCCATGACGGTGCGGTAAAGCCGGGTCATATCCTGAGCTTCCATGCTGCGGACGCCCTCCGTATCAAGAGCCTGCACCGCGTTGGCAAATGCTTTCCGCGACTGCAGAACCTGGTCGATTGCATCCGCTTCGATGCCTCCCTCACCGATGTACATTTCTTCCGCATCCAGATGATGGGATGCCTTCGTGCCAGTCGACGATGGCATTTCGCCGATTGAATGAGGCGTGACAACCCGCATCACTTTGGGCTGTGCTCGATGAATGGTGATGCTGTTTTCGCCATTGGGGTGGGCTACTACAGTTTCGTCAGAGGCACCGGTGGTGACTGGACTGTGTTGTTCTTCAGGCTTGCATGCCAATTGAAGCGCCAGCACCATCATGAGGAAGGCAGGTCTAAGTATCCTGATGGTCATGGGGTTCTTTGACGTTGTGGCATAAAGCAGTCAGCTTCGCACTCCAAGTTGTCGTTGTATCTCGTACAACTCCTATTCTGCGTAGCGCCCGCGCGCATCCCCGGACAAGCGCGACCGCGCACCGTTGCCCTGCTGCAACGATTCTCAGATCAGCCACGCAGGGCGTGGATATACGGGTCGTTGAAGTTTGCGCGTGGTGCGACGCATGATTGGTTTCCCCACACCCGGATCCCATCGTGAGCGTCCATCCTTTCCGTCAGGTCAACGTCTTCAGTACCGATCCGCTTCTGGGTAACCCGCTGGCCGTGGTCCACGATGCGGCCGAACTCAGCGACGCCCGCATGGCCGCCTTCGCCAACTGGACCAACCTGAGCGAGACCACGTTCCTGCTGCCACCCACCGACCCGCGTGCGGATTACCGCGTGCGCATCTTCACCACGATGGGAGAGCTGCCGTTTGCCGGCCATCCGACGTTGGGCAGCTGCTATGCCTGGCTGGCGCAGGGTGGGGAACCGCAGGGCGAGGAGATCGTCCAGGAGTGCGCGATCGGGCTGGTGCGTATCCGGCGCGGCGCGGACGGGCTGGCCTTCGTGGCTCCGCCGCTGCTGCGCGAAGGCCCGCTGGAGGCTGACGTGCGTGAGCGTGTGCGTGCTGGGTTGGGCGTGGCCGCTGACGACGTGGTGGATGCGCAGTGGGTGGTGAACGGGCCTGAGTGGCTGGCACTGCGGTTGCGGAGTCGTGCGGCGGTGCTGGCGATCAAGCCGGACTATCCAGCGCTGGAAGGGTTGATGGTGGGAGTGTTTGCGGCTTGTGACGCGTCCGATGGCGTGGACACGCAGTTTGAGTCGCGGGCGTTCATTGCGGGGGAAGCCGCGCCGGAAGATCCGGTGACCGGGAGTCTCAATGCCGGGATCGCGCGGTGGTTGCTGCGCGATGGATTGGCACCGGGGCGGTATGTGATCAGCCAGGGGACGGTGTTGGGCCGTGCCGGGCGGGTGTGGGTGGAGTTGGTGGGGGAGGATCTTTGGGTGGGTGGGGAATGTGTTACGTGTATTGAGGGGAGTGTGACGTTTTGATGCGGTGATGGGTGGTGATGGATCGCGGTGGCGCGCATGGCGCGTCAACGCAGGAGACGTAGAGCCGGGCTTGCCCGGCTGAACCACCGCGATGTCGGAAAGAAGCCGGGCAAGCCCGGCTCTACGGGGTCGGTACCATCACGGTGTTGTTGAGGCGGGTGACTTCGGGTGCTTCTCCGTCCAGCATCACCCGCACCCGCAGCCCTTCTCGGCTTCCTGCCGGCAGCGGCAAACCAACGGTCGTCGTACGCGGCACCAGATCGCTCGGCGCTTCCATTGCCGGTACTTCCGTCCGCGCGATCTCCCGCCCGTTACGGTCTTCCAGCACAGCCACGCCGACCGGCGTGCCCACATGGCCCAGGCTGTGCACGGTCACGTGCACCTGCTTCCCATCCACACGCACATCCCCGCGACCAACGCCGAGGTCCGGCCGCAGCTCCACCGGCGTTCCCGGCTGCACCAGCTCGAACTCGAACACCTCGGTCTGTCCCGGCGCGAAGCGCAGCGGCATTGAGGCACTGCGCTCGAGCACCACATCCTGCGTGGTCGCCTTGCCGTCGATCACTCCGTCGCCATCGCGATCCACACCGCTGCGCACCCGCCATGTGCCGGCGGTGACGTTCCACGTGGTCATCTGTGCTTCGGCTGCCCGCTTGCCAAGGTTGTGCGCGGTCACGGTGAAGCGCTCGGTACTCGGCGCATGTACCAGCAGACCGACCTGCTCGGCGGCCTCGGGCTGGGTGAAGCGCCAGCTGACGGTGTGGCCGGGCCAGCTCTGGTTGCGACGCAGGGCGATGCCGCCGAGACGAGCGCGCTGCAGGAACTCGCTGTTGGCTTCCACGCGGTCGGACCACCAGTGGCCCTCGGTATTCATGTACTCGCGCTGTGCCTTGGCCTGGATGCCATCGGCATACAGGGCTTCCAGATACCTCTTGTCGCCGGTCGCCTGCCATGCCATCACGCTGGCGAAGCCGGTGTTGCCGGCGTCTGCGTCGGCAATCAGCTTGGGGTTCCAGTCCGCGCCGCGACCGAGCACTTCGACGAAGTTCTCGCCCAGGTTGGACAGCGAACCCGGGCCACCACGCGCCACGCGGTAGTCCAGCGCCTTCAGGTATTTGTCCTCACCGGTGAAGCGCCAGGCCGCCCAGAAGGTATGCATGGTGTCGCCACCGCCAGAGCCGTTGTTGAGCTCGCCGCCACGGGTCTTGCCCGTCGCCCAGTTGATCTCGTTCGGCAGCGCCCAACGGCCCTTGTCGTCGGTGTAGGCGTGGGCGAGGTAGCTGTCGGCCAGCCCGACCACCAGTTTGCGGCCGGTGGGATCAGCGTTGTATTGGCCCATCAGGAACGCGGGATGCAGGGCAGGGAAGGAGTACGGCTTCTGCCACTGCCAGTTCGGTTCGCGATACACCTTGTTGCCGCCGAACCAGTTGCTGGAGAACAGCAGGTGCCCCTGCGGGTTGGGCAGGATGATGCGCTCGTTGAAGGCCTTCACCGTTTCCATCAGGCGCTCCACGGTCAACGGGTCGCCCCAGTTGAGGTAGAGCATGGCGCTGTTGGCGTTGATGCCTTCTTCGTAGCTGTGCAGCTCGTCAGTCTCGATGGTGCTCAGGCCGTTGCTGAACATGCCATTGCGATACACCGCGTCACTCAACGCAGTGAGTGAGGTGTTGAGCCGGTCCGGTTCCACGCCCATCAGGGCGAGTCCCGGCCACTGCTGGGTGAGGTCGGTGTCGTCGGAGATGCCGCCGCCGAAGTCGCCATAAGCGATCTGGCGGTTGTCGATCCACCAGTCGACGAAGCGACGCACGTACTTGAGGTCTTCGGTCTGACGGAACGCCCACAGCGGCGCACCCTTCGGCGCTTCGGGCTGGGTAAACGGCGGTTTGCCCTGGCTGTTGTAGCTGATGTAGTTCCAGTACAGGCGGCCCAGCTCGTGGTCCGGGTCGACCCGCAGCAGGTCGCTCAGGTCGGCGTACACGCGCGCATACAGGCGCTGACGCTTGGAGGTGGTGTGCTCTTCAACCAGGAAGCCCCAGTTGTCACGCACCTGGTTGAAGCGGTCTGCGGCGTGTTCGCGCTTGGCTTCGGCGCGGTCCTTGAACACCAGGCGGATCTCCGCGCCGTCCAGTGAGGCGGCGTTGAAGCCTGGCGCGCCCGAGGCGACGCTCAGCCACAGGCTGTCGGCGGTGAGGATGCGGTCGCGCAGGTCCAGCCACAGCGTGCGCTTTTCACCGGGTTTGACCGAAACACTGACATCGATCATGTCGCGCGCCGGCCAGATCGGGTCCTTGATGCGGATGTTGAGTGGAATCAGGCCGTCGCGGGTGGCCGGCAGGTTCAGCGCCGGAATGTCGATGGCCACGCCATCCAGCCCGTCGTACATGTTCTCCCAGCTGTGCGCCCAGCTGCGGATCAGCGGCTGCGCAGCCGGGGCATCGCCCACACCACTGGGAATCAGCACGTGCACGATCGGCAGCGGCTGCGCCGGCAGGGTGTCGGCGGCGCGACGGCGCGAACCTGCGCCCTTGGGCAGCGCCATCACCGTGCTGCGTTCGGCCACGGGGTAGCGGCCGTCGATGTACTCGCGCAGCGCGGTGATGTTGAGGTAATCGGGCAGCGCCTGGCTGTCGATCAGGTAGCGCTGCTTGACCGTGCCTTCCGGCTCGGCCGCGTCACTGACGTTGTAGGCCCAGATCTCCTGGATCGGGGTTTCCTGCTCGGTGTTGCGGAAGTGCAGCACGCCACCGCGCTGGGCGGGAATGTCATCCACGCTGCGCACCACACCCTGCGGGCGCTGCAGCAGGGAAGTGGCAGACTGGCCATTGGCAGAGTGGCTCAGCGCACCGAAGGCGGCACCGCGCACTTCCACACGGTTGACGGTCTCAGTGTCGGGTACGGTCAGGTCGAGCTGCTGGCCGCCTTCCACATAGGTGTTCCAGTCCGGCAGCTGGAAGTAGTCATTGCGGCCGGGCAGGCGCGAGCGGTTGTACACGCCGGGCCAGGTGGTCTCGGCAATGCCATCGGTCGCCTTCCACATCCACTGCTTGTGGTCCTTGGTGTCGTCGAACTCGACCTTGCGGATGGAGGTGGTCGGGGTGGTCAGCGCTGGCGGCAGCGCGCGGTCCCAACCGAACCGGTGATTCCAGGCGCGCTGCGCGTCAGCGCTCAGTACAGCCGTGGTCGGCGCGCGGTTGGCCGCCAAGGCGGCCATGCCGGCCGGATCGAGCAGGCGGTCGTAGACGCGAATCTCGTCGAAGTCACTGCCACGCAGGAAGTTGTAGCGGCTCTGCACCTGGTAGGGGGCCATCACGCGACCCGCCAGACCCAGCTGGTCCAACGCGGCGTCGTAGTCGGCGGTGGTTTCAGCGCGCGCGACTTCCTTGCCGTCCACATACAGACGCACGCCGTGGTCTTCGTCCCAGCCGAAGGCGATGTGCTGCCAGCGGTCGGCGGCGGGTAGCGCGTCCAGCTTGAACGAGACACGGGTACGGGCCAGGTTGGCGTCGGTGACGAAGGCATCGAAGCCGTGGCCGTTCCAGTCGATGCGCAGCCAGGCCATGTCCCAGCTGCTGTGGTCGGCGTAGCCGACGCGGAAGATCACGAACGGCGCTTCACCGACGGCGTAGCGCGGTCGCCAGTAGAAACCAAGGGTGCCGCGCTGGGCCTGGATGTTGCCCGGTGCGTTCCAGGACAACACGCCGTCGTCAGCCCACTGGATGGCGCGGCCGTGCGCGCCGTCGGCCACGGTGGTGACCTTGTCGACAAAATTGGGAATCGCATCGCCCTGTGCGGCGTCCGCCTCAAGGCCGTGCTCGGCCGAGACATGGAACAACAGCTGCGGGGTGGTCTGCGCGGCGGCGTTGCCAGCGGACACGAGCGCAAGGGCTAGAACTGCAAGCCTCGGTAGCGCCGGCCGTTGGCCGGCCCTCATCGGACCCGCACCATTCGAAGCACCCGGCATCCACCGGCCCAGAACATCAGCGCAATGCAGCATGTGACCTTCCTTTCCACAGCGAGAACGTACGGCACAACACGCCATCCTCGTCAGCAGAACGGTGCGGTCGGCCACGGCCGCGGTATCAGCGCAAGGCCGTCAGAAACTAGCAAAGGGGAAACGGTGCGGCATCTTGCGCCGCAACAGCGGCGTGGTTGCCCACGCCGCTGCCATCGTGCGATCAGAACTTGTAGCGCACGCCGAGCATGTACTGCCGCCCGGTTTCGGTGTACTGCAGCGGCAGCTGACCGGTGGCCGGCGAGTAGACCCACTCGTCGGATGCCTCGTTGGTCAGGTTCATGCCTTCCAGGCTCAGCTCCAGCTTGTCGTTGATCGCATAGCGGATCGACGCATCGATGAAGGTGGTGCCGGTCATGCCGTGGTAGCCGTCGAGGTTGAAGCCGTTTTCGGTACCGGTGACCTGGGTCAGGTAGTCGTCGCGGTTGGTCGCCGAGACACGGCCGGAGAACACCTTGCCTTCATAGAACAGGGTGGCGTTCCACGAGTTGCGCGACAGACCGGTCAGGTCGGCCTTCAGCACCGGCTGGCCCGTGGAGTTGATGTACTGGATCTGCGAGTCCACCCAGGTGTAGTTCAACTGGATGCCCAGGTTCGACCAGTTGCCCGGCAGGAAGGTGAAGGGCTGGGTGTAGTTCACTTCCACGCCCTTCAGCTCACCACCCGGGGTGTTGACCGGCTTGGTGTAGGTGAAGTCGCTGTCCGGGGTGGCACCGGTGCCGATCAGCAGTTCGGCCGGCAGGCCGCTGTCGCTGAAGGGACGGGTTTCGCGGGTGGTCTGGATGAAGGTGTCGATGTCCTTGTAGAACAGACCGACGCCGGCCATCGCGCCTTCGGCGAAGTACCACTCAAAGCCCAGGTCCACGTTCTTGGCGCGGATCGGGTCGAGGTTCGGGTTACCGGTGGAGATGGTGCGCGCACCGCCGGCCACGGCCACGGTCGACCCCGGGGTCAGGCTGCCCAGGCCCGGACGGCTCATCACCTTGGCCGCGCCAAGGCGGATCAGGAAGTCCGGGGTGATCTCGGCCACCAGGTTGAACGAGGGCAGCGTGTCGTCGTACTCGCGGTCCACGGTGGTGGAAACGGTAGTGGTGGACAACGTCGACAGACCGGTGGAGCTCTGCTTGGTCTTGACGTAACGGACGCCGAAGTTACCCGAGAACGGGATGCTGCCCAGTTCGGTGGAGAACTCACCCATCAGGTAGCCGCCGCGGTCCTTCTCTTCCACGCTGCGCACGTTGTTGGCGCGCGGAGCCACGGCGAAGGTGCCGCTGTTGCTGTAGATGTCGAAGTAGTCAGCAATCGCGTCCAGATTCGGCACGACCCACTGGTCCGGGTTGCCATTGATGCCCTTCAGGCTGGCCGGCTGGGTCATGTCCACCGGCACGATCTTGGTGCCGTTGGCGAAGTTCGGCACGGCCAGTTCGCTGCTGCGACGCAGTTCGGTGGTCTTGAAGGTGTAGTCCTTGGCCAGGACGCCGCCCTTCAGGCGGAAGCCGGGGCTGATGTTCCAGTTGAAGTCGATCTGGCCGGTGTCGAAGTCGTTGTCCACGTACTGCGGACGCAGGCGGATTTCAGCCAGCTCCCAGCCGGTCGGATCGGTCGGGTTGATGCCGTAGTTCAGCGTCGGGAACCGGTTGTTGCCGCGGTAGTCGTAGCTGTAATTGTCGACATCGTACTTGTCCATGATGATCGTGGTCTGGATCGGGTTCTCGTGCTTGGAGCGCGAAACGCCGACCTTTCCGGACAAGGTGAAGTCGTCACCGAAGCGGTGCTGGCCGTTCAAGGCCAGCTGCTTGAACTCGGTGCTCCACTCGTCATGGCGGTTTTCGGTGCGGATGTCGACGTTGTCGAATTCACCGTAGACCAGCGCGCTGTTTTCGATCACGCCGTTCTTGACGATGGTGTTCGGCTTGCCGACCAGGCGCGGGGTGGTGCTGGTGCCGCGGCTGAAGGAAATGGCTTCGATGTAGTTTTCGTCGCGCTCGGCGTCGATCTTCGAGTACAGCGCGTCCAGCGAGATTTCAGTGGCGTTGGTCGGCTTCCACTGCAGGGTACCGGTGACGCCCAGGCGCTTCTGCTCATGTTCCATCTGCACGTAACGCGGGAAGCGCGGGTGATAGACATCGGCGCTGCGTGCGGCGGTGAACGGCGAGCTGGGGCTGAAGTTGCCGTTGCTGGGGCCATTGGCCCAACGGCCGGTGTTGGAGCCTTCTTCCAGCGCCTGGCGCTCGGAGTAGGCCACCGACAGCAGCGCGCCGAAGGTGTTGTCGGCCCAGGTGTTGGAGACCAGTGCGGCCACGCGCGGGTCGGCCTTTTCAGCCATGGCGTTGTAGCTGGCCTGGCCGCTGGCGGCGAAGGTGAAGCCGTCATAGTCGAACGGACGACCGGTGCGCAGGTCCACAGTGGCACCCAGCGAGCCTTCTTCCACGTCGGCCGAGGCGGTCTTGCGCACGATCAGCTGCGAGAACAGGTCCGAGGCGAACACGTTGAAGTCGAAGCCGCGACCGCGGTTGGTGCCGCCGCTCTGGTCGCCGGCACCCACGGTGGTGAGCGCTTCCATGCCGTTGATGCGCACGCGGGTGAAGTCCGGACCCAGGCCGCGCACGGAGATGTTGCGGCCTTCGCCGGCTTCACGGGTGATGACTACGCCCGGAATGCGCTGCAGCGACTCGGCCAGGTTCAGATCGGGGAACTTGCCGATGTCTTCGGCGACGATGGCGTCTACCACGCCGGACTCACCGCGCTTGATGTCCAGCGCCTTCTCCACGCTGGCGCGGTAGCCGGTGACAGTGACGGTATCCAGTTCCGTGGCGGCGGTGCCGGTCTGCTCCTGGGCCAGCGCGGCGCCACCGAGCGCCAGGCCAATCGAAAGTGCGAGCAAGGTAACCGGTGTCTTTTTCTGATTGATTCGGTATTGCATGTTTTCCCTCTCCCAAGGTGCTACATGAAACAGCAATCCGGCGACGTGTCAGTGCAATGACACCGCTGGTCAGGGCGGACGTTAACAGCACGTGGAGGACAGGGCATCTTGCACCGCAACAGATTTGCAATGTCCCGCAGATGCTTGCGGGACAAAGGTTCCGACTTTGCACATGGGTAGACGGGGCGGCCCGGCCCGCTAGAATGACACCGCTAGCCAAACTGTCTTGGCGCTGTCGCCCGGTCAGTTCCACAACAAGGGATCCATCGCCATGAGTCGTGTTGTCTGTTTTGGAGAGTTGCTGCTGCGCATGAGCGCCCCCGGCCGTGAACTGCTGCTGCAGACAGGGCAGCTGACGGTACACCCCGGCGGTGCCGAGGCCAATGTGGGCGTTTCGCTGGCGCAGTTCGGCCACGACGTTTCGATGGTCAGCACACTGCCGGCCAACCCGCTGGGTCAGTTCGTCGTCGGCGAGCTGCGCCGCCACCAGGTCGACACCCGCCACGTGCAGACCCGTCCGGGCCGCATGGGCCTGTACTTCCTCACCACCGGTGCCGTGCAGCGCGCCAGCGAGGTGGTGTACGACCGCGTGGACTCGGCGTTCTCACTGGGCAGCGCCGCCGACTACGACTGGAACACGCTGCTGGACGGTGTGGAATGGCTGCATCTTTCCGGGGTCAGCCCCGCGTTGAACACAGCCATGGCCGAGGCCACCCTGGCTGCGGCGCAGGCGGCCTGCGCGCGCGGGGTGAAGGTGTCGTTCGACGGCAACTTCCGGCCGTCGCTGTGGGCGCGCTGGGAAGGCGACGCACCGCGCATACTGCGTGAGCTGTTTGCCTGCGCGCACGTGGCGTTTGCCGATTACCGCGACATCGGCGTGGTGCTGGGTGGCGAATTCCCGCAGGCCGACATCGGCGAGCGCGTGGACGCGGCGGCTGCGCAGGCATTTGCCGCATTCCCGCGGCTGCAGTGGATGGCCTGCACCCAGCGCACGCCGCACAGCGTGGACCATCACTCGCTCGGCGCGATGCTGATCGGTCGCGACGGCACGCGTGCACTGGCCGCACCGCGCGAGATGGTCGGCATTGTCGATCGCATTGGCGGCGGCGACGCCTTCGCCGCGGGCATCCTGCATGGCATGATGCGCGACTTCGACCCGCAGGCCATCGTGCGCTTCGGTCTGGCTGCGGCCATTCTCAAGCACTCGATTCCGGGCGACTTCAACCTGGTCAGCGAAGCTGACGTGATGGCCCTGACGGGCGAGGAGCGATTTGATGTCCGGCGCTGATCCGCGCGTACGCGCAGTGTTGAAACTGGCCCCGGTGATCCCGGTGTTCACCCCGGAAAACGTGGATGACGCAGTGGCGGTGGCACAGGCGCTGTTCAACGGCGGGCTGCCGGTGATCGAGGTCACCCTGCGCACGCCGGTGGCGATGGACGCGATCAAGGCGATGGTGGAAGCGGTGCCCGACGCCGTGGTCGGCGCAGGCACGGTACTGACCGCCGCGCAGATGGAACAGGTGAAGAAGATCGGCGGCCGCTTCGCGGTGTCGCCGGGTGCCACCGACCGTCTTTACGCGGCAGCGCGCGATACCGACCTGCCGTTCCTGCCGGGCGTGGCGACCTCGTCCGAGCTGATGCAGGGACTGGAGCAGGGGCTGGATACGTTCAAGTTCTTCCCGGCGGTGCAGGCCGGCGGCGTGGGAATGCTGAGCGCGTGGAACGGGCCGTTTGGTGATGTGCGCTTCTGCCCGACCGGTGGGATCAGCGCGCAGACTGCACGCGATTTCCTGCACCTGCCGAATGTGCTGTGCGTGGGCGGTTCGTGGTTGACCACGCGGGCGTTGATGCAGGCGCGTGATTGGGCGGGGATTGAACAGCTGGCGCGGGAATCGGCGGCGTTGGTGGGTTGAGTTACCCGCTCACCCCGAGCCGCCGATACAACGTGCTGCGGCTGATGCCCAGCGCGCGCGCCGCTTCGGAGACATTGCCGTCGGCGGCCGCAACGGCTTCACGCATGGCAGCCAGGGTCATCGCCTGCAGGCCACTGGCCATAGCAACAGGCACCGCCACGGGTGCCTCGCGCACGTAGTCCGGTAACGACGCCAACGCGATCACCTCACCGGGTTCACTCAACGCCACCAAGGTGCGCAGGCAGGCACTGAGCTGGCGGACGTTGCCCGGCCACGTGTACGCGGCCAAGGCCGCCGCAGACGGCGCATCCAGCCGGCGGCCCTGGCCCAGCCGCTGCCACAGGCCCTGCACCATCGCGCTACGGTCGGACAGGTTGCGTAACGAAGGCAGGGCGACGCGATGGTCGGCAATGCGATAGAACAGGTCGCTGCGGAACTCGCCGGCCGCCATCGCATGATCGAGGTCACGGTGTGTGGCGCAGATCAAAGCGAAATCCAGTTGTACTGGTTTGCCGCCACCGAGCGGTGAGAGGGTGCGTTCCTGCAGCACCCGCAGCAGACGCGGCTGCAGCGCGAGCGGCATGTCGCCGATCTCGTCGAGGAACAACACACCGCCCTGGGCCTGGCGCAGCAGGCCGGTGCTGCCGCTACGGCGTGCACCGGTGAAGGCACCTTCCTCGTACCCGAACAGTTCCGCTTCGATCAGTCCTTCCGGCAGCGCGGCGCAGTTCACCGCCACGAACGGGCGATCAGCGCGTGCACTGCGGCGATGCAGCTCGCGCGCGAACACCTCTTTTCCGGTGCCAGTTTCGCCCTGCAGGAGAACCGGCAGCTGGGCGTCGAGCACACGGCAGGCGCGTTCCAGCGCGCGGTGCTGGGCCTCATCGAACAGCGGTCGGTCATCCACGATGGCCGGTGCGGGCGTGGGACGCGGTGTAGCGGGCCGCATCGACGCCGTTGGATGCGCCCGATGCGGTGCGGACGCACGGGTGCCTTCCTGCAGTTGCCCGTGCAACGCGCGGCCCTGCCGGTCGATCAACGCACCATCGTCATGCATGCGCGCCAGCGGGCCGTCGAACAGCGCCGCATAGGGCGCGCGGCCGATGTCACCGTGGTCCAGTCCGAACAGCGCCAGCCCGGCGCGGTTGGCCGCCACCAGCTTTCCGTTGCGGAAGCCCAGAATGCCTTCGCGGGCGGTACCCAGCAGGGCGCGGTCATGGTGCAGCCGCACCAGCTCGCAGTCGGCCAGGCCTTCCTCGAAGTAGCGGTGTTCAATATGCGCTACTGCCTGGCGGGCCAGCACCCGCGCATGCAGATGCTGCTGTCGGGCATCGCCGGAGATATCCAGTACGCCCACGCGTTGGCCGTAAGGGTCGAAGATCGGCGTGGCCGAACAGGTCAGGATCGAATGCGGGGCGAAGTAGTGCTCGCCGCCGCGCACCTCCACCGAACGCCCTTCGACAATCGCGGTGCCGATCGCGTTGGTGCCCACCGTGGTCTCGTCCCAGCGCACGCCGGGCATCAGCGCGACCCGGCCGGCTTTGTCCAGAAAGCCCGGGCTGCCTTCGGCGTCCAGCACCCAGCCTTCCTCATCGGTAAGCAGGACGATGCTGCCGGTGGCGGCGATGTCAGCGGCCAGCCCGTCCAGTTCCGGCCGCGCCAGCCGCCACAGGCGTTGCTGGCGCTCACGCAGTTCGCGCAGGCGCGCCTGCGGCAGCGGCTCCACGTCGGGTTGGGCATCCACCAGCAGGCCGCCGCGCAGGCAGCGCTGCCACGACTGCAGGATGGTGTCGGACACGATCCCCACAGGGGTGGAGCCGCGCTCGAAGAACGAGCGACGCGCATTCCCCACACGGTGAGCGAGCGGTAGCTGGGACACGACGGTTTCTCCAGTGTCGCAATTTGCGACAGGTGCAGCGGGACCTGTTCCGATAAACACCACAGCGCGCGTTAGCGCGCAATGACCTTCGGTGATGCACTGCCGCAATTGAATGCGCATCGGCGTGCCACCACAGGCTGCGACGCCGTGTCGCAGCGCAGCAGGTCAAAGCTGGCACCGTCCTTGCGGTAGTGGGTCACCCCCTTTGTGGGCTTACCCAACCCTGCCGGAGATCCACCGATGAATGCCGTCACCTCTGCCAAGCCGCACGCCACCGACCCCCGCTCGCTGTTCAAGCCGCGCTATGGCAATTACATCGGCGGCGAGTGGGTCGCCCCGCGCAGCGGCCAGTATTTCGAGAACACCACCCCGGTGACCGGCAAGGTGTTCACCGAGGTGGCCCGCTCCAACGCCGAGGACATCGAGGCGGCGCTGGATGCCGCGCATGCCGCGAAGCGAGGCTGGGCCGAAACCAGCACCACCGAGCGCGCCAACGTGCTCAACCGCATCGCCGACCGCATCGAGCAGAACCTGGAACTGATCGCACACGCGGAGACCTGGGACAACGGCAAGCCGATCCGCGAAACCCTCAACGCCGACATCCCGCTGATGGTCGACCACTTCCGCTACTTCGCCGGTGCGGTGCGCGCGCAGGAAGGCAGCCTCTCGGAGATCGACAAGGACACCGTGGCCTACCACTTCCACGAGCCGCTGGGCGTGGTCGGGCAGATCATTCCGTGGAACTTCCCGCTGCTGATGGCGGCGTGGAAACTGGCTCCGGCGCTGGCCGCCGGCAACTGCGTGGTGCTCAAGCCGGCCGAGCAGACCCCGGCCTCGATCCTGGTGCTGATGGAACTGATCGGCGACCTGCTGCCCAAGGGCGTGCTCAACGTGGTGAACGGCTTCGGGCTGGAAGCCGGCAAGCCGCTGGCCTCGAACCCGCGCATCGCCAAGATCGCCTTCACCGGCGAAACCACCACCGGCAGGTTGATCATGCAGTACGCCAGCCAGAACCTGATTCCGGTGACGCTCGAACTGGGTGGCAAGTCGCCCAACATTTTCTTCGCCGACGTGATGGCCGAGGACGATGACTTCCTCGACAAGGCGATTGAAGGTTTCGTGCTGTTCGCACTGAACCAGGGCGAGGTGTGTACCTGCCCGTCGCGCGCGCTCATCCAGGAATCCATCTACGAGAAGTTCATGGAACGCGCGCTCAAGCGCGTGGCCGCTATCGTGCAGGGCAATCCCCTCGACCCCAACACCATGGTCGGCGCACAGGCCTCCAGCGAGCAGCTGGAGAAAATTCTGTCCTACATCGACATCGGCAAGCAGGAAGGCGCGGAGGTGTTGATCGGTGGCGGCCAGAACACGCTTGATGGCGAGCTGGCCGGTGGCTTCTACGTGAAGCCCACCGTGTTCAAGGGCCACAACCGCATGCGCGTGTTCCAGGAGGAGATCTTCGGGCCGGTGGTGTCAGTGACCACCTTCAAGACCGAGGAGGAAGCGCTGGAGATCGCCAACGACACCCTGTACGGACTGGGCGCGGGCGTGTGGAGCCGTGACGCCTCACGGCTGTACCGCATGGGCCGCGGCATCCAGGCCGGACGAGTCTGGACCAACTGCTATCACGCCTATCCCGCACATGCCGCGTTTGGCGGCTACAAGCAGTCCGGCATCGGCCGCGAGAACCACAAGATGATGCTCGACCACTACCAGCAGACCAAGAACCTGCTGGTGAGCTACTCGCCGAAGAAGCTCGGTTTCTTCTGAGCTTGATCACGATCAAGGCGTGCGCAGGCCGGCAGGCACACGCTGGAATCCCCCCATGGAGATGCATGCATGAACAAGACGATGAAAGCGGCGGTGGTCCGCGAATTCGGCAAGCCCCTGGTGATTGAAGAGGTCACCGTGCCGCGTCCGGGGCCGGGCGACATCCTGGTCAAGATCGAAGCCTGCGGTGTCTGCCACACCGACCTGCACGCCGCCGAAGGCGACTGGCCGGTGAAGCCGAACCCGCCGTTCATTCCCGGCCATGAAGGCGTCGGCCACGTCGTCGCGGTGGGCCAGGGCGTCACCCACATCAAGGAAGGCGACCGCGTCGGCATCCCCTGGCTCTACTCCGCCTGCGGTCATTGCGAACACTGCCTGGGTGGCTGGGAAACGCTGTGCGAGGCCCAGCAGAACAGCGGCTACTCGGTGAACGGTGGCTTCGCCGAGTACGCACTGGCCAACGCGGACTATGTCGGCCTGCTGCCCAAGGGCATCGGCTTCATCGAAGTGGCTCCGATCCTGTGTGCCGGCGTCACCGTGTACAAGGGCTTGAAGGTCACCGATACCAAGCCGGGCGAATGGGTGGTGATTTCCGGTGTCGGCGGGCTGGGCCACATGGCGGTGCAGTACGCCAAGGCGATGGGCCTGAATGTGGCCGCGGTGGATATCGACGATGACAAGCTGGCCTTGGCGCAGCGCCTCGGTGCCACGGTGACCGTCAACGCGCGCAACACCGACCCGGCCGCGTTCCTGAAGAAGGAGATTGGCGGCGCGCATGGTGCGCTGGTCACCGCAGTGTCGCCGAAGGCGTTCGAGCAGGCACTGGGCATGGTGCGTCGTGGTGGCACGGTGTCGCTCAATGGCCTGCCGCCGGGCGAGTTCCCGCTGGATATCTTCGGCATGGTGCTCAACGGCATCACCGTGCGCGGTTCGATCGTCGGCACCCGCCTGGACCTGCAGGAATCGCTGGAGTTCGCCGAACAGGGCAAGGTCGCCGCCACCGTCACCAGCGATGCGCTGGAGAACATCAACGACATCTTTGCGCGCATGCACGCCGGCAAGATCGAAGGCCGCGTGGTGCTGGACATGAACCTCTGAGCCCCCGGCGGCCGCGCCCGTTCCCCTCTCCCGCGGGCGCGGCCGCCGTTTTCCGGCTCAACCGTCACG
>NZ_JASCOZ010000063.1 GCF_029960115.1 Stenotrophomonas sp. PS02289
CGCACGGACACCCTCAGCCGGGCAAGCCCGGCTCTACGACAGCATCCCATCACAGGCAGCAATCAGCGCGGCGCCTCTCCGGCAGCACCTCAATGCTTCCCACCGCCAACTGCTCCAGCACCGCTTCCGGCCCGCGCCGGCTGATCCAGCCCAGCCCCTCCCGCGCCGCCGATGCATCATGAATGCGGTCAATCGCCGGCAACGCCCAACCACGCCTGTCGTATTCGGCCAGCCACTGCGGGCAGCGCAGCGCGAGCACCTCACGCGGGCGCGTGACCAGCGCCTCGCAATCCTCGCGCAGGAACGGCGTACTGCCACTGGCGATGTAGCGCTGGAATGCCGGGCCGTCGTTGGTGAGGGCCGCCACATGCGCATCGGCCACGTCGCGCACGTCCACGCCGCGATGCAGGCGATACAGCAGCATCCGGTCCGGCGTTTCCGGGAAGCAGCGCGACATGCGGATCACCCGCACCTGGAAGTCTTCTGCGGCCTCCTGCTGCAGCACCTGCTCGGCGGCCAACTTGGACCGGTGATACACCGTGCGCGGCTGCGGCACGGTCTGCTCATCGACCCAGGTGCAGTGACCGGGCGTGATGGCATGCCCGTACAACGCGGTCGTGCTGGTGAACACCAAACGGCGCACGCCCGCCTCCCGTGCCAATCGCGCGATGGTCTGCGTCCCGTCCACATTGATCCGCTGGAACTCCGCGTCACTGTGCAGCCCCACATGCGGGGCATGCAGGGCAGCCGCATGAATCACCGCATCCACGCCCTTCAGCGTCGCCGCCAGCAGTCGCGTATCGGTGACATCGCCGACATGGCGCGTGGTCGCAAACGGACTGCGGTCGATCCCGATTACCTCGTGGCGCGCGGCCAGCGCGCCGAAGATGGCGCGCCCGACCCGGCCTGAACTTCCTGTCAGAACAATCTTCACTGTGGTGCACTTATCAGCGCCCGGGAGCTACCGGGATGAGCGATTGTAGCGACCGCCGGGGACAGTGAACCGGTATTGCCGCACACTCCACGGCTTGCCCGTGCGCATCGCTTGCCCTACGCTCGCGCGACTCAATTGACATGGACGTAGGACGCATGAACACCCGTCATTCCATCGTGCCATCCGTTGTCGGGCGGTGCCTGCTGGCAGGCCTGCTCAGCGCCTCGGCGCTGTGGAGCCTCACGGCCAGCGCCCAGGATGACCTCGCCGCACGCGCGTCGGCGCAGGAAAAAGCCACGCTGGAATACAAGCTGATACTGCTGGAGGCAGCGCGCAGTGGTACACATGAGCAGCTTGACAGCCCCCAGGCACGATCGCTGGTGAGTCGCATTGCCGACGAAAAACAGTTGCTGCAGGAGGTCCAGTATGGTCTGGAGGATTTTCATCAGCTTCAGTCGATTTGTACCAATGCATCGAGCACGGCTTCGTCGCTGATGATGCTCGGGGTTGTCCCCCGTGTTCCGGAAGGGGTATCGCAGAATGAGCACTGGCAGAGCGTAGCTCGCCAGGTCGCTCAGAACATGGGGCACCACGAGTCGGAGATGGCACAACTGCTGCCCTTCATGCTTCGCTGCATGACACCGATGGTGGAACTGGCCGGGCAGAAGATCATGGCGCTGACGCCGGAAGAGATGACGCCCATCCGGCACGCAGGCTTGAAGCAGGCACGTGACGGCCTGACCACCACGTATGCCGGCAGCCTGCAGATCATCGACGAAAGCGCGGAGCTTCCTGCGCTGCGCGGCGCGCTGATCAGCGCACTGGTCGATAGTGCCCCCGATTTCGCAATGCTGCTTCGGGTCGATCAACGCGCCCCGATCGCCGCACGTGTACGCCTCAGCGCAGGCCGCCTCGACCAGGAGCAGCGCAAAGAATTAGAGAAGGTGGCTGCAGCATTCGACAGCACGCAGTGCGAAGCCCTCTGCACCTACTGAGACAGACATGAAAAAGGCGCTCAAAGAGCGCCTTGAATCATTGTCGCAACTGGTGGGCCGTGAAGGATTCGAACCTTCGACCAAAAGATTAAAAGTCTTCTGCTCTACCGACTGAGCTAACGGCCCATTGCTGCCCCTGGCATTGCGCCGGGGGTGCGCATTCTAACCCACTTTGGCGGCCTGTCACACCCGCCGTGTGAACCCGGCCTCAGACGTAGCGGGTCGGGTCGGCCACGCCGGCGTCGGCGAAGCCCTGCGCGCGCAGGCGGCAGGCGTCGCAGTGACCGCAGGCGCGGCCCTGTTCGTCGGCGTTGTAGCAGGACACGGTGAGGCCGAAATCGACGCCCAGGCGCACACCTTCGCGCACGATGTCAGCCTTGCTCAGGAACTGCAGCGGGGCGTGCACATGGATGCCCGCCCCTTCCACGCCGGCCTTGGTGGCCAGGTTCGCCAGGGTCTGGAAGGCCTGGATGAATTCGGGTCGGCAGTCCGGGTAGCCGGAGTAATCCACCGCGTTGACGCCGCAGAAGATGTCGCTGGCACCGAGCACCTCGGCCCAGCCCAGCGCCACCGACAGCATGATGGTGTTGCGCGCCGGCACATAGGTGACCGGGATGCCCTCGCCGCCCGCTTCGGGCACGTCGATGTCGTCGGTCAGCGCCGAGCCGCCGATGCTGCGCAGGTCCACGTTGACGGTCTTGTGCGCGACCACGCCCAGGGCCTTGGCCACGTTGGCGGCGGCATCCAGTTCCGAGGTGTGGCGCTGGCCGTAGCGCACGCTCAGGGCGTGTACGGCAAAGCCCTGTTCACGGGCAATGGCAATGACGGCGGCGGAATCCATGCCGCCGGAAAGAAGCACGACTGCGTTCTTCATGAAATACATCCGGTGGGTTGTGGGGACCAGCACGCTGTCCCGCGCCGGGGTACTTCAAGGGCAACGAACAGGCTCAACGCCCCGGTTCGTCATCCCAGAGAATCTTGTGCAGCTGCATCTGGAAGCGCACCGGCAGGCGGTCCTCCACGATCCAGTCGGCCAGCTGGCGCGGCGTGACCTGCCCCTTGCTGGGCGAGAACAGGACCATGCTGCGCTCGTTCAGCGCATGCTCGCGGACCATGCCGCGCGCCCATTCGTAGTCTTCGCGGCTGCACAGCACGAACTTGATCTGATCACGGCGGGTCAGCAACGGCAGGTTTTCCAGCCGGTTGCGGGCCATTTCGCCGGAATCCGGGGTCTTCAGGTCCACCACCCGGGAGACGCGCGGGTCCACCCCGCTGACGTCCAGCGCGCCGGAGGTCTCCAGCGAGACGTCCATTCCGGCGTCGCACAGCTTTTCGAGCAGGATCAGGCAGCGCTTCTGCGCCAGCGGCTCGCCACCGGTCACGCAGACATGCTGGACGCCCTGGGCCAGCACCTCGGCGACGATATCGTCGATATCCCACCAGGTGCCGCCGTGGAAGGCGTAGGCCGTGTCGCAGTAGGTGCAGCGCAGCGGACAGCCGGTCAGGCGCACGAACACACTGGGCCAGCCTGCGGCATCGGCTTCGCCCTGCAGGGAGGTGAAGATCTCGGTGATCTTCAGCCTGGGCAGGGGCGACTGCACGATCTCGCTGGGAAGCGCGGCGGCGGCGGCGGACGAGGTGGCGTTCATGAGAGAAGACTTCGGAAACGGGCGCGGCCGGGCGAAGCCCGGCCATCATTCAATCGAACATTATACCGACCTGGGCCGGCGGGGGCGTCAGCGGATCTGCTGGCCCAGGCGGATCGACTGCAGGCGGTCCTGCGCGGTGCGCGCGGCGTCGGAGCCCGGGTAGGTGCTGACCACCTGCTCCAGGGTCGCCTGCGCCTCGTCAACCTTGCCCTCGCCATACTGCGACAGGCCGATCTTGAGCAGGCCGCCGGAAGCTTTGTCGTGGGTCGGGTAGCGGCCGATGAGGTCGCGGAACTGCGCCTCCGCCTGCGGGAAATTGCGTACGGCGTAGTAGCTTTCACCCAGCCAGTACAGGGCATTGGGGGTGTAGACGCCGTTCGGGTAGAGCTCCAGGAAGCTCAGGAACATCTGCGCCGATTCGTCGTACTTGCCGGCTTTGAGCGAATCAAAAGCCACGTTGTACATCGTGCGCTCGTCGCCACTGGCGGCCAGGGCACCGGCATCGCCGTGCACGGACGGGGGTCGCTCGGTGGCGACCACTGGCGGTTTCGGTGCGGCGGGCTTGGGGGCAGCCGGGGCGCTGGCGGCCGGGACGGCCGGCAGATCCGGGGCGGCACCACCCTCGAGGCGCTGCAGACGGCTGTCAGTATCGAGGTACTGGTCACGCGTGGTCTGCTTGTACTGCGCAGTGTCGTGCTGCAGCTGCTCAACGGTGCTCTGCAGCTGCTGCACCTGCTGTCGCAGGGCATTGATCTGGTTCAACAGGTCCTGGTTGGAGCTGTTGTTGTACATCTGCTGCTCGAGCGCGCCTACGCGGTCGGACAGGCTCTGCCGCTGGGCCTGCGCCGGTGCGGCAGCCACGAGGGCTGCCGCAACGACCAGCATCAGTTTGATGCCGATGCGCATGACTTACTGCGCGGTGTAGACGATTTCGACGCGACGGTTCTGCGACCAGCAGGACTCGGTCGATTCGGTGCAGACCGGACGCTCTTCACCGTAGGACACGTCGGTCAGCTGCGAAGCCGAGCCACCGTTGGCCTGCAGAGCCGAGTTCACGGCGGCGCTACGACGCTCACCCAGGGCCTGGTTGTAAGCGCGCGAACCGCGTTCGTCGGTGTGACCCTGCAGGGTGATGCGCGACGACGGACGGTCACGCAGGTACTTGGCGTGGCAAGCCATGATGGCCTGGAATTCCGACTTCACTTCTTCCTTGTCCAGGTCGAAGTAAACAACGCGCTGGCGCAGGCAGGCGTCGGTGTCCAGGTCGCCCGGGCCGTACAGGCCGGAGGTCGACGGGCCGCTCGGCTGGGTGGTGGAACCGGTGTCGACCGGGGCCGGAGCCTCTTCCTTCACCTTCTTGGAACAGCCGGCCAGGACGGCCACAGACAGCAGGGAGACAAGCAGAACGCGGGTGGACTTGTTCATAGAATACCTTTGAGGCTCCTAAAGCCGGATGAGGGGATGAATACGGGCGAATCTTAACACTCTGTTAGCGCTTTGTACGGTATGGCGACCAAGAAGGCTCACGAACATCACCGTCCGCCAGTACCAGCCGCTGGCGCACGCGCCCGTCGGCCGAAACGGCATACAAAACTCCACGTCCACCCTCGCGGGCGGCATACAACACCATGCTCGCGTTGGGCGCGAAGCTCGGCGATTCGTCAAGCGAGCCAATGGACAGGGTGGTCCACTGAGCGGACCCCAGGCTGCTGTCCATCATCGCGATCTTGTAGGTGTTGCCGCTGCCCTGGGCCATGACGATCTTCTTGCCGTCATAGGAGACGCTGGGGGTGGCGTTGTAGTTGCCCTGGAAGGTCACCCGCGAGGCGCTGCCGCCGGTGGAGGCCACCTGGTAGATCTGCGGGCGGCCGCCCCGGTCGGAGGTGAAGTAGATGGTGCCGCCGTCGGCACTCCAGGTCGGCTCGGTGTCGATGGCGAAGTGGTTGGTCAGCTGGGTCAGCTGCTTGCTGCCCAGGTCCATCACGTAGATTTCGGGGTTGCCGCTACGCGACAGCGACAGGGCCAGGCGGCGGCCGTCCGGCGAGAACGACGGGGCACTGTTGATGCCGCGGAAGCTGGTGATCAGCTCACGGGCACCGGTGGTGATGTTCTGGATGTAGATGGCGGAGTTGCCACGCTCGAAGCTGACATAGGCCAGACGGTTGCCGTCCGGGCTCCACGACGGCGACAGCAGCGGCTCGGCCGAGCGCACGATGGTCTGCGGGTTGTAGCCATCCGAGTCGGCCACCATCAGCGCGTAGCGCATGGCGGCACCCTTGCCGCTGGCGGTCACATAGGCAATACGGGTCCAGAAGGCACCGCGCACACCGGTGATCTTCTCGTAGATGGCGTCGGCCATCTGATGGGCCACGTCACGCATGGCGGTGCTGCGGGCGGTCATGGCCAGACCCAGCAGGCGCTCGCCGCGCGGCACGTCGTACAGCTCGTACTCCACGCGATACGCGCCGGAACCAGCGTCCAGCACCCGCCCGACCACGATGTAGTTCTGCTTCAGCGCACGCCAGGTCGCAAAGTTGATCTCGCCGCCCCGGGTGGGCTTTTCGAGGATCTGCTCGACTGGCAGGTTGCGGAACTGGCCGGAGCGCTCCAGGTCGGCGCGCACCACGGCTGCCACATCGGTCTCCGGGGCAGCAGCCGAGCCCTGATACGGCATGGGGACCACGGTAATCGGCAGCGCCGAGGCGTTACCACCGGTGATCTCGATATCCAGACCCCGCTGCTGCGCGAGGGCAGCAAAGGGCAGCAACAGCGCCGCGAACACGGCGAACCAGCGAGGCATCTTCTTCATTGAGCGCTCAGTCAGAGAAAACCAATTACGAGGGATAGCAGCAGTGCGGTGAACAGTTTCGCAATCATGAACCAAGCGGGTGTGAAATCCGAGTGGTCAGCGGCTCATTAATCACACGCTGTTAACGGAAACGCTCGATCACCGCAGCTGAATCAGTGAGCTGGGGCTACGAAGCCCACCCTGAGGGTGCGCCGGAACACCTGCTCGAAACCGTGGTATGGCAGTGGTTGCGCATCCAATACGGCTGCCTCAAGCGAGCGCTTACCCGCCTCGTCCCAAGGGCAGTCATCGGTGACTCGGGCAGATATCACCATCCCACCGGGTACTTGCATGATCTCCACCGTGCAACGCTCGGCCGCCGACACAGACGCGGGCATGCGCCAATACGCGAGCACGCGGTTCCCGATGGCCGTACCGTACTCGGCCTCCAGTTCAGCCTGCTGCGCTTTCCATTCCGGCGAGTTGTAGTTCACGGTGCGGGCAGGTGGTGCTTTCGACACTTCCGCCCACGCCGGTGCCCCCATCAGAACCACTGACATCATCAAACAGCGTGCCATCGTCCGCATACACGTTCTCCAAGCTCCTATGCGTGGGCCCCGACGCAGCTCGTCCGATTCGGGGATGCCCGCCCAAGGCCTCAACGATCCTGGGCGGTGAAGGTAAAGTTGATCGTGCGGTTGAACACCTTCTCAAAGCCGCGGTAAGGCAGCGGCTGCGCATTGAGCACCGCCGCTTCGATGGAGCGCCTACCGGCCGCGTCATACGGGCAATCCGGACTCACCTTGGCATCGATGACCTCACCACCCTGGATCTGGTTGATGACGATCTTGCACTTCTGACCCAGCGGGACGGAATCCGGGCGCTGCCACTGCGCCAGCACCTTCTGCTGGATCGCCGCCGCATACTTGGCGGCCAGGTCATCGCTGGTGCCCCCGGCACCGGCAGAAGGCTGCGCTGCGCCGGCCGAGCCGCTGCTCGAGGCGCCCGAGGCCGCGCGTGCTGCGGTCACTGCGGCAAGCCGCTGCTGCGCCTGCTGGATTTCTTTCTCCTGCTGAGCACGTTTTGCCCGCAACTCGGCAATCTTCTTCTGTCGCTCGGCCTCGGCCTTCGCATCATTGGCCTGCTGCGCCTGCTCGGCCAGCTTCTTCTGCTCGGCCTCCTGCTGCTTGGCCAGCCGTGCCTTCTGCTCGGCCTCCTTCTGGCGCTCGCGCTTGGTCAGGTCGATCTGCTCCTGACGACGCTTGGCTTCCTGTTCCTGCTTTTCCTTTTCCGCCGAGATCGCCATCGCGTTGACCGCGGCCTGGTCGACCTTGTCTGGCTGGGCGATGCGCTCCTGCGCCTGTTGCTGCTGCGGGCTGAGCGCGTCCTGCGGGCGCGGTTCGGGCAACGGCTGGGGCGGCGGCACGGTGTCTTCTTCCACCGGGGTGGGCTGCTCCACCGGCTCGGGCAGGTCGGGCAGCTTTTCGGACGCGCGCAGCGCCTGCCGGGCCGCGGCGGCTTCCGACGCGGTCAGGGTCATGCTGGCTTCCAGCGCGGGATCGCCGACAGCGGCCTCGGTGTTGCGGTCCGGCGAGAACATCCAGCCGGCGATCAGCACCAGCGCCACCAGAATGTGCACGACAACCGCCAGGATGACCGGCAGTGCCCAGTCGTCCTCGGGGGTACGCGGTGGCGGCAGAACGTTAGTTTGCATCGGTCGCCAGACCCACCTTCTCCACGTTGGCGCGCTTGATCACGTTCATCGCGTCCACGACCTTTTCATACGCCACCGCCTTGTCGGCGGCCACGATCACGCGCAGGTTCTTGTCCTGCGAGACCAGGGCCCCAAGCTGCGCCTGCAACTGGGTGGCGTCGATCGGCTCAGGCTGCTTGGCATCCGGCAGCTTGAGGCTGAGCTGGCCGTCCAGTCGCACCGACACGACCACCGGGTCCTGCTTGCTTTCCAGCGCCTTGGCCTGCGAACTGGGCAGGTCCACTTCAAAGCTCAGCGTCAGCAGCGGCGCGGTGACCATGAAGATGATCAGCAGCACCAGCATGACGTCGATGTACGGCACGACGTTGATTTCAGATTTGAGCTTGCGGCGCTTGCGGCGGCCGATGGCAGCGGTCATATGGGAGCTCCTGTCTGCCGCGCTCAGGCGTCGTTCGAGGTCTGGCGCTGCAGGATCGAGCTGAATTCGTCGGCGAAGGTTTCAAACCGCACGGACAGGCGCTCGACCCGGGTGGTGAAGCGGTTGTAGGCCCACACCGCCGGGATGGCCACGAACAGGCCGATGGCGGTGGCGAACAGCGCTTCGGAGATGCCCGGTGCGACCGAGGCGATACCGGCCTGCTCACCGCTGTTGATCATGTCGTGCATGGTCACCATGATGCCGAACACGGTGCCGACCAGGCCGACGTACGGCGCGGTCGAGCCGATGTTGGCCAGCAGTTCCAGATTGCGCTCCAGCTGGTCCACTTCGCGGGTATAGGTGGTGCGCATGGCGCGCTGGGCCCCTTCCAACTGGGCGCGTGCGTCCAGGCGGCGACCTTCGCGCAGGCGGGTGAACTCGCGGAAGCCCGATTCAAAGATGGCTTCCAGGCCGCCGACCTTGCGGTTGCGGTCGGTGGCCGCGGTGTACAGCTTGCCCAGGTCCGCGCCGGACCAGAAGCGGCTCTCGAACTCGTCCGCCTGCCGGTTGGCCGCGCTGAACACACGGGCTTTGCGGAAGATGATGATCCAGCTGATGAACGAGCCAGCCAGCAGCAGCAGGACGATGGCGATCACCGGCCAGCTGGCCTTGGTCATCAGCTCCCAATAGTTGATGCCGCCGTGCGCACCCGGCGCGACGGTCTGCGCTGCGGCGCTGGTGACTTCCTGCGGCAGTGCCTCGACCACGGTGGCCTGCAGGGCCAGGAGCGTTGCGATCATCCGGTGTTCCTCAGTATGCGGATTCTGAAAATTCGTAGGGTTTCAATGCGGCATGCAGAACATCGTCCATGCCGCGTGGTTTGAATGTGGACGCGTCCAATGCTGCGATCTTCACCTGCGCGGTCAGCAGCATTTCATCGCCGCGACACACCGCCTGGCTGAACACCATGCTGGCGCGCTTGCACTGCACCAACCGTGCGCTCACCGCCAACGCGTCGTCCAGCCGCGCCGGCTTCAGGAAGTCCATGCTCATCGAGCGCACGGCAAACACCAGCCCGTGCTCGATGCGCGTGCGCTCCTGGCCGAAGCCCAGCGCCCGCATCCATTCGGTCCGCGCCCGTTCCATGAAGGCCACGTAGCGGGCGTGGTAGACCACGCCCCCTGCGTCGGTATCTTCCCAATATATGCGTGTCGGCCAACTGAATCGGGGATCAACCGGCATCCGGGACCTCCGCGAACAGGTCCGCCGGCGGATTCTTCGGCTTCAGCCCCATGTGCCGGTAGGCCTTGTGGGTGGCCATGCGGCCGCGCGCGGTGCGCACCAGGAAGCCCTGCTGGATCAGGTACGGCTCGACCACGTCTTCGAGCGTGCCCCGCTCCTCCGACAGCGCCGCCGCCATGGATTCCACCCCCACCGGGCCACCGTCGAAGTAGTCGATCAGGGTCTTGAGCATGCGCCGGTCGAGGTCGTCGAAACCTTCGGGGTCGACCTTGAGCATCTGCATCGCGGCCTGTGCGACCTCCTGGTCGATATGACCGCCGGCCTTGACCTGGGCGTAGTCGCGCACGCGCCGCAGCAGGCGGTTGGCGATACGCGGGGTACCGCGCGAGCGCCGTGCGATCTCGGCCGCGCCCTCGGCGGTGCAGTCGATGCCCAGGATGGTGGCCGAGCGGCGCACGATCCGGGTCAGCTCCTCGGGGGTGTAGAACTCCAGCCGGTGCACGATGCCGAAGCGGTCGCGCAGCGGCGCGGTCAGCAGGCCGGCCCGGGTGGTGGCCCCGATCAGGGTGAACGGCGGCAGGTCGATCTTGATCGAGCGGGCGGCGGGGCCCTCGCCGATCATGATGTCGATCTGGAAGTCTTCCATCGCCGGGTACAGCACTTCCTCGACCACGGGCGAGAGGCGGTGGATTTCGTCCACGAACAGCACGTCGTGCGGCTGCAGGTTGGTCAGCAGTGCGGCCAGGTCACCGGCCTTCTCGATCACCGGGCCGGAGGTCACCCGCAGGGCCACGCCCAGCTCGTTGGCGATCACGTGGCTCAAGGTGGTCTTGCCGAGCCCGGGCGGGCCGAAGATCAGTACGTGGTCGAGCGCTTCGCTGCGCGCCTTGGCGGCCTCGATGTAGATCGACAGCTGCTCGCGCACGGGAGCCTGGCCGAGGTAATCGGCCATGCGCTTGGGGCGGATGCTGGCGTCGGTGCTGTCGTCCTCGCGGGTCGCGCCGGCACCGATGATGCGGTCGTCAGTCATCCGGCGATTATGCGGCAATCAGGGACGATTCGTCAGATCTCGACCTGGGCACCCAGTTCGACCAACCGGTTGCCCGGAATCCGGAAGAACCCGGTCGCCGGGGCGGCATTGCGGTGCATGAGCGCGAACAGCTTGTCGCGCCAGATCGGCATGCCACGGTTGGCGGTCGCCACGATGGTCTCGCGGCTGGCAAAGAAGGTGGTGTCCATCGGGTCGAAGTAGATGCCGCCGTGGTCGCACGAGCGCATCAGCGCCAGCGGCACGTCCGGGGTCTCCATGAAGCCGAAACGCACATACACCCGGTAGAACTCGTCGCCCACCGACTCGATCTTCAGCCGCTGCCCTTCCATTGCATACGGAATCGGCAGGGTTTCCACGTGCAGGAACACGTTGCGCTCGTGCAGCACCTTGTTGTGCTTGAGGTTGTGCATCAGCGCATGCGGGGCCACGCTGGGGTCGGCAGTCAGGAATACCGCCGTACCCGGCACCCGCACCGGCGGGGCCAGCATCAATCCAGGCAGGAAGGTATCCAGGCGGATGCCGTCCTTGCGGATCTCATCGCGCAGCAGTTCGCGGCCACGCCGCCAGGTGCGCATCATGGTGAACAGCACGATGCCCAGCACCACCGGGAACCACGCCCCCTGCAGCAGCTTGGCCCCGTTGGCGATGACAAAGCCCAGGTCGATGATGAAGAACACCACGCACAGCGGGATGATCCAGTAGCGCGTACGCGGCCACAGCGCGCGTGCCACCAGCGCCAGCAGCAGGGTGTCGATGAGCATGGTCGCCGACACCGAGATGCCGTACGCCACGGCCAGGTTGGACGAACTGCGGAAGGCCAGCACCAGCCCGATCACCATCACCGCGATGCCCCAGTTGATGCCGGGGATGTAGATCTGGCCGATGGTGTCGTGCGAGGTATGGGTGATGCGCATGCGCGGGATGTAGCCCAGCTGCATGGCCTGGCGCGAGACCGAGAACGCACCGGTGATCACCGACTGCGAGGCAATCACTGCGGCCATGGTGGCCAGGATGATCATCGGGTACAGCGCCCAGTCCGGCACCGCCTCGAAGAACGGGTTCTTGACCGCTTCGGGGTGGTCCAGCACCAGCGCGCCCTGCCCCAGGTAATTCAGTACCAGGCACGGCAGCACGAAGAAGTACCAGGCGTGGCGGATCGGCTTGGCCCCGAAGTGGCCCATATCGGCATACAGCGCCTCGCCACCGGTCACCGCCAGCACCACCGCACCGAGAATGAAGATGCCGTGCCAGCTGTGGTCCATGAAGAAGCGGACCGCCCAGTACGGGTTGAAGGCCTTGAGCACTTCCGGCGCGTCGACGATGTTGTACAGGCCGATGGCGGCCAGCGAAATGAACCAGACCGAGGTGATCGGCCCGAACGCCTTGCCGATCTTCTCGGTGCCGAAGCGCTGCGCGGCGAACACCATCAACAGCACCACCACGGTGATTGGCACGATGAACGCATGCAGCCCCGGCGCGGCCACCTCCAGGCCTTCCACCGCGCCCAGCACCGAAATGGCCGGCGTGATCACCCCGTCGCCGAAGAACAGCGAAGCGCCGAAGATACCCAGGATGCCGACCACATAGGCCGAGCGCGAACCGTTGCGCATGGTGCGCTGGGTCAGCGCCATCAACGCCATGATGCCGCCCTCGCCGTCGTTGTCGGCGCGCATGATGATGGTCACGTACTTGAGCGTCACCACCAGCATCAGCGCCCAGAACGCCAGCGACAGCACGCCGAGCACGGTGTCATGGTTGCCGACCAGGCCGTAATGCTCGGAGAAGGCTTCCTTCAGCGTGTACAGCGGACTGGTACCAATGTCCCCGAACACCACGCCGATGGCACCGATCATCAGCGCCATGCCGCTGCCCGGCGGGGCATGCCCGTGGGTCGCGTGACCGCTGTCGTGCTGATGGGAAGTGCTGGACATGGGACTCCGGACGGATGTCTTTGACGGAAGAAGTGCGCCGCGCCTCAGCGCAGCGCGGCCTGCAGGGCTTTTCGGATCACGGTGGCCACATCATCGCCGTCGGCGTTGGCATCGCGCGCCATGCGCGCCGCCTCGGTCGGCTTGTAGCCGAGCTGCTGCAGGGCCACGGTGGCTTCGGAGACCGGGTCGGGCCCGATCGCGCCGGACACCGGAGCCCCGCCGCCGCTGAAGTTGACCGCGCGGTCGCGCAGTTCCAGCACCATGCGCTCGGCGGTCTTCTTGCCGATGCCGGGAATCCGGGTCAACGCGGTGACATCGCCGGCCTGCACCATGCGCGCGAACTCGTCGACGCTCACCGCCGACAACACCGCCAGGGCAATCTTGGCCCCGATGCCGCTGACCTTCTGCACGTCGCGGAACAGCCGGCGCTCGCCCTCGCGCAGGAAGCCATACAGCGAAACGCTGTCTTCCTTCTGCGCGTAATGGGTGAACAGCACCACTTCCCGGCCCAGGTCCGGCAGGTCGTAGAAGGTGCTCATCGGTGCTTCCAGCTCATAACCGACGCCATTGACGTCCAGCAGCAGCCACGGCGGTGCCTTGTAGGCCAGGATCCCGCGCAGACGACCAATCATGCAGTTGTCCTCATTTCCGGCTCCAGGCCTGGCGGGCATTGACCCCCAGACGCTGCGCCGTCGCCCTTACGTGGGCATGGGTGATGGCCACCGCCAACGCATCGGCGGCGTCGGCCTGCAGCTTGGTTTTCAGGTTGAGCATAAGCCCGACCATGTGTTGGACCTGTTGCTTTTCCGCCCCGCCCCGCCCGACCACCGCCAGCTTGATCTCGCTGGCGGCGTATTCGTGCACCGGCAGGTCGCGCATGACCACGGCGGAAATCGCGGCGCCACGGGCCTGGCCCAGCTTCAGCGCGGAATCGGGGTTGCGGGCCATGAACACCTTTTCGATGGCCACCTCCTGCGGGCGGTACTCGTCGACCAGCGCCGACAGTCCCTGCACCAGCAGTTTCATGCGCTGGGGGAAGTCATCCGCCCCCAGCAGCACCAGCGGCAGGTGATGCACATGCACCACCTTGCCGGCGGGGTCGACATCAATGATGCCCACCCCGGTCCGCTGCGAACCGGGGTCGATGCCGAGAATCCGGACCATGGGGAGCTACGCCGTCAGGCGTAGGCGTCCGCGCCGAGGTCGGCGTTGGAGTACACGTCCTGGACGTCGTCCAGGTCTTCGAGCATGTCCAGCATCTTCTTGACCTGCAGGGCGGTGTCGCCCTCGACCTTGATGTCGTTGTCGGCGCGGAAGGTGATCTCGGCATGGTCCGGTACGTGGCCGGCGGCGGTCATGGCGTCCTTGACGGCCTGGAAGGCGTCCGAGGCCGTCACCACGTCGATCGAACCGTCATCGGGATAGACCACGATGTCATCGGCACCGGCCTCGATGGCGGCTTCGGTAATGGCTTCTTCGTCGGCACCCGGAGCGAAGCTGAGCACGCCCAGGCGCTTGAACATGAAGGCCACCGAGCCATCGGTACCCATGTTGCCGCCGCACTTGCTGAACGCATGGCGGACATCGGCGACCGTGCGCACGCGGTTGTCGGTCAGGCAGTCCACGATCACCGCCACGCCGCCGGGGGCATAGCCCTCGTAGCGCACTTCCTCGTACACCACGCCTTCCAGCTCACCGGTGGCCTTCTTGATGGCGCGTTCGATCACGTCCTTGGACATGTTCGCGGCCAGGCCCTTGTCCATCGCCACGCGCAGGCGCGGGTTGTTGTTGGGGTCGCCTCCACCGCCGCGCGCGGCCACGCCGATCTCGCGGATGATCTTGGTGAAAATCTTGCCGCGCTTTGCGTCAGACGCATTTTTGCGGGCTTCGATGGAGGGGCCTCTACCCATGGGTGTTTCCGTGCATGAAGTCAGGAACAGGGCGCGGATTCTACCTGATCGGGCGCTGCCAACGTGTTAGCCGGCCTCGTTCAGGCCGCGTGGGCGGCCGGATCGTGGCGGAAACGACCATCGCGCAGGAACGTGGCGGTCTGCCGCGCCGCCTCGGGCGAAAACACCAGTCCGCTGTGGCTGGCGGCCACCACGCAGTGGTCGGCCAGCCCCGGCAACCGGGTTTCATCCAGCGCCACGGTGCCATCGGAGGCCTCGCCAATGGCACCGAGCAGGCTGCCCAGGCCATGGGGCACGGAGCCGGCGATCAGCCCCACCTGCGCCCGGCCCTCCCAGGCCGGCAGGCCATCGAGCAGCAGCTCGCCACTGCGGCCCAGCGCCATCGCCCAGCCGTGATCGGCCAACGAGCGGGCGGTGCCCGACCCGCGCAGCGGCGAGCCCAGGCAGACCACGCGCGAGACCGGCAGGTCGGGCTGCTGGCGCAGGGCTTCCAGGGCGACCAGACCGCCCAGGCTGTGCCCCACCAGCGACACCGGGCCACTGCCCTGCAGGCGCTTGAGCAGCTGGGGTACCGCCACCTCCGGTCCGCCGAAGACGCTGGAATAGCCAAAGGTATCCACGCGGAAGCCGCGCGCACGCAGCCGCCAGGCCAACGGGCCCACCCAGGCGCGGGCATTCCAGATGCCGTGCAACAGCAACACAGAGGGAGTCATGCGGTCAGGGTACGCGCCGCAGGATGAACTCCAGATCGCGCACCTGCCCGACCGGGAATTCATAGGTGCCCACCTTGCTGAATCCGTAGCGGACGTAGAAGCGCTGCGCGCCGAAGTTCTCCGACCACACCCCCAACCACAGGGTGCGCGGTCCGTCGCGTTCCAGCCAGGCCAGTGCGGTTTCCAGCAGGCGGCTGCCCCAGCCGCAGCTCTGCTCGTCCTTGATCAGGTACAGCCGCTTGAGCTCGCCATCGCCGGGCTTCACGTCGTCATGCGGCAGGCCGCACGGGCCGGCGGCGGCGTGGCCCACGGCCACACCGTCTTTCTCCAGCAGCCAGACCGCGTAGTCCGGATGCGAGAGGATCACCCGCTGCCGGTCTTCGGCATACGCTTCAGCCAGGAAATCCTGCAGATCCTGCGGCGGATACAGGTGACCGAAGGTTTCCACGAAGGTGCGCGCGGCCAGCACCGACAGGGTCGGTGCGTCGTCCGGGCCGGCGCGGCGGATCGAATACATGGACACGGTCCGGGTCAGGCCTCAGGCCTTGGCCCCGTCAGTGGCGGCGTCTTCCTCTTCGCCGTCCTCTTCGTCCTCGTCCTCGTATTCCTCTTCCTCGTCTTCGTCCTCGTCGAATTCTTCTTCGTCTTCCTCTTCTTCGTAGTCTTCGACGCCGAAGTCCTCACCGTCCCAGCGGCCTTCGCCGTCGACCACGAAGGTCAGCGCCATCGACGCCGGGCTGGTGCCCACGCGAACCAGCCAGCCGCCGAACACGCGGGCGCGCTCGGTCACCAGGTTGGCGTCGGAACCGACGTTGCCCAGCTTTTCCCATTCCAGGTTGAAGGATGCTTCGGTCATTGCTGGGTTTCCTTGTGTGATTGGGGGGGCAGCCAGGCAGGGCCTGGCTCTACGGGGTTGGAAGTTCGAGGCGCGATCAGGCCTTGCGCGGGCGGACCTGGATGTGCACTTCGGCCAGCTGCTCGTCCGGGATCGGCGACGGCGCGCCGGTCATCAGGCACTGGGCGCTGGTGGTCTTCGGGAACGGGATGACGTCGCGGATCGACTCGGTGCCGGCCATCAGGGCGGCAATACGGTCGATACCGAAGGCGATGCCACCGTGCGGCGGTGCGCCGTAGCGCAGCGCGTCGAGCAGGAAGCCGAACTTGGCTTCGGCCTCTTCCGCACCGATGCCCAGCAGCTCAAACACCGCGCTCTGCATGTCCGGGCGGTGGATACGGATCGAACCGCCACCGATTTCGTTGCCGTTGAGCACCATGTCGTAACCACGCGAGACGGCGGTCTTGGCGTTGGCGCGCAGGTCGGCGATGTCGTCCACGGCCGGGGCGGTGAACGGGTGATGCAGGGCGACGTAGCGCTGGGCTTCGTCGTCGAACTCGAACATCGGGAAGTCGGTGACCCACAGCGGAGCCCAACCGGCCGCCACCAGATTGAAGTCCTTGCCGGCCTTCAGGCGCAGTGCGCCCATGAAGTCGGACACCTTGTTGTAGCCGCCCGCACCAAAGAACACGATGTCGCCATTGCCGGCACCGACGTGGGCGACCAGCGCGGCGAACGCCTCTTCGCTGAAGAACTTGGCGATCGGCGAGCTGACTTCACCGTTGTCGGCGATCTTGATGTACGCCAGGCCCTTGGCACCGTACTTGGCGGCGTGGGCGGCGTATTCGTCGATCTGCTTGCGCGACAGGGTGGCACCACCGGGGATGCGCAGCGCCGCCACACGGCCGTCCGGATCCGCCGCGGCAGCGGTGAACACCGGGAACTCGCTGCCCTTGACCAGATCGGCCACGTCCACCAGCTCCAGCGCGATGCGCAGGTCCGGCTTGTCCGAACCATAGCGACGCATCGCCTCGGCCCAGGTCATGCGCGGGAAGCTGGCCGCCAGCTCGACGTCGACCACTTCCTTGAAGATGGCGCGGATCATGCTTTCCACGAAATCCTGCACGTCGCGCTCGCGGACGAAGGCGAACTCCATGTCCAGCTGGGTGAATTCCAGCTGGCGGTCGGCGCGCAGGGCCTCGTCGCGGAAGCAGCGCGCGATCTGGTAGTAACGGTCGAAGCCGGCCACCATCAGGATCTGCTTGAACAGCTGCGGGCTCTGCGGCAGGGCGTAGAACTCGCCCGGGTGCATGCGCGCCGGCACCAGGAAGTCACGTGCGCCTTCCGGGGTGGCCTTGGTCAGGATCGGGGTTTCGATGTCCTGGAAGCCTTCACCGTCGAGGTGACGACGCAGCGCCTGCACCAGCTTGATGCGGGTGCGCTGCATGCGCTGCATTTCCGGGCGGCGCAGGTCCAGGTAGCGATACTTCAGGCGGGTTTCTTCGCCCGGGTTCTCATGGGCGTGGAACGGCAGCGGCTCGGCCTTGTTCAGCACAGTGATGGCGGTGGCGATCACCTCCACCTTGCCGGTGGGAATCTTGTCGTTGACGGCATGGCGGGCGCGCACCACGCCTTCCACCTGCAGCACGTCCTCATAGCCCAGGCTGGCGGCGACGGCGAACACCTCGGCGTTGTCGACCTCCACCGTCACCTGCACGATGCCTTCATGATCGCGCAGATCGATGAAGCACACGCCGCCCTGGTTGCGGGCAACGTCGGTCCAGCCGGCGAGGGTGACAGTCTGGCCAATCAGGGTCTCGTTGACCAGGCCGCAGAAGTGGGTACGCATGGGGGTAAAGCTCCGCAGGAGATTGCCGGGCCAGGCGGCACCGGTCAGCCCGTTATTCTGCGGCCAGCGCCCCGGCCGGGGCAAATCCGGACGGCCACCGCGGCTTACACACCCCCTTAATAGGGGCCGGACCATAGTCCGCGCACCACTGACCGCAAGGGGAAAGCGTCATGAAACGTTGTCTCGTGGTCTGCCTCACCGCCGTTCTGGCCTTCGCCGCCCCTGCCCTGCAGGCCCAGGTCAATACCCGGGCCTATGCGCCTGAGAACCTTCGCACCCTGTCCGTCAACGACCAGCAGCGGGTCATCGCCCAGGAGTACGCCGAACAGTCCAACGGGCGGCGCATCCCGGATGACCAGATGCGCTTCTATCTGGACCAGGTGAACCGCTCCAACTGGGGCTTTTCCCGGATCAAGCAGGACATCGCCACCTCGCTGCGCGGCACGGGCGGCTGGAACGGCGGCGGCGGCAACCCCTGGCCCGGCACCAATCCCGGCCATACCAGCGTGGTCCGCTGCGAGAGCAACGACAACCGGCAGCGCTCCTGCCCGACCGGCTGGTCCAGCGCCCGGCTGTCGCGGCAGCTGTCCAACACCCGCTGCGTGGAGGGCCGCAACTGGGGCTCGCGCAACGGTTCGGTCTGGGTCAGCGGCGGTTGCCGGGCCGAGTTCGTGCAGGGTCGTGGGGGCTGGGGCGGAGGTGGCGGCGGCAGCAACTACAACGTCACCTGCAGCAGCACCGGCAACCGAACCCAGACCTGTGCCTGGGACGGCCGCCAGGGCCGGCCGGTCGTGATCGAGCAGCTGTCCGGCAGCGCCTGTGTGGAAGGTCGCAGCTGGGGCTATCGTGGCGGCAGCGTCTGGGTAAGCAACGGCTGCCGCGCCCGCTTCGGCGTGCGCTGAGGGTTAACCGCCCCAGGGAGCCGGTGGCAATGCCACCGGCTTGCTGAGGTCGAACACCACCTGGAAGCGGCGGCCATCCGGACGGGTCAGCTCGTAGACGAAGCGCTCGTCCGGCTCAATCTCCATCGCCCACGTGTTGGTGGTGGAGACGGCCATCTCAGCCTTGCGGAACATCGCAACCGAATCGGCATCCACCGGGAACGCCTGGCGCTGCGCGGTGCCCGGTGGCTTGCTGTCACCGCCGTACATCGTCACCGCGTCCGGGCTGCCGTCTTCGTGCCGGTGATCATGTTTCAGCCGCAGGCCGGTATCGGTGCGGCTCAGCACCCAGGTGCGCGAGTGATCGTCGCCGACATGGAAGGGAATGCGCAGCTGATGCGCCGGATCTTCGCAGCCACGCACATGCATCACCAGACGCTTGCCGTCGAAGGGATCCGCCGCATCCGTCTTCGGCTCGTTCACTGCAACGCGACCTTCAAAGGCTTCGCCACAATGCGCCGCCACCGCCGCCATGAAGGCATCCGCAGGGGCCTGTGAAACATCGTGCGCGACCGCGTCGCGCTGGTCGTTGCATGCCGTCAACAGCAGCACGCCCGCCAACGGAAGGAATTTGATGGCATTCATGCAAACACCCTAGCCCGCGTGGCCGTACAGCGCAAATCCAGCACGCCTGCGGAGACAGCACTGCAACGGGCGCTTCATGCCGCCTGTGTTATGGTCCCTGTCGTGACCGGTTCGCCTTCCCCACGAAGGTCGCACGCGTGTTGCGGCTGACCGCCCTGCTCACAGGCGTAGCGTTGCTCCTGACGGGCAGCGGGCTTCTGGGCACCTTGCTGGCGGTAAGCGGAGCCCAGGCCGGCTTTGGTGCCGGCACCTTGGGCTTGGTGATGTCCGGCTATTTCGCCGGATTTTTCCTCGGTACCTTCGTGGCACCGTCGCTGATCGGCCGCATCGGCCATATCCGTGCGTTCGCCTTCTTCGCTGCCCTGGCCGCCATTGCGGTGCTGCTGCATCCGCTGTGGATCAATGCCTGGGCCTGGGGCGTGCTGCGCGTGATCACCGGCATTGCCCTGGTGGGCCTGTACACGGTGATCGAGAGCTGGCTCAACGCCGAGCCTGACCCGCAGCTGCGCGGTCGCGCGTTCTCGTTGTACATGGTGGTCAATCTCTCGGCGCTGGCGCTGGGGCAGATTCTACTGATGCTCGGCAGTGCCGCGGCCACACCGATGTTCATGCTGATTGCCATGCTGGTGTGTGCGGCCGTGCTGCCGGTCACCGCGACCCGCCTGCAGCAGCCTGAGGTTCCCTCGGTGCCGCGGCTGAAACTGTCGCGCCTGTATGCGATGGCTCCGGTTGCCAGCGTTGCCGCCGCGCTGTCCGGCCTGGCCATGGGGGCGTTCTGGGGGCTGCTGCCGGTGTATGCCGGCCAGGTCGGCCTCGACGAGGACGGCGTGGCGCGCTTCATGCTCACCGCCATTGCCGGTGGTGCCCTGCTGCAGTGGCCACTGGGCCGGATCAGCGACGGCCACGACCGTCGCACCGGGCTGGTGGCACTGAGCCTGGTCGCGGCCGGACTGGCCGTGGTGATGTCGCTGCCGATGATTCAGCTCCAGACCCACCTGCTATTTGGCCTGATCTTCGTCTACGGCGGCCTGGCGTTCTCGCTGTACCCGTTCGCGGTGGCACACATGCTCGACTATCTGCCGCGCGAAGACCTGCTCTCCGGCTGCTCCAGCCTGCTGCTGGTGCACGGCGTCGGCGCAGCGCTGGGGCCGGCCATCGCCGGCGTAGCCATGCAGCGGTTCGGGGCGGCCGCGCTGCCGCTGTACTTCGCGGTGACCCTGATGCTGCTGGCACTGTTCGCCACCGCACGCCTGCTCAGCTTCTCGCGTCTGCGCACCCACCCGGTGCTGTTCCGTCCGATGCTGCGCACCACGCCGGCCGCGCTTGAACTGATGCCGGAGACCGACGCCGAACCCGCACCCGACTCCTCTTCTCCTTTCAACTCCAATAAGGAAGTGAATTGACTGTATCCACACCCGCCCATCCCACTCCCACACGCAACACCCCGGCCACTTCGGCCCCGCAACTGATTCTGGCCACCGATCTGGATGGCACCTTTCTCGCCGGCGACGCTGCCGCGCGCCACCGCCTGTACCGACTGGTTGACCAGCACCCGGACATCGCGCTGATCTTCATTACCGGTCGAGGCCTTGAAGCGGTGATGCCGCTGCTCTCCGACCCCTCCATTCCCCGCCCCGATTACGTGGTCTGCGACGTCGGCGCAACCGTGGTCGATGGCCGCACCCTGCAGCCGCTGCAGCCGTTGCAGTCGATGATCGATGCGCACTGGCCGGGCGAACAGGTCGTTGCCGCCGCCATGCGTCCGTTCACCGCGCTGCAGCGCCAGGACGTCCCGCAGGAACGCCGCTGCTCGTATTTCTGCGACCCGGCCACGCTGGCTCCGCTGCGCAGCCAGATCCAGGCCGCCGCACAGGCGCTGGGCTGCGACGTGCTGTACTCAGCCGACCGTTACCTGGACATCCTGCCGCCGGACACCGACAAGGGCCGCACCCTGGCTGCGCTGGCGCGCCTGCTCGACCTGCCGCGCGAGCGCATCCTGGTCGCGGGCGATACGCTCAACGACCTGTCCATGTACACCTCCGGTTTCCGCGGCGTGTGTGTGGGCGAATCCGAGCCTGCGCTGACCGACGCCACCGCCAGCCTGGCCAACACCTACCACGCCACGGCACCGGGCTGCGGCGGCATCCTTGAGGCGATTGAACACTTCGGGCTGCTCGCCGCCGACGATGCCTTTCTGAAACCGCCGGCCACCGCACGCGCCGAAGGCGCGGACCTGGTGATGGTGTATCACCGCATGCCGTTCGACGAGGTCATGGAAGGCGACACCCTGGTGCAGCGCCCGCCGCGTTCACCGAACGGCATCATTCCTTCGCTGCTGAGCTTCTTTGAAGGCGGCCAGAAAGGGTCCTGGGTCGCATGGAGCATCGATGACCCCAAGCGCGGCCCCTTCCAGACCCATGTGAGCGTGGACGCACAGCGCTACCCCACCCTCACCGCCGCACGCGTTCCCCTGACCCGGCAGGAAGTGGACATCTTCTACAAGCGTTTTTCCAAGGAAGCATTCTGGCCGATGCTGCATGTGTTCTGGGAGCGCGCGCGCTTCCGCGAGGACGACTGGCAGGTGTTCCTGAAGGTCAACCGCCGCTTCGCCGAAGCCACTGCCGCCGAGGCCGCGCATGGGGCCACGGTCTGGATCCACGACTACAATCTGTGGATGGTGCCGGCCACCCTGCGCGAGCTGCGCCCGGACCTGAAGATTGCCTTCTTCCATCACACCTACTTCCCGTCGGCCGACGTGTTCAATGTGGTGCCGTGGCGACGCGAGATCATCGGCAGCCTGTTGTGCTGCGACTACATCGGGTTCCACATTCCGCGCCAGGTGGAGAACTTCGTCGATGTCGTGCGCGGTGCGATGCCCGCCGAACGTCTGGCCTGGGAAAGCTGCGCACCGCGCTTCCTGACCTACGGCTGCGCGGTCGGCCTGGACACCATGACCACCCGCCTGCGCGTCGGCGACCGCGAAGTCGCGCTGGGTGCGCATCCGGTCGGCACCGACCTGCGCCGCATCCACAACGTGCTGGCAAAGCCCTCCGTGCGCAACGACATCTTCAAGCTGCGCCGCGAGATCGGCGCGCGCAAGCTGGTGCTGTCGGTGGAACGGCTGGACTACACCAAGGGCACGCTGGCCAAGCTGGAAGCGTTTGAACGTCTGCTGGAACAACACCCGGACCGCCAGGGCAAGGTCACCCTGCTGATGGTGTGCGTGCCGGCCGCACGTGAGATGACCGTGTACCGCACCCTGCAGAACCAGATCGAGCAGGCGGTGGGCCGGATCAACGGTCGTTTCTCACGGCTGGACTGGACCCCGGTGCGCTTCTTCGCGCAGGCATTGCCGTTCGAGGAGGTGGTGGCGCATTACGCGGCCGCCCAGGTGATGTGGATCACGCCGCTGCGTGACGGCTTGAATCTGGTCGCCAAGGAATTCGTCGCCACCCACGGCATCGAAGGCAGCAACGGCGTGCTGGTGCTGAGCGAGTTCGCCGGCGCGGCCGCTGAGCTGAAGGGTGCGGTGCTGACCAACCCGCATGACCCGGCCGATCTGACCGCCGGACTGCTGCAGGCGTTGTCGATGCCGGAGGAGGAAGCTGGCGGACGCATGCGCCAGCTGTTTGGCAGCGTGGAGTATTACGACGTGGACCGTTGGGGACGTGAGTTCCTGGAAGCGGTGCGGGGGCCGGAAGCCAGCTGACCGTGCGACCCGTAGAGCCACGCCCTGCGTGGCTTCACGGTGTAACACGTTGTTGCAGCCACGCAGGGCGTGGCTC
>NZ_JASCOZ010000064.1 GCF_029960115.1 Stenotrophomonas sp. PS02289
ATGGCCGCCGACGCACTGTCGATGGCGGCTCGGGATGGGCTGGAGGGGGCGTGAGCCGCATGGATGCGGCGATCGAGCTTACATGGACGTACTTGCAGCGTCCCCCGGAACGCCCGTCCCGAGCCGCCAACCCAGAGGACGGGTGACCACCGGCTGTTCGCCCAAATCCAACAGCAAGCCGGGCAGAGCCCGGCTCTACGTAGACCACGCAATTGCCGCAACCGGTTACGGCAGCGCCACAACCTCACGCGGCAGCGTCGCCGCTCCACCGAGCTTCAGGAACTGCGCGAGATCGCGCGGGGTGAGCGGGCGCGAATACAGATAGCCCTGGATTTCGTCGCATCCCTGGCGGCGCAGCAGAGCTTCTTCCTGCTCAGTCTCCACGCCTTCGGCGACCACTTTCATGCCCAGCGCATGGCCCAGGTGCACGATCGCCTGGGTGACTTCGGCCGTGCCGGCATCGTGGAGCATGCCCTGCACGAAACTGCGGTCGATCTTCAGGCGACCCACCGGGAAGCGGTTCAGGTAGTGCAGGTTGGAGAAGCCCGTACCGAAGTCATCCACCGCCAACGGCACCCCGTGCCGTTCCAGCACGTCGAAGCAATCACGCAGCACGTCCGTATCGCGGATAAGGGCCGACTCGGTAAGCTCCAGCTCCAGCCGGCTCGGCGGCCAGCCATGCGCGTGGCAGATCTCGATCACCCGTTCGGCAAAGCCGCGGTCACGCAGCTGTACCGCCGAAACGTTGACCGCGATGCGCTCGAACTGAAGCCCGGCCCGATCCCAGGCCGCCGCCTGGCGGCAGGCCTCGGTCAGCACCCAATCGCCAATCCGGACGATTTCACCGCATTTTTCCGCGATCGGAATGAACTCGGCCGGACTGCAGTAGCCGATGCCCGGACGGTGCCAGCGCAACAGCGCTTCAATCGCCGGCGGCTGGTCATGGGCTGCATGCATCAGCGGCTGGTAGGCCAGGCTGAATTCTTCGCGCTCGATCGCGCCCAGCAACGCATGCTCGATCTCCAGCTTGCGCTGGATCCGCGCCAGCGCATCCTGGCTGTAATACTGGTAGGTGTTGCGCCCGGCTTCCTTGGCGGCATACATCGCCGCGTCGGCCGCGCGCAGCAGCGAATCGAAGTCGTTGCGGGTGTCGTCCAGCATGGCAATGCCGACGCTGGCACCCACCTTCAGGGTGATGTCACCCCGCTGCAGCGGTTCGGCAAGCGAGGCGATCAGCTTGCGCGCCACATGCCCCGCATCTTCCGGGTCGGCCAGGTCACGCAGCACCACGATGAACTCGTCTCCGCTGAAACGCCCGAACAGATCCGCGTTGCGCAGGACCTGATGCAGACGCGCCGCTGCGGCCTTCAGCAGGGTATCGCCGGTGGCGTGGCCGAAGGTGTCGTTGATCGTCTTGAAGCCATCGAGATCGATGAAGAGCATCGCCAGCGACGCATTGCGATCACGCGCCTCTTCAATCGCCTCGGCGGTCTGCTCGCGCAGCAGCATGCGGTTCGGCAGGCCGGTCAGCAGGTCATAGTGCGCCAGCAGCTCGATCCGCTCGTTGGCTTCACGTTCGCGGGTGATGTCACGGAACAGCACGACAAAGCGCGTGGGCAGGCCATCGCGGTGGTCCAGCTCGATCAACACCTGCACCCAGATGCGCAGGCCGGAATGGCGGTAAAAGCACAGGTCCAGCTGTTCGGGCAGCCCGCCGTCGGCAATGCGCGCCAGCGCCGCCTCGAAGCTGTCACGCGAGTCCTGGGTGTACAGCGCAAGCGCCTGGTCGAGGGTGATCGGCTCCTTGCGCAGGCCGTGAATGCGGTAGCACTCCTCGGTCCACTGCATGTTGCGCGTGCCCACCTCGATCTCGCAGCCGCCAATGCGGCCGAGCGCGGAGACCCGGTTGAGCAGCTCGGTGCGCCAGCGGATCAGTGCGTCGGTCTGGTGCTGTTCGGTCACGTTCTGGACCTGCCCGAGCAGGCGCTGCATGCGGCCATCAGCACGCAGCAACGGCTGCATCCACAGGCGCAGATACAACACGCCCTCGCTTCCGCGCGGGAGCTCCAGATCCAGCGTGGCCGGCTTGCCGTCGCGCAGCAGGCGCCGCCAGGCGCGCTGCAGCTCGGTGCGCGAAGCCGGTGCCAGCAATCGCAACCAGTGCCTGCGGCTGCCCGGGGCATGGCTCACGCCCAGCAGCGCCAGCAACTCCGGCGACCACCAGAACTGCCGGCCGTCCGGGTCCCACGACCAGCTGCCCATGCTGGCGATCCGCTGCGCCTCGCGCAGGTGCAACTGCTGCTCCAGCAGCTGCGCTTCCATTTCCTTCTGGGCCTGGATGTCGGTATGCGTGCCCACCATCCGCAATGGCTGGCCATCCACCGTGCGCGCCACCACCCGGCCACGGTCCAGCACCCAGCGCCAGTCGCCCTCCGGGTGACGGATGCGGTACTGCGCGGTGTAGACCTCGCCCTCGCCGCGCAGGTGCGCGTTCAACGCGCTGCGCACGGCCAGTTGATCGTCCGGGTGAACCTGGGAAAGCAGCGCACTGCCCTCCCCGGCTGGGGCCGCCTCGTCCGCCTGACGCGGCACGTCGTCCCAGCGACGCGAACGCGTCACCGCGTCGCGCGGCAGGTCCCAGTCCCACAGACCATGGCCAGCATGGTCCAGGGCCAGCTCCCAGCGACTGCCGGCATAGGCCGCCACTGGCTCGGGCACGCTCAGGGTAAATGCCAGCAGATGCCCGTCGGGATCGTGCACGGCACGCAGCCAACCGTCGAAGCGGCCGCGAGGACCACCGGGCAGCTGGCACGGCACCAGTCCGCCATCGGCTGCCAGCAGGCGCAGCGATTCCAGCAACTCACCGTAGGCGGCCACGGTCGCCGGCAGCCCATGCTCGCGCGCGACCGGATTGGCCGCGAGCGGGCGCCCGGTCCGGTCGAGGATGACCAGGGCCGAGGCCAGGGGGTGCTGCAGCAGACTCGCGATAATCCCTTGGTCCACGCGGTAAGACTCCGAAATGCGCACCCGACAGCCGGGAACGTAACCGTTAGCGGCGGCCCGGGCCGATAGTTGAGTGCCATGTGCGTGCCGACCCACTACTATCTATGTACTGCCTTGCCCAACCCTGGTTGCCCTGCCGCCCATGACCGACGCCCCGTCTGGCTCGCCCCCACCGTCCGCGCACGACCGCCCGCTGGCACGTGCGCTGCGGCGCGACCGCTGGCGCGTGGTCCTGGGCTATCTGGTGCTGGCGCTGGTCTGGATCCTGACCAGCGACGCGACCGTGCAGATGCTGGCGATGGACCCGGGCACGGCGGCCCGTTGGCAGACCGCCAAGGGCGCGTTCTTCGTCATTGCCAGCGCGGCCGTGATCTACCTGCTGCTGCGGCCCCTGGCCCACCACGTGCTGGATGCGCAGGCCCGGCTGGAACAGTCGGCGCTGCGTCACCGCCAGCTGTTCGAGGACAACCCCGGCCCGATCCTGGTGTATGACCTGGAGACGCTGGAGGTGCTGGACGTGAATCCGGCGGCCTGCACGCTGTTTGGCTGGAGCCGCGACGAGTTCCTCGCGTTGCCGATGACCGCGCTGTGGCCACCCGGCGACGAAGCCACCATGAACGCCAAGCTGGATCAGATCCGCTCGCAGCCCGAGCAGCTCTGCGTAATCACCGCGGACCTGGTGCTGAAGGACGGCAGTCCGCGTCGCATGGAGATGCGCAGCAATTATCTGGACTATGACGGCCGCCCGGCCCGACTGCTGATCGCGATCGACCGCACCCGCGAGGACCAGGCCCTGCGCCGCCGCGACCAGGCTCTGGCACGCGTCGAGGAAGCCCACGAAATGGCCCGCATCGGTGCCTGGGAGGTCGACCCGGCCACGGGCCTGGGGCGTTTCGCCGACCAGGTGTACCACCTGCTGGGCCGCCGCCCGCCCGGGGCCCGGCGCTGGCACCGGTTCGAGGAACTGCTGGTACCGGCCGACTCCTCCACCGCCGCACTGAGCGAGCAGTTGCTGCAGGACATGCGCGGCGAGCAGGTGCAGATCGATGTGCTGCTGCCGCTGTTGGCGATGGACGGGCGCGCCTTGATGGTGCATCTGCGCGCCGAGAGCGGCACCGACGACGCCGGACGGCCACGGGTGCTGGGCACGCTGCAGGACGTGACCGAGCGTGAGCAATCGCGACGCCTGCTGCGCGAACGCGAGGAGCAGTTCCGCGAGCTGGTGCGGGTGCTGCCCGATGGCGTGGTGATTCTGTCCGACGAACACGTGCTGTATGCGAACGCCTGCGCTGCAGCGCAGTTCGGCTACGGCCAGCACACGCTGCTCGGCGAACCGCTGTCGGCGCTGGTGGAAGCCCGCCACCTGGCCCGGGTCCGCGCGCAGCTGTTTGCCACCATCCCCCTGCCCGGCACCGGAGCCGGTGAAGTGATCGGCATGCGTAGGCTTGACGGCCACTGTTTCCAGGCCGGCCTGGCCGTGGGTGACGTGCGCTATGGTGGCCGCAACTGCAAACTGCTGATCGTGCGCGACCTGACCGAGCCCGAGCGCATCCGGCAGGCACTGGAAACCAGCAACGGTGAGCTGCAGGCCATGGCCGGACGCCTGTTCTCGCTGCAGGAAGACGAACGCCGGGCCATTTCCCGCGATCTGCACGACGACATCGGGCAGGCGATCACCGCGATGAAACTGTCCGCCTTCGCCGCCCGCGACGAGGAAGACGCGCAGCGGCGCGGCGAGGACCTGCAGCAGATCATTCACCTGGCCGATGCCACCGTCGCCAAGGTACGTGACATCTCCACCCTGCTGCGTCCGCCGCAGCTGGACGCACTGGGACTCGAAGCCGCACTGCGCTGGCAGGCCGGAATGCTGTTCCGCTCTGGCAGCATCGAGCTGCTGGCTGACATCCAGACACTGCCGCGCCGGCCCCAGAACGACATCGAACAAGCCTGCTTCCGTATTGCCCAGGAAAGCCTGACCAACGTGCTGCGGCATGCGCGCGCCAGCCAGGTCCACCTGCAGCTGCACGACGTGGAAGATCAGGACCTGCATCTGCAGGTCCGCGACGACGGCGAAGGATTTGATCCGGACGGTCCGCGCGGGCTGGGTCTGATCGTGATGCGCGAACGCGCACAAAGCGTGGGCGGCACCTTGAAGATCGAGTCGGCCCCCGGTGCCGGCACCCTGATCGACCTTTACCTGCCCTACCGCAGCAGCGGTATGGCCACTTCTGAATCACTGGAACACTGAGTCATGTGGAACCCTTCCCTGCCCCTGGTCAGCATCGAGGACGCCCCCGCGCGCCTGGGCGCAGGCAACCCCGAACTGCAGGCCATGGTGCACGAGGCGGCCTCCGGTGGCACGCCGCTGATGCTCATGCACGTGGACATCGACCACTTCGCCTCGGTCAACGAGAACATGAGCGCGGAAGTCGGCGACCAGGCATTGGTACTGATCGCCCAGCGCCTGCAGCACCACCTGCGCGGCCGCGGCAAGCTGTGGCGGCACGGCAGCGATGAGTTCCTCATTGCCGTACCACGCACCGGCGACCTGCCGTTACCGGACGACCTCGCCGAGGAGATCCGCCAGCAGCTGGAACTGCCGCTGTCGGTACTGCCGTATACACTGTTCATGACCGGCAAACTCGGCGTCAGCCTGTGCCCGGAACACGCCAGTGAACCCTCACGACTGCTGGACCACGCCGAGGACGCGCTTCACCAGGCCGCACGTGAAGGCGGCAACGCCGTGCGCATCCATGCGGTGAACACGCCCTCCAGCGCGCACAGCGAGAGCATCATCGCGCGACAGATCGTCGATGCCATTCCCAACGGCGAGCTGAAACTGCGCTACCAGCCCCTGGTCAGTGCACGCGATGGCCACGTGGTGGGCATGGAGGCGTTGCTGCGCTGGCAGTCGCCCACCCTGGGCATGCTGGTGCCGGAGCGCTTCATGCGCACGGCCGAGCGGCTGGGCATCATCGTGCAGATCGGGACCTGGGTGCTGGAAGGCGCGCTGAAGCAGGCGCGGCAGTGGCGCGACCAGGGCTTCGATGACTTCACCATTGCCGTGAATGTCTCCACCCTGCAGCTGCTGCGGCCAAACTTCTTCGCCGAGGTGATGGCGATGATGCAGACGCTGGGGGTGCCAGCGCACATGCTGACCCTGGAGATCAACGAAAGCGCACTCACCAACAACGTGAATTTCGTTCACGAAACCCTGGTGAACCTGCGCAACGAAGGCATCAGCCTGAGCCTGGACAACTTCGGCACCGGCGATTCCAGCCTGAGCGCACTGGTGCGCTATCCGGTGGACAAGCTGAAGATCGACCGGAGCTTCATCAAGAGCGCACCAGCGGGCAACCGCGAAGCGGCCATTGCGCGCGCCATCATCGCGATGGGCCACCAGCTGGGCATGACGGTGATCGCCAACGGGGTGGAGTCGCAGGCGCAACTGGGCTTCCTGCGTCGGAATGACTGCGATGTGTTCCAGGGTTACCTGTTTGGCGAGCCGATGTCGGCTGACGCAGCCGGCATGACCCTGCGCCGTCGCTACCTGCGCCCGGAGGCATTCGCGGAAACCCGCCCGGACCGCACCCTGCTGCTGCTGGACGACGAGGAAAACGTGCTCCGTTCGCTGGTGCGCCTGTTCCGCCGCGACGGCTACCGCATCCTGGCGGCGGGCAACGTCCGCGATGCCTTCGACCTGCTGGCGATCAACGACGTGCAGGTGATTCTGTCCGACCAGCGCATGAGCGACATGAGCGGCACCGAGTTCCTGGGCCGGGTCAAGATGCTCTACCCCGACACCATCCGCCTGGTGCTCTCCGGCTACACCGACCTCAACACCGTCACCGACGCGATCAACCGCGGTGCGATCTACCGCTTCCTGACCAAGCCCTGGAACGACGACGAACTGCGCAAGCACATCCACCAGGCCTTCCGCACCCACGAAGAACAACGCCGCGCCAATACCGCGCCGCCGGTAGCGACTGAAGACGAGTCTTGATTGCCGGCTCAACGGCGACGTTGATCCGGGGTCATGCGTTAACGAATGTTGGGGATTTCACGGCCGTCGTCTGTCGACCGACGCTACCAGTTCCACATATCGCGATGAATCCAACGCGTACGGGAACTCGCTTTTGACCTTCGGTGGCCACCGGCCCACTGTCGTGGCGGATCGGGGTGGGCTGGAGGGGGCGTGAGCCGCATGGATGCGGCGATCGAGGCTACATGGACGTACTTGCGCCGTCCCCCGGAACGCCTGCCCCGACCCGCCAACACACGTAACCGATGATCACCGGCTGTTCGCCCAAAACCAACAGCAGCCGGGCAGAGCCCGGCGACGCGCGATGCCCGCAATCGCGGCTGTTGGCGCAGTCCTTACCGCGGCTGCTTGATCGGCAGCACCAGGCGGAACTTCGAACCCACGCCTGGGGTGCTGTCCAGGTCGATGCGGCCGTGGTGCTTGTTGATGATGCTGTAGGAGATCGACAGGCCCAGGCCGGTGCCGCTGCCGACCGGCTTGGTGGTGAAGAAGGGGTCGAAGATGCGCTGGCGCAGCTCCGGCGAGATGCCGCCGCCGGTGTCTTCGAACTCCACCCAGACCGTCTCGCCCTCCACGCCCGTGCGCACCGTGATCGTGCCCCGTTCCGCAATCGCGTGGCCCGCGTTGAGCAGCAGGTTCATGTACACCTGGTTCAACTCCGATGGCAGGCATTCCACCAGCGGCAGCTGCCCGAACTCGCGCTTCAGGTCGACCTTGTACTTCAACTCGTTCCAGATGATGTTGATCGTCGATTCCAGGCCCGCATGCAGGTCCACCAGCTTCCACGACTCATCACGGCCCGAGTACGAGAAGTCTTTCAGGTCACGGACAATCCGGGTCACCCGCTCGATGCCCTCGCGCGATTCCGCCATCAACTGCGGCAGGTCACGGCTGATGAAGTCGATGTCGAACCGGTTGCGGATGTCGTCGATTTCCGGAATCAGCGCCTTCGGGTCCGGTGCGCGCAAGGCCCGCTCGTAGGCCTCGATCACAGTGAACAGACTGCGCAGGTATTCCTGCAGGCTGCCCAGGTTCGAGTGCACATAGCCGATCGGGTTGTTGATTTCATGCGCCACACCGGCCGCCAACTGGCCGATCGATGCCATTTTTTCCGACTGCAGCAGCTTTTCCTGCGTGCCGTTCAGGCGCAGATACGCCTGACGCAGCTCCGCGTGGCGCTGCTGCAGTTCGCGTTCGTAGTCTTCCTGGCCCTCGATCCGGCGGAACAAGGCCAGATAGTGGCGCTGGCCGGCATCGTCGTGCTGGTAGACGTGGGCGATCACCATCCGCTCGCCCACCGGCAGGCTGCCGTTCCAGTGACCATGGGTGCGCGCATGCTCCAGCGCGTCCGGCGGCAACAACTGGCGCAACCAGTGCGCCGGATTCAAGCCCGCTTCGCGCTCGGCCGGTGCCAGCATCCCGCGCACCGCGGCGTTGGCCAGCGCAATGCTGCCGTCTTCGCGGAACAGCAGCACGCCTTCGTTGATCTGCTCGAAAAGGGCCAGCAGCACCGGCTGCGGCGGCAGGGCCGCGGTGACGAACGTATTGGGTGTAGGCACGGTCAGTGGGGGCAGTCGAATCCGACGCCCAATATAACCGTGTTCAGAAGTGGCGGGTGTCGCGCACCCGCAGGCGATCAGGCAACAGCCAGCGGGCGGCGCGTGTGCAGCGTGTTGGACTGGCCCTTGGCGTCGTAGGCCGAGGACTCCTCGCTGCGGCCCAGCTGACGCAGCGCCCAGTTGACCTCGCGACGGCGGCGCGACAGCAGCACGCCGTTGGCGCGGTTGCGCTCGGCCAGCTCCTGTAACCGGGCCGCCTGGCCCTGCGGGGGCGTGCCTTCCAGGACCCGCAGCGCGTCCAGCTTGGCGCTGGTGGCGCGGATCAGGGCTTGTACATCATGGTCCACCAATGCCTGGCGCTCGACGTCCAAGGCATCGCTCAGGCGCTGCAATGGGTCGCTCATCGCCGGTTTCATCCCTGCAGCTGCTGGTCCAGCTCGAGCATGCGCGAGGCGATGGCATCGGGGTTGATCTTGTAGGTGCCGTTCTGCAGCGACTCGCGCACGGCCTGCACGCGGTTCGCGTCGATGGCCGGGGCGGTGCTCAGTTCGCGCTGCAGCGCCTGCAGGCTGGTGGCTTCACCGGTCAGCTTCAGGCTGGCGGCGGCATCCACCGGGCGCGCCGGGGAATCGGTGCTGACGCTGGGCTTGTTGCCCGGCGCAATGCTGCGCAGATGGGCGGTGGCCTGCAGGTTGCCGTCGATTTTCTGGCTCATGGGTTTGTCCTGGGGAATTGCGTTCACAAGGGATAACGGCACGGGGACCGCCATCTTTAGGGGCTTTTGCGGTTTTTTTCCACTTTCGGCCCCGGATTCAGAATTCTGCTCATCGCGTCACAAAAACGTCGCCACTGGCCGCAACGGTACCCTGCACGATCTTGCGTGAAGACAGGTTCTCGACGGAGACCCGTTCATTTTCACCCGCGTCGGCCAGCGCCTTGCCCGCCACCCGGACCTCGACCCCGCCCCGTCGCGACACCAACGAGACGCTGTCGCCGCGGCGGATCAGCCGCTGCGCCACCAGATCGTTGGCCGACAGCAGGCTGCCGGCCGCCAGCGTGCGCCGCGCGACCCGGCCGACGGCCGCGGCCGGATCGGCCAGGGCCGCACCGGCAATCCGGGCGGCGTCACGCTGCGCAGTGGTGATATCGGCCACGCCGATCGTTTCTCCAGCGGCAATGCCGCGATTGAGAATGAGCACGGTCTGGTTCCGCCGCACCTTGACCGGTACGAACAGCCGCCAGCCGCCGGCGTCGGGGCAACTGACCTCCACCGTGCTGGTGGCGGTCGGCTGCGCGACCAGCGCCTGACCGCACGCCGGCAGGCGCAGGGCGGAATCGAGCGTGGTCTCGCCCTCGCTGCCGGCCGGCAGCGTTGACAGTGCAGCGGCGCGGATCGCCTCCACCGGCTGCCAGGCACCGGCGGCGAAGGCCGGGGCAACAGCAGCGCTGGTCAGGGCGAGCAGGACCGTAATAACAAGAGTACGCATGGCGACTCCACGTGAAAGGCACATGGCCGTCTCCATGCAAGCGCCGTGCCGCAATCCACGCTCAAGGGATCGCCGGGCACGCCGATACACCCTCCATGTCACATGACCTGCTCAATCGCATCGACCAGCGGACGCGTCTGGCTGGCCACAACCGCCTCGCCCTGCTGCTGTTCCGCCTGGGCGGACGTCAGCTTTTTGGCGTGAACGTCTTCAAGGTGCAGGAAGTCCTGCGCCGGCCGGACCTGTTCCAGGTTCCGGGCCTGCCGACCCAGTTCGCCGGCGTCGCCGACGTCCGCGGCCGCTCGGTGCCGGTGCTCGATCTGGGTCTGGCCATCGGCCACCCGGAGCGCGAGCCGGATGCCGACAAATCCCCGGGCTATCTGGTGGTGACCGAGTTCAACCGGTCCATCCAGGGCTTTCTGGTCAGCGGCGTGGAGCGGATCGTCAACATCGCCGTGGAAGACATCCACCCGCCGCCGGAACTGGGCGCTGAATCCAGCTACCTGACCGCCGTGACGCGCTTCCAGGGCGAGCTGATCCAGGTCATCGACGTGGAAAGCGTGCTGGCCGACATCGCCCAGGTCCGTGGCGAAGCGGTGCTGGACCCCTCGATGGCACTGCCGGCCGATGCGCCGCAGCTGCAGGTCCTGGTGGTGGACGACTCCCGTGTCGCCCGCCAGCAGATCCGCAGCGTGCTCGACCAGCTGGGCGTGGGAGCCACCCTGCTCTCGGACGGCAAGCAGGCGCTGGACCACCTCCTGCAGATCCACGCCTCGGGCGAAAACCCGGCCGAGCGCTACGCCATGGTCATCTCCGATATCGAGATGCCGGCCATGGACGGCTACACCCTGACGACGGAAATCCGTCGCCACCCGGGCCTGGCCGGCCTGTACGTCCTGCTTCACACCTCGCTGTCGGGCGTATTCAACAACGCCATGGTCGAGCGCGTCGGGGCCAACGCCTTCGTCGCCAAGTACTCGGCCCACGAACTGGCCGATCTGGTCCTGGACCGCCTGCGCAAGGTCGCGTTGGCCGCCTGACCCCCGCAGCCGGGCAGAGCCCGGCTCTACACCGCGTCCGGTGAGGAACCGCGCGACCAATATCCGCCGCCGGCGGATATTGGCACAGGCCTTGCACCACTCCCCGCAACATCCCGTGGGAGTGCGTCATGCCCAACTTGATTTCCGACTATCTGGGGGTCCATGCCCAGGCCATGCCGTTGCGCGAGCAGCGGATGAAGCTCATTGCCAGCAACCTGAGCAATGCCGATACGCCGGGGTACAAGGCCCAGGACCTGGATTTCGATGCCGCCCTGCGCAACGCCCAGGGGCTGGACAGCAATGGCCTGATGCAGGCCACCAATGAACAGCACTTCCTCACCGGCAACGGGCTCAACCCGTTCCAGATCACCAAGGAAGGCGTGCAGCCCAGCCTGGACGGCAACACCGTCGACCCGGATACCGAGCGTGCCGCCTATGGCCGCGCCGCGCTGGAGTACCGCGCGTCGCTGAGCTTCGTCGAATCCAAGGTGCGCTCCATGCTCACCGCGATCACGGGGCAATAAGCCATGAGCAACCTGCCCATCTTCGATATTGCCGGCTCCGCGCTGCAGGCGCAGTCCGTGCGCATGAGCACGCTGGCCTCCAACCTGTCCAACGCCGACTCCATCACCGGCTCGGCTGACACCGTCTACAAGCCGCTCGAACCGATCTTCCAGGCCGTCACCAGCCGCACCGACCCGAACATCACCACGGTGCAGGTCAAGGAGATCAGCCAGAGCGACGCCGCGCCGATCAAGCGCTACGAACCCGGCCACCCGCTGGCCGATGCCGACGGCTACATCTACCAGCCCGACGTCGACCCGGTCGCGCAGATGGTCAACCTCATCTCCACCTCGCGCAATTACCAGGCAGGCGTGGAGATGCTGACCACCGCCAAGGAACTGGCACTGGCCACCCTGACCATGGGTCGCTGACCCTTCTTTCTGCAGGACACTCCGTCATGAGCACCACCAGCGGCGTCAGCAACACCGACATCTACAGCGCACTGGGCCTGACCGCGCCCAACAGCGACACCACCAAGAAGAAAGACACGCTCGACCAGGCCGACTTCATGCGCCTGATGACCGAGCAGCTGCAACACCAGGATCCGCTCAAGCCGATGGACAACACCCAGATGGTGGCGCAGATGGCGCAGCTGTCGCAGGTGCAGGGCATCAATGACCTGAACACCACGGTCAAGGGCTTCCAGGAAGCCATGGCTGGCGACCAGGTGCTGAGAGGCGCGGCGCTGGTGGGTCACGAGGTGCTGGTGCCGTCCACCCAGTGGCAGCTGGAAAGCGAGGGTGAGGTCAGCGGCATGGTCGCCGCCCCCGGTGCCGGCTATGTCACGGTCGACGTCACCGACGCCAACGGCCTGAAGGTCACCCAGCTCAGCGTGGAAGCCAAGGCCTCGGGCGAAGTGACCTTCGACTGGGACGGCAAAGACGCCAATGGCAACCGCCTGGATCCCGGCAAGTACACCCTCACCGCGACCCACACCGATACCAGCGGCACCCAGACCAAGCTGAGCACCTACGTGGAAGCGCCGGTGGAGAGCGTCACCGTGGGTTCCGATGGGCTGTACCTGAACCTCAAGGGGCTGGGCACCGCCCCGCTCGATTACGTGCTGCGCGTCAGCTGATCCCCCCGTACCGCATTCGAAGGAGAACGCCATGGGCTTCAACATCTCGCTGTCCGGCATCAATGCCGCCAACGCCGACCTCAACGTCACCGCCAACAACATCGCCAACGTCAACACCACCGGCTTCAAGGAATCCCGCTCGGAGTTCGCCGACCTGTTCTCGGCCACCAGCTACGGCTTGTCCAAGAACGCCGTCGGTTCGGGCGTGCGCCTGAGCAACGTCGCCCAGCAGTTCTCGCAGGGCAACAACGAGCAGACCGGTCGCAGCCTGGACATGGCGATCTCCGGTGAGGGCTTCTTCACCATGAGCATGAACGGTGCCCGCGTGTACTCGCGCGCCGGCAACTTCCAGACCGACCAGGCCGGCTACGTGGTCAACCCGCAGGGCGCGCGTCTGCAGGTGTTCGCACCGAATGCCGACGGCACCAGCTTCGACGCCGGCCGCCTGACCGACCTGCAGCTGCTCACCACCGACAGCCCGCCCAAGCAGACGGCGCTGGTCAACACCGCCTTCACCCTGCCGGCGAACGCATCGCAGCCCACCATCGTCGCGTTCGATCCGACCAACTCCAACAGCTACAACCACTCCACCGGTGGCATCACCGTGTACGACTCGCTGGGCGTGAGCCACACCCAGACCTCGTACTTCGTGAAGACTGCCAATCCGAACGAATGGCAGGTCTACAACTACGTCGACGGCCAGGCCGCCGGTGCACCGACCACGCTGAGCTTCAACAACGCGGGCGCACTGACCCAGCCGGCCAACGGCCAGATCGTGATGGACCCGTTCACCCCGACCACCGGTGCCGGCACCCTGTCGATGACCCTCGATGTGAGCGGCTCCACCCAGTACGGCGAGAAGTTCGCACTGCGCAACACCCAGCAGGACGGCTATGCCGCGGGCAAGCTCAATGAAATCACCGTCAGCGAAGAAGGCATCGTGTTTGCCCGCTACTCCAACGGCGACGACAAGCCGCTGGGCCAGGTCGCACTGACCACCTTCAACAACAACCAGGGTCTGGAAGCCAAGGGCAACAACCTGTGGGTGGAAACCTTCAGCTCGGGCACGCCGCGCACCGGCGCACCGGACAGCTCCAACCTGGGCCAGATCCAGGCCGGTTCGCTGGAAGCGTCCACCGTCGACCTGACCGAGCAGCTGGTCAACATGATCACCGCACAGCGCAACTTCCAGGCCAACTCGCAGATGGTCTCGACGATGGACCAGATCACCCAGACCATCATCAACATCCGTTGATGAGCTGCTGATAGACCCACGGAGCCACCCCGATGGACAAGGCACTCTACGTTGCGATGACCGGCGCCCGCGCCTCCCTGCAGGCGCAGGGCACGCTGTCGCACAACCTGGCCAACACCGATACGCCTGGATTCAAGGAAGCCCTCGCCAACACCGAGGCCTTCCCGATCAAGGGCGACGGCTACGCCTCGCGCGTGGATGCCCTGCACGTCGACGCCGGCTTCAACCGGCGCCAGGGTGCGCAGCAGATCACCGGCAATCCGCTGGATCTGTCGCTGCAGGCCGGCAACTGGCTGGCCGTGCAGGCTCCGCAGGGCGGTGGTGAGGCGTACACGCGCGGTGCGGCGCTGTCGATCACGCCCAATGGCCAGCTGGTGACCGCCGGTGGCCATGCGGTGCTGGACGAGAACGGTGCCCCGATCGCCATTCCGCCGCACCAGGCGATGGACATCGGCAACGACGGCACGATCTCGATCATTCCGCTCGGGGAAGGTCCGCAGACCATGGCCAACATCGGCCGCATCCGCGTTGTGCAGGCCGAGGATGCGCGGCTGGAACGCGGGCTGGACGGCTTGATGCGCAACACCGACCCGCAGCAGCCCTTCGTGCAGGCGCAGGGCAAGTCACTGGAAAGTGGTCAGCTGGAAGGAAGCAATGTCGATGCCGCCGGCGCGCTGGTGCAGATGATCCAGCTGCAGCGGCAGTACGAAATGCAGGTGAAGGTCATCAAACACGGCGATGAAAACGCCCGTAGCGCCAATTCCCTGCTGCGTCTGGGCGGCTGATCGCCGCCGTGACGTTTTTCCGGCGCAGTTCTGGCACGCGCCATGCATCACCCCCGATAACCGCTTGAAAGGAACACCGCCATGAACCAGGCACTGTGGATCGCAAAAACCGGATTGGATGCGCAGCAGACGCGCATGTCGGTGGTCTCCAACAACCTCGCCAATACCAACACCACCGGTTTCAAGCAGGACCGCGCCAGCTTTGAAGACCTGCTGTACCAGCAGGTGCGTCAGCCCGGCGGCTCCTCCTCGGCCCAGACCCAGTTGCCGACCGGCCTGCAGCTCGGTACCGGCGTGCGCGTGGTGGCGACCTCCAAGAACTTCGAGCAGGGCAGCCAGCAGCAAACCGGCCGCGCCCTCGATGTGATGGTCAATGGCCGTGGCTTCTTCGAAGTGCAGATGCCTGACGGTACCTCCGCCTACACCCGCGACGGTTCGTTCCAGCGCAACCAGAACGGCGAACTGGTCACCAACAGCGGTTACCCGGTGCAGCCGGGCATCCAGATTCCGGAAGGCGCGCAGTCTCTGACCATCGGCACCGACGGCACCATCAGCGTGAAGATGGCCGACGACGCCGCCTCGGTCGAGATCGGCGCGCTGACCCTGACCGACTTCGTCAATCCGGCGGGCCTGCAGGCCCGCGGCGAAAACCTGTTCCTCGAAACCACCGCATCCGGCCCCGCTCAGAACGGCAATCCCGGTCTGAACGGCCTCGGCAGCGTGGTCCAGGGTGCACTGGAAGGCAGCAACGTCAACGTGGTCGAAGAGCTGGTGTCGATGATCGAAACCCAGCGCGCCTACGAAATGAACGCCAAGGCCATCTCCACCACCGACGCCATGCTCGGCTACCTCAACACCAACGTCTGACCGGTCTGAACCAGGACTCCGCCATGTCACTGCGCCCTGCCCTCCGCCTGCTGCTGGCCAGCGCCGTCACCGCCCTGCTCGGTGGCTGCGTGATCGCTGGCGATGTCCGTCCCTACCCGGCCATGGCACCCGTCACCCCGGTGATGGCCCCGCAGGTGGCTCCGACCGCCGGCGCGATCTATGCCGCCGGCCCCGGCCTGCAGCTGTATTCGGACCGTCGCGCGCGTGACGTGGGCGACCTGCTGACCATCACCCTGACCGAAAGCACCACGGCCTCGACCACGGCCAACACCAGCACCGACAAGGAATCGAACCTGGCGCTGGGCACGCCGACGATCTTCGGTGCTCCGGTCACCCTGGGTGGCAAGGACATCCTCGGTGCCAGCGCGACCGGTTCGCGTGATTTCACCGGCAAGGGCAGCAGCGCGCAGAGCAATCGTCTGCAGGGCAGCGTCACCGTCACCGTGATCCAGCGCCTGCCGAACGGCAATCTGGTCGTGCAGGGCGCGAAGAACCTGCGGCTGAACCAGGGCGATGAGCTGGTGCAGGTCCAGGGCATCGTGCGCGCCGCCGACATTTCGCCGGACAACACCATTGCATCCAGCCGCGTTGCCGATGCGCGCATCGTCTATGGCGGCCGTGGGCCGGTGGCGCAGTCCAATGCGATGGGTTGGCTGAGCCGGTTCTTCAACTCGGCGCTGACGCCGTTCTGAGGTTGGTATGAAGATTGATTTCGCCAAGGTTTTGCAGCCACGCAGGGCGTGGCTCTACACCGTCGTCGTGATCCTGGGGGTGTTGGGCTTTGCTGCGACTGCTTCGGCGGAGCGCATCAAGGACCTGGCCCAGGTCGGGGGCGTGCGCGGCAACGCGCTGGTGGGCTACGGCCTGGTGGTGGGTCTGGATGGCAGCGGCGACCGCACCAGCCAGGCACCGTTCACCGTGCAGAGCCTGAAAAACCTGCTGGGCGAGCTGGGCGTCAATGTGCCGGCCAACGTGAACCCGCAGCTGAAGAACGTCGCGGCCGTGGCGATTCACGCAGAGCTGCCGCCGTTCGCCAAGCCCGGCCAGCCGATCGACATCACCGTGTCCTCCATCGGCAACGCGGTGTCGCTGCGCGGCGGTTCGCTGCTGATGGCTCCGCTGCGGGGCGCGGATGGCCAGGTCTATGCCATCGCCCAGGGCAACCTCGTGGTGGGCGGCTTCGGCGCACAGGGCAAGGACGGATCGCGGGTCTCGGTGAACGTGCCCAGCGTCGGTCGCATTCCCAACGGTGCCACCGTCGAACGTGCCCTGCCCGACGTGTTCAGCGCGGGCGGTGAAATCACCCTCAACCTGCACCAGAACGATTTCACCACGGTCTCGCGCATGGTCACCGCGCTGAACGCCGCGTTCGGCGAAGGTGCCGCCCGTGCGGTGGATGGCGTCACCGTGGCCGTGCAGTCACCCAGCGATCCGGGCGCGCGCATCGGCATGCTGGCCCGCATCGAGAACCTGGAGCTCACCCCAGGCGCGGCACCGGCCAAGGTGGTGGTCAATTCGCGTACCGGCACCGTGGTCATCGGGGCCCAGGTCCGCGTGGGTGCGGCCGCGATTTCACACGGCTCGCTCACCGTCACCATCAACGAAAACCTCAACGTCAGCCAGCCCAATGCCCTGGCCGGCGGCCAGACCGTGGTGACGCCGCAGTCGACCTTGACCGCGACCGCCGACGGCAGCCGCATGTTCAAGTTCAACGGCGGCACCACGCTCGACGAGATCGTGCACGCGGTCAACGCCGTCGGCGCGGCTCCGGGCGATCTGATCGCCATTCTGGAAGCCCTCAAGCAGGCCGGTGCGCTGAGCGCCGAGCTCGAGGTGATCTGATGCGCATTCAACCAGCACTGGAACTCAATCCCACCCAGCCCAACAGCCCGGCCAAGGTCGACAAGGTTGCGCGGCAGCTGGAAGGTCAGTTCGCGCAGATGCTGGTCAAGAGCATGCGCGATGCCAGCTTCGGCGACTCGCTGCTGCCGGGCGAGAACACCATGTTCCGGGACATGTACGACCAGAAGATCGCCGATGCCATGACCCGCGGTCGTGGCCTGGGTCTGTCGGCGATGATCGCGCGCCAGCTTGGCGGCGGCGAAGCCGACGCCGCCACGCCGGTCGATACCCGTTTGGATCCGAGCGCTGCGCTGCGCGCGTATCGCCTGAACGGTCCTGCGGCTGCGCCGATGGCGTTGCCGACCAGCGAAACCTCGGCGTCCCCTGCCAGCAGCGAAGTCGACCTGCTGCAGCAGTTGAATGGCCAGGATCCCTCGGCCGTGCTGCAGCCCATGGAGCGTGCACTGGACCTGATCGCCGGTCGCGAGACCAGCCAGATGCATGAGGCCATCGGCCGCAGCCAGCCCTACGCTGCCGATAACACCGTGGCGTCGACCGACGACTGGTCGGCGATGGCCGACGACCGCTGGAGCGGCGTCAATGCGCCGGCGCAGGCCAGCTCGGCCGTGGACACCCTGGCCGGCAGCACCGCCGCCGCCCAGCTGGGCGCGCACACCCCGGAAGGCTTCGTCGCCAGTATCTGGGGCCATGCCCAGCAGGCGGCGCGCGAACTCGGCGTGGACGCCAAGGCGCTGGTCGCCCAAGCCGCGCTGGAAACCGGCTGGGGCCGCAAGCTCATCCAGCGCAATGGTGGCGCAGGCAGCTCGCACAACCTGTTCGGGATCAAGGCCACCGGCTGGAGTGGCGAGCGTGCCACCACCGGTACCCACGAATACGTCAACGGTGTTCGCCGTAACGAAACCGCCAGCTTCCGCGCCTACGGCTCGGTCGGCGAGAGCTTCGCCGACTACGTGAAGCTGCTCAAGAACAGCCCGCGCTACCAGAACGCGCTGCAGGCCGGCACCGACGTGCGCGGCTTCGCCCGCGGCCTGCAGCAGGCCGGCTATGCCACCGACCCGTCCTACGCCGCCAAGATCGCCGCGATTGCTGGCGGTCCGACCATCGAGCGCGCCGTGGCCGCCGTGGACGATGCCAGCCAGCGCCTGGGACGCACCTTTGCCAGCACCACCAGCCCGACCGGGCTGGGTGTCATTCGACGTTGAGGTAAGCCATGTCCGTACTCTCCACCGGCACCAGTGCCCTGCTCGCCTTCCAGCGCGCACTGGCCACCACCAGCCACAACGTCGCCAACATCAACACGCCCGGCTACAGCCGGCAGAAGGTGGACTTCACCACCGCCACCCCGCAGAACCTCGGCTATGGTGACGTCGGCAACGGGACGCGCATCAGCGACATCCGCCGTGTGGCCGACCAGCTGGCGATCTCGCGACTGCTCGATGGCAGCGGTGAACTGGCGCGTCTGAAGCAGCTGTCCACGCTCGCGGATCGCGTCGACAGCCTGTTCTCGGACACCGCCACCAATGTATCCGGCGTGTGGTCCAGCTTCTTCGACACGGTCAGCGGGCTGTCGTCCAATGCGTCCGGCACCGCCGACCGCCAGAACATGCTCGATTCGGCCGGCAACCTGGTGCAGCGCTTCAAGCAGCTCAATGAAAACCTCAACAGCCTCAACGAAGAGGTCAACAACGGCATCATTGCCGGCGCGTCCGAAGTCAACCGGCTGGCCGCCGAGATCGCCCAGATCAACGGCGCGATCGGCAGCAACGCCAACAATGCCGCGCCCGACCTGCTCGACCGTCGCGACCAGCTGATCGCCAACCTGATCGGCTACACCGGCGGCACTGCGGTGATGCAGGACGGCGGCTTCATGAACGTCTACACCGCCGGTGGCCAAGCCCTGGTGGTCGGCACCAGCGCGACCAAGGTCACCACGGTCACCGACCCGTACCAGCCCGAGCGCCTGCAGATGGCGCTGGAGACCCAGGGCCAGAAGATCACGCTGGATCCGAAGAACCTGGGCGGCCAGATCGGCGGTCTGCTGGAATTCCGCGAGACCGTGCTGACCCCGACCCAGGCCGAGCTGGGCCGGCTCGCGGTGGGCCTGGCCAGCAGCTTCAATGACACTCATCACAACGGCGTCGACCTGTACGGCCAGATGGGCGCGGACTTCTTCAGCTTCGGCAGTCCGCGCATCACCGGCAATACCGGCAACACCGGCAGCGCCAGCTTCAGCACCGCCTACGGCGACCTGTCCAAACTGGACGGGCAGAACGTCATGCTGCAGTTCAATGGCACCACCTGGCAGGCCACCCGCGCCGACACCGGTGCCGCCATTCCGATGACCGGTACCGGCACCGCCGCCGACCCGCTGGTCATCAACGGCGTCGAACTGGTGATGTCCGGCACCCCGGCCAACAATGACCGCTTCCTGTTGCAGCCGACCGCCGGCGTGGCCGGCAGTCTGTCGGTGGCGATCACCGACACCTCGCGCATTGCTGCCGCCGCCCCGGTCAAGGCCGCTGCAGGGCTGACCAACACCGGCACCGGCAAGGTCAGCGGCGTGGCCGTGACCGACTACACCAACGCCAACCTGCGCAACCCGGCGGCGATCGTGTTCACCAGCGCCACCGAGTACACCATCGATGGCACCGGGCCGTTTACCTATACCGCCGGCGGCACGATCACCGCCAACGGCTGGAGCTTCGTGCTCGACGGGGCCCCGAAGACCGGCGACAGCTTCAACATCACCCCGACCCCGGCCGGCTCCAGCGACAACTCCAACGCGCTGCTGCTGGCCAAGGTCGAAGACGCCAAGGCCTTCAACGACGGCACCGTGACCCTCAACGGCGCGCTGGGCGGACTGACCACCCTGGTTGGTTCGGCGGCACGCGCCGCCGACTACTCGCTGCAGGCGCAGCAGGTGATCACCGACCAGGCGCAGGCCGCGCGTGATTCCATCTCCGGCGTGAATCTGGACGAAGAAGCCGCCGACATGCTTCGCCTGCAGCAGGCCTACCAGGCCGCCTCGCAGCTCATTTCCACTGCTGACACCATGTTCCAGACCATCCTGGGGGCCGTATCGCGATGAACAACCGAATCTCCACCGGGATGATGTTCAACCAGTCCATCAACCTGATGCTGGCCAAGCAGAGCAAAATGAACCACCTCGAACAACAGCTCGCCACCGGCAAGAAGCTGGTCAGCGCCAAGGACGATCCGGTCGCCGCAGGCACCGCGGTCGGCCTGGATCGCGCCGTGGCCGAACTGGAGCGCTTCGAGCGCAACGGCGACGTGGTCCAGAATCGTCTGGGTCTGCAGGAAAACGCGCTGGCCCAGGCCGGCGACATGATGGCGCACATCACCGAGTTGACCATCCAGGCCAACAACCCTGCCCTGTCCTCGTCCGACCTCAAGGCCATCGCCTCGGAGCTGAAGAGCGTGCAGGAAGGCCTGCTGGCGCTGGCCAACAGCACCGACGGCAGCGGTCGCTACCTGTTCGGCGGCACCAATGACGCCGATGCACCCTTCAAGCTGACCAACGGTGTGGTCACCTACAGCGGCGACCAGACCCAGCGTCAGATCGAGGTGGCACCCGACACCTTCGTCAAGGACGTGCTGCCGGGCAGCGAGATCTTCCTGCGCATTCCCACCGGTGACGGCCGCCTGGACGGCAGTGCAGCCGCCGGCAACACCGGCACCGGCGTACTGACCACGTTCGGCCAGCATGCCGCTTCCGGCAGCTGGAACGGGCAAAGCTATACCGTGCGTTTCACCGCTGCGGATACCTACGAAGTGGTCGATTCAACCAACACGGTGGTCCAGACCGGTGCCTTCAAGGCCGGCGAGGACATCACCTTCGAGGGGGTTTCCATGCGCATTGAGGGCGAGCCGGCCGCCGGCGACAGCTTCAGCGTGGGCGCGGCCAGCTCACGCGACATCTTTGCCACGCTGGACGGGTTGATCTCCGCGCTCGACACCGCAGCGGATGATCCGACTGCCGTGGCCCAGCAGCAGAATGTGCTGCAGGGCGCGATCCGTGATGTGGCCCGGGCGTCGGAAAAGTTCATCGATGCGCGTGCCGCCGGCGGTGCCCAGCTGAAGGCGATCGACGATGCCGGCGCACTCCGGGATGCGAATAGCGTCACGTTGAAGACCACCCTGTCGGCCATGCGCGACCTGGATTACGCCGAAGCAATCGGCCAGTACCAGCTCGAGCAGATTTCGCTGCAGGCGGCCCAGACCATCTTCACCCAGATGCAGCAGATGAGTCTGTTCAACGCCATCCGATGATTCCCGCAGGGTGACGCGCCCCCCGCGTCACCACGCCCGAAGCCTTGTGCCACAAGGCTTTCACCGACCATCACCCCGACCCGGGTGATGTTCTTGGCGTTTTTTTCCTCAAGCAATCTCACACCTCGCCGTTATCCCTCCTGCAAGCACTGCGTCCGACCACGACGCAGCTACTGCGTCGTTCCGGGTGCACGCCGCGGCCGGACACTGCCCACAGGAAACAGATACATGGCACAAGTAATCAACACCAACGTAATGTCGCTGAACGCGCAGCGCAATCTGTCGACCAGCGGTTCCAGCCTGGCCACGACGATCCAGCGTCTGTCGTCGGGTCTGCGCATCAACAGCGCCAAGGACGACGCCGCGGGCCTGGCGATTTCGGAGCGTTTCAGCACCCAGATCCGTGGTCTGGACGTGGCCGTGCGCAATGCCAACGACGGCATCTCGCTGGCCCAGACCGCCGAAGGCGCGATGGTCGAAATCGGCAACAACCTGCAGCGTATTCGTGAGCTGTCGGTGCAGTCGGCCAACGCCACCAACTCCGACAGCGACCGTGAAGCGCTGAACTCGGAAGTGAAGCAGCTGGTCTCGGAAATCGACCGCGTCAGCCGCCAGACCAACTTCAACGGCACCAAGCTGCTGGATGGTTCGTTCTCCGGCGCGCTGTTCCAGATCGGTGCAGACTCGGGCCAGACCATCGGCATCAACAGCATCGTCAATTCCAGCACCTCGGAGCTGGGCAACGGCCTGTATGCCGCCAAGCAGACCTCGACGGCCGCCGCCATGACCGGCACCGCCACTGCTGCGGGCACCGTCACCGACATGGAAATCAATGGCATCGCCATTGCCGACATCGACGTGGCCATTGGTGACAAGGCAGCCGATGTCAGCAAGAAGCTGGTCAATGCCATCAACGACAAGATGGACCAGACCGGCGTCTACGCCTCGCTGGACAAGGACGGCAAGCTGGAACTGTCCTCGCTGAAGTCGGGCAAGGACTTCGAGTTCACCGCCGCCACCACCGACGCCACCGGCCTGACCATCGCTCTGGCGGGCATTGCCGACGCCGATGCCACGGCCCGTGACACCGTCAGCGGCGTGGACATCTCCTCGGTGGCCGGTGCCCAGAAGGCCCTGTCGATCGTCGACGACGCCCTGAAGTCGGTCAACAGCTCGCGTGCCGACATGGGTGCGATCCAGAACCGCTTCACGTCGACCATCGCCAACCTCAACACCACCTCGGAAAACCTGTCGGCCTCGCGCAGCCGTATCCGCGACACCGACTACGCCAAGGAAACCGCTGAACTGACCCGCACGCAGATCCTGCAGCAGGCCGGTACCGCGATGCTGGCCCAGGCCAACCAGTCGC
>NZ_JASCOZ010000065.1 GCF_029960115.1 Stenotrophomonas sp. PS02289
CCCCTGGGGGCCCACCCAACCCCCGGCGCCGGGCCCCCGGGGGGGGGGGGGGCCGCCGCAGGACTTGCCACCATGCGCCATCAGCTAGGTCATGGATGCAGAAGAGATGTCAGTGAGTGCCCGGCGTTCGTTGTTGCGCGATGTGTCCCTGCCTGCAGTGGTGGCAGGCTTCATCACCGTCCTGGTGGGCTTTGCCAGTTCCGCGGTGATCGTGTTCCAGGCCGCACAGGCGGTCGGTGCTACCCAGGCGCAGATTGCGTCATGGATGTGGGCGTTGGGACTGGGCATGGGCGTGACCTGCATTGGACTCTCGCTTCGCTATCGCATGCCGGTGGTGACCGCATGGTCCACCCCGGGTGCGGCGATGCTCGTGGTAGGTGCCGGCAGCGTGGGCTACAGCGACGCCATCGGCGCGTTCGTACTCGCCGCTGCGCTGGGCATGATCGCCGGCTTCTCCGGTGTGTTCGCCAAGGTGATGCAGCGTGTGCCCATGGCACTGGCCGCCGGCATGCTGGCCGGTGTGCTGCTGCGCTTCGGTCTGGATGTGTTCGTCTCCATGGGCACCCAATTGGGGATGGCGCTGGCGATGTTCTTCACCTGGCTGGTGGGCCGCCGTCTGTTCCCGCGCTATGCGGTGATTGCCACGCTGCTGGTCGGCGTCGGCGTGGCCGCGTCCAAGGGTCTGCTGCACACCGGCGATGTCCACCTCCAGCTGGCGGTACCGGTGTTTACCCTGCCCACCCTGTCGTGGCCGGCGGTATTCGGCATTGCCCTGCCCTTGTTCATGGTCACCATGGCCTCGCAGAACATTCCCGGGGTGGCGGTCATCCGGGCCTCCGGCTACGACACCCCGGTCTCGCCGGTGATCGGCTGGATCGGCGTGGTCAACACGGCGCTGGCCCCCTTTGGGGCGTATGGGCTGAACCTGGCAGCGATCACCGCGGCGATCTGCATGGGCCGCGAGGCGCATGAGGATCCGGCGCGGCGCTACACCGCTGCGGTGGCCGCCGGTGCCTTCTACATCGTGGTCGGCCTGTTCGGTGCGACAGTGGCGGCGGTGTTCGCCGCCTTCCCGCGCGAACTGGTGGCCTGTGTGGCGGGCATCGCACTGTTTGGCACCATCGCCAACAGTCTGGCCATGGCCCTGCGCGAGGAGACCGACCGTGAGGCAGCGCTGGTCACCTTCCTGGTGACCGCCTCCGGGATCTCGCTGGCCGGAATCGGCTCGGCGTTCTGGGGGCTGGTGGCCGGCGCGATCTGCCTGCTGGCGCTGCGGGTCAGGCCTCAGCCAGCACGTTGATCGCGCCCATCACGATGAGGCCCAGCACCACGGCCCAGGCGCTGGTGCCGCCGCGACGGCGGACTTCCGCCTGCACCCGCTCGGGCTGATCGGGGTGACGGCGCTGCTGGCGGGCGATCAGCCGGTAGCAGTGCCAGCGGTACAGCTGGTTGGCACTGACACACAACGCCAGCTTCAGCGCCAACATGACCATCAGGGCCGCCACCTCGAATTCCGGCAGCAGGGCGATCACCCCGCCGACGATGAAGGCCAGGCCAAAGAAGCCCAGCGCGGCGAGGTACATCTTCCGGTACAGCAACCAGTAGACATCGAAGAACAGCGCCGGCCAATGCCAGGGACGGGCCATGCGGCCATTGGGTTCCCCCAGATGCCAGCGCTTCGCGTAGGTGTAGAAGTTGTTGTCCACGGCCCGGGCCAGCAGCGGGTACCGGTCAATCAGGGAGACGGCTTCGGCCACCTCCGCCTCGCTCGGCAGGTCCGACAGTTCGGTGTCCGGCGCCGCGTAGGGGTTGCCGGCGGCGTCCAGCGGGCGGTCATCGACCGGGTTGCGTTCACTGCTCATAAGGGAGTCACCTCGAAGCGCTGCTGCAGCACATGCTGCGCACCGGGTGCGAGGGTGACCACGTCCGGACCCGCGTTGGCTGCTTCCAGGCAGACGTAGTCACGCCAGCCCTTGCCCACATCCGCCATTTTCGCGGCACCGGCCTCGCCTGGGTTCCAGGCGACCAGCGTGCGGCTGCCCTGGGTGGTGATGGCGATGCTGCGCTTCAGGCCCGGGTCCTTCAGCAGGTAACGGCCTGCGGCCTGGGTGTAGATGCGATCGCTGCGGCCGGGGTCGCGCGGATCGCGCAGCGACCAGTCGCCCTGCTGGGTGCGCGGGGTAGCGTAGTTCTCGAACTTGTCCAGGTAGCTCAGCCCATCGAGGCCGGACACACTGACCTGGGTGGCGTCGCTGACCTTGAAGTAGTTATGCAGCGCCTGGGTGAAGCTGATCGTCTGCGAACCGGTGTTGCGGGTGATCAGCTGCTGCTCCAGTGTGCGGCCGATGCGCAGCTGCATGCTCAGCTGCAGGTCCAGCGATTCCAGTGCGGGCGGAGCCAGAGTCAGCACGACGGTGCCGTCGGCCTCGCGGCGGGCCTGCTGCAGGGTCCAGGGCAGGTCGCGCACGAAGCCGTGGGAGGGAACATCCGTCCCCTGCCCCTGTCGACCGAAGTACGGCCAGCACACCGGGGTGCCGCCGCGGATCGGGGTCGGCAGGGCCTGCGCGCTGGGCGACAGCCACATCACGTCCTGCCCGCCCTTGGGCACGTACGAGAGCAGCTGGCCGCCAAACACGGAAATGGCGGCAGTCGCGTGCGGCGTTTCCACCTTCCACGCCGGGAAGCCCTGCACGTTGCCCAGGCTCAGCCCTTCCAGCTTTGGCAGCGCAGCGGTGGGGCCCGCGGGCGACTGCAGGTAGCGGGCGCGGTTGGGCGGCAAGGTGAACACAGTGGATTCGGGCATGGCAGGGGTCGCAGCTGGAGGTGGAGGCGCGGTGCGCAGGGCGGTGAGAATGCGTTGGCCGGCCCGGCCATCGGCCGGGGTCAGCCCCAACCGCTGCTGCTCGACCTGGATGGCACGGCGGCTGGCGGTACCGATCATGCCGTCGGCCGCGCCGATGTCATGACCGCGCGCCAACAGCAGGGTCTGCAGTTCGCGGCGCTCGGTGCGGCCGATGCCGGGATCGTCGGTAGGCCAGGCGGCGACGGTGCCGGTCCCTCCACGCAGCCGGTCGGCCAGGGTGGCAATGGCCAGTGCGTAGCTTTCGGCGGCGTTGTAGGCGTAGATCGCGTCGTAATTGCGGAACACCAGCCAGGCCGGGCCCTTGGGACCAGTAGGCAGCAGCAGGGCGGCGTTGGCATCGGCGGGAAGCCCGGCCGGGGCCAGTGCACCGCCCCCCACCGGTACGATGCCGAGCGCACGCCAGTCGGCCAGCGGCTTGCGCTGGGTGCGACCGGCCAGCGCGGCGTTGAAGCCGGCCGGAATCGTGACTTCCATGCCCCAGGGCTGACCGGTGCGCCAGCCTGCCTTCTTCAGATAGTTGGCGGTGGAGGCCAAGGCGTCGGGAATGCTGGCGACCAGATCGCGGCGACCGTCGCCATCGCCGTCCACGGCAATGCGCGCATAGGTGGACGGCATGAACTGGGTGTGGCCAAACGCACCGGCCCAGGAGCCGGTCAGACCTTCCGCACTCAGATCGCCGGCATCGAGCAGCTTGAGCAGGGCCAGCAGCTCGCCCCGGAAGAACGGCTGACGGCGACCGTTGCAGCTCAGCGTGGCCAGCGACTGCAGCAGGGGACGCTTGCCGAACACGCGACCGTAGTCGCTCTCCACGCCCCAGACCGCGACGATCGTGGCCGGATCGACGCCGTACTGGGCTGAAACGGTAGCCAGCAGATCACGGTGCTGGGTCAGGCGCGCGCGCCCGTCGTCGACCCGCTGGCTGTCCACCAGCGCGGCCAGGTAGTCCCACAGCGGGGTGGTGAACTCCGGCTGTGCATCCAGCAGTGGCAGCACACTCATGTCCGGGGTGAGCCCGGCGGTCAGCCGGGTGAAGCCCTCTGTGCTGACGCCCTGCTTGAGCGCCTGGGTCTGGATGCCGGCCAGGCAGCGGTCAAACGCGGGGTCGGCAGCCTGCGCGACACTGCTCAGCGCCAGCCCTCCCAGCAGGCACGCGATGGTGCACTTCATTGGCAAGAATCCCTGCAGCCAAGTGAACCCGCATGATAGCGGCAGAGAACGTGCTTCAGGCACGCTGCAGCAGACGCAGGCCGAACGCCGGTGCTGTCGCATCCCAGCAGTGCGTGACGCGCAGGCCAGCCTCGGCGGCCAGCGCGGCGAAACTGGCGTCGGTGTACTTGTGGCTGTACTCCACGCGCAGGGCCTCGCCGGCAGCAAAGTCGAAGACCCGCCCGCCCACGTGCACCTGCTGCTCGCGCAGGCTGACCAGATCGGTCTCGATGCGCAGCCGCTCTACGCTGTAGCGGGCCTGATGGACGAAGCCGTCCAGCGCGAAGTCGCTGCCGATCTCGCGGTTGAGCCGGCGCAGCAGGTTCAGGGTGAATTCCGCAGTGACCCCGGCCGCATCGTTGTAGGCGGCCTCGATCAACGCCGGGTCCTTGTGCAGGTCGATGCCGATCAGGGCCAGACCGTCCTCGCCCATGGTCTGGCGCATGGCGCGCAGCAACGCCACGGCTTCGGTTCCAGCGAAGTTGCCCAGCGTCGAGCCGGGGAAGAACATCAGCCGGCGCGCTGGCTCACGCTCGGGTTCGGGCAGCTGCACCGGGCGGGTGAAGTCGGCGCAGACCGGCAGCATTTCGATCTCCGGCAGCGCGGGAGCCAGCCGCGCGACGCTGTCGAGCAGGGCCGCGCGCGAGATCTCGATGGGGGTGTAGGCCACCGGGTCGACCAGCGCCTGCAGCAGGATCTCCGTCTTGCGCCCGCTTCCGCTGCCGAGCTCGACCACGTGCAGATGCGGGCCCACCACGTCGGCGATGTCAGCAGCACGCTCCTGCAGCAGGCGTAGTTCGGTGCGGGTGGGGTAGTACTCGGGCTGGCGGGTGATCTGCTCGAACAGCGCCGAGCCGCGGGCGTCATAGAAGTACTTGGAGGGCAGCTGGCGCGGCTGCTGCGACAGCCCGTGCAGGATGTCCGCGGTGATCCGCGCGCGGTCGGGCTGCAGGTCGGTGAGCGCATCCAGCGCGTCGCTGACGGTGCTCATGCCAGCGCCCGGGCCAGGCGCAGCCCGGCGAACTGCCAGCGTGCCGATGGCGCAAAGAAGTTGCGATAGCTGGGCCGCACATGGCCGGCCGGGGTCGCACAACTGCCTCCGCGCAGGATCCATTGCCCGCACATGAACTTGCCGTTGTATTCGCCGAGATTGCCGGCGAAGGGCTGGAATCCCGGATAGGCACCGTAGGCGCTGCTGGTCCACTCCCAGACGTCGCCGAACAACTGCAGCGGCTGAGCGCCGTCCCCGTTCTCGCCGCTGGACGCGCATGGGTGCAGGTGATCGCTGTCGGCGAAGTTGCCTTGCACTGGCAGGGTCTGCGCGACGGCTTCCCATTCGAATTCGGTGGGCAGTCGTGCGCCGGCCCAGCGGGCGTAGGCATCGGCCTCGAAGTAGCTGAGGTGGCAGACCGGGGCATCCGGATCCAGGGCGCGCCAGCCACCGAGGGTGAACTCGCGCTCGAGCGCATCGTCCCAGTACAGCGGGTGCTGCCAGCCTTCGTTCTGCACCAGGGTCCAGCCTTCGCTCATCCAGTGCGCCACCTGGCGGTAGCCGCCGTCCAGTACAAAGGCGCGGTACTCGGCGTTGCTGACCGGTCGGTTGGCCAGCACATGCGCAGGCACGAGTACGCGGTGCACGGGTGATTCGTTGTCATAGGCGAAGTCGGGGTGTGCCGGCCACGCGGGCGCACCGATCTCCACGATGCGCTCCTCCGCCGGCAACCAGCGCATCGGTACTGCGGCACCGGTGCTGCGCTGGAGATCGTCGCGGTAGGCCGGCTGCAGCGGATTGGACCAGAGGGCGTGCTTGATGTCGGTCAGCAGCAATTCCTGGTGCTGCTGCTCGTGATGCAGGCCGAGCAGCAGCTGGTTGCAGGCCTCGCCGTCGAGCGCGTCACGCTGCAGCAGGTCGATGACCTGGGCGTCGACGCGACGGCGATAGTCGCGCACCTCCTCCAGCGAAGGACGTGACAGCAGGCCGCGCTGTGGGCGGGCGTGTGCGGGGCCGATGCTCTGGTAGTAGCTGTTGAACAGGTAGTGCCAGTCGGCATTGAACGGGGCGTGGCCGGGTTGGCTGCCGAGCACGAAGCGCTCGAAGAACCAGCTGGTGTGGGCCAGATGCCACTTGGTCGGGCTGGCGTCGGCCATGCTCTGGACCATGGCATCTTCTGCGCTGAGCGGCGCGGCCAGGGCGAGACTGCGGCCGCGGACGGCGCGGAAGTGCTCGGCCAGCGCGTGGGTGGCCTGCGGTGTTGCGGCGACGGTGTTCATCGCTTCAGGATCAGACAGCGACGGTGAGCGCACCGTCACGGCGGCCGTCACGTTGTGTTACAGCCGCGAAGTGAATAGGCGCGGCCGGTCGCGATCAGGGCAACGCGTCGAGGTAGAACCAGCGGCCGTCGATACGCTCGAACCGGCTGTGCTCCTGCATCTTCACCGCACTGCCGCCGCCGACCTTGTAGCGGGCGGTGAATCGCACCTGGGCATGGTCGGGATCGGACTGGGCATGTTCGTGCACGGTGAGGCCGAGCCAGCGGGTGCGCTGGCTGGGGGCTTCATCGAAGCCGAGGCTTTCAGGGCGGGTCTGGGGGTGCCAGCTGGCGAGTAGATAGTCGGCGCGCTCCTGCACATAGGCGGTGTAGCGCGAGCGCATCAGGGCCTCGGCATCGGGCGCGGTGGCTCCGGCGTGGTACTGGCCACAACAGGCGGCGTAGGCCAGCGTGCGGCCGCAGGGGCAGGTTTCGGCAGGGGTTTTGCTCATGCGGCCATTGTGCCCGGAACGGCGTATGCTGGCGCGCCTTTCCCTGCGAAGTCCGTGCCGTGCTGGAGCTGGTTCCTCCCGAGTTGTGGTGGTTGGTGGCAATTGCGTTCATTGCCGGGCTGGTGGATGCGGCGGTGGGTGGCGGGGGGCTGGTGCAGCTGCCGGGGTTGTTCACGGTATTGCCGCAGCACACGCCGGCGATGTTGTTTGGCACCAACAAGTTCAGTTCGATGTTCGGCACGGGGGCGGCGGCATGGCGTTATGCGCGCAACGTTCGCTTCCCTTGGAAGCCGGTGCTGTTCGCGGCGGGCACGGCGTTTGTGTTCTCGTTTGCGGGGGCGACGGCGGTGAGCCTGCTGCCGAAGGATGCGGTGCGCCCGTTGGTGCTGGTGCTGCTGATTGCGATGTTGGGGTACACCCTGTGGAAGAAGGATTTCGGCGCGCTGCACCGCCCGCGTGAGATCGGCCGCAAGGAGCTGTGGACGGCGCTGGCGATCGGCGCGGCGATCGGCTTCTACGACGGGTTCTTTGGCCCGGGCACGGGCAGCTTCCTGATCTTCCTGTTCGTCCGCTTCTTCGGCCTGGATTTCCTGCGCGCCTCGGCGGCGTCGAAGGTGGTGAACCTGGCGACCAACGTGGCGGCGATCTCGTTCTTCGTGCCGACCGGCAACATCCTGTGGTTGTTCGCGGTGCCGATGGCGCTGGCCAACATCACCGGCTCGGTGGTGGGCACGCGACTGGCACTGCGCGGCGGCACACCGTTCATCCGCAAGCTGTTCGTGGGCCTGGTGGTGGTGCTGATCGCGCGCATGGGTTGGGATACGTTCGCCGGGTGATTCCTGCGTGCCCGATGCGTGGCTGCGATTGCGGGATCTACGTATCGCCGGGCTCTGCCCGGCTGCTGTTGGTTCTTGGCGAACAGCCCGTGGTCATCGGTTCCCTGTGTTGGCGGATCGGGATGGGCGTTCCGGGGGACGCTGCAAGTACGTCCCTGTAAGCTCGGTCGCCGCATCCATGCGGCTCACGCCCCCTCTAGCCCACCCCGACCCGCCACGACAGTGTTTCGGTGGCCACGGGAGATCAACGGCGGAATCGCGTTTCCCGGCCGCATTGCGCGGTGCATGAGAGGGGGCCTGCGGGTGACCCCTGGAGGGACACTCCACGGCATGGATGCCGTGGAGTAGCCTACATGGACGTACTTGCGGCGTGTCCCGGAACGGGGTTGCCCGTAGGCCCCCTGCACGGATGAACCGAAACGCCGCCGTTGGCGATCAAGCCTCGACTTCAGCAGCCTGCCGTGAACGCTCGGGGAGCTTCAGGCGCTTGCCTTCCTCGTCGTACTCGATCAGCAACACGCCGGAGTCGTGGCGGCCGCTGATCTCGACGAAGCAGGCACCGCCGATGAAGGGTTCGAGGGTCATCACCGACTTCAACGGGGTGGCCACGACCATCTGGAAACCGAAGTTGTCGAAGATGTTCATCGCCAGTGCGGTGAACTCGTTGTCGGCCTTGTCGAAGGCTTCGTCGAGGACGACCGCTGCGTAGCTGGGCAGCTGGCTTTCCGCACCACCCAACTGGTAGCGCAGTGCGGCGGCCAGGCAGGTGGTCGCCAGCTTCTGGCGCTGGCCGCCGGACTTGCCGGCACCGCTGCGGTAGATTTCGACCTGCTGGCGCGTGGCCGCGTCCAGCTCGACGCCGATGAATTCCACGTGCAGGCGTACGTCCAGTACGTTCTCGCGCCAGCGCTTGTCTTCGCCTTCCTGCGAACCCAGGCGCTTGACCAGCTCACGGAGGACCGCGAACTGGGCTTCGGCGACCTCGCGCTGCTCGGTCTGGTGGTGCGAGAGCACGTCGCGCAGCTGCTGGTGGAATTCCAGCACTTCCGGCAAACGGCGGTCGCTCAGTTCGATGGTCAGCAGCGTGCCGCGGTTGAACGGTACCTGCTCGAGGCTGGCGTTTACTTCATCCAGGCGCTGGCCGATCGACTTGCGGGCCTCGGCACTGTGACGCTGCAGGGCCAGCAGGTTGTTCTTGCTCTGGTTCTGCAGCAGGTCGAAGAAGCGTTCTTCGTGTTGCGGCAGGCCGTCGCGTTCCAGGCGCGCCAGGCGGGCCAGGAAGTCGTCGGCCGAGGCCACCGACACGGTGAAGTCGCCCGACTCTTCCGGCCAGCCCTGTACGAAGCGGCGGAAGCAGCCCAGCAGGAGGTTCTCGACCTTGTTCACGTCCTGCTGCGAGGACGACAGCTGTTCGTTGAGCGCGTTGCTGATCTGGCGCATGTTCGCTTCGAGCGTTTCCAGGCTCAGCGGACCCATCGCCTCCACGCGCTGCTGCAGGCCGGCTTCCTGGGTGCTGCCCAGTGCCGGCAACACCAGCGCCCGGCTCTGCTGACGCGCGCGATCCAGACGGTCGCGTTCCTTGACCAGCTGCCCACGCTCAACGCGGGTGTCTTCGTAGGTGCGGCGGGCCTGCTCGATGTCGGCGCGGGTGGCATCGATCTGCTTGGCCAGGCGGGCCAGGTCGGCGTTGCCCTCGCGCAGTTCGCGCAGGTTGGCTTCCACGTCGGACAGACGCTGCAGCGGGGTAGCGACGTCGATTTCGTCCCAGCCGAGGTTGACCAGCTGGTTGCAGGCCAGGCGGCGATCGTTGTCACTTTCGCGCTGCGAGCGCAGCTGCGCGATGTCGGCGTCGCAGCCGGCAATGCGCTTGGCCAGTTCCTGGCCTTCCTTCTGGTACACCGCCAGCTTGTCGCGGTTGTTGAAGCCCAGCAGCCAGCGACGACGGTCGTTGACCGCGCTGCGGTCGTCCTTCTCGAAACGGTCGCCCGGGTGCTTGACCTGGCCTTCGCGGGTGATGCCGCGCTCGACATTGCGCAGCTCGCGCGCATCCACGCACTCGTAGTCGAAGCGCTTGCCGAGCTCGCGGCGCAGCCACGGCTCGAAGCTGCTGTCGCGCAGGTCCAGCTTGTGCAGCAGCGAGCGTGCCGACGGCGAACGCGCCAGCGCCTCGTCGTTGCGGCGCACGCGGTAGAAGGTGAAGCGCATGCCGAGGTGGGTGCGGTTCACCCAGTCGGCGACCTCGTTGTAATGGCGGTCGTCGACCAGCAGCGACTGTGCGAAAGCAAACAGCACGCGTTCGATCGCCCCCTGCCAGGCCGCCTGGTCCTGGCGGACCTGGATCAGTTCGCCGACGAACGGCAGCGACGCTTCCGGTACGCCGGTTTCCTCTGCCAGCCGGGCACGCAGCTTCTGCAGCGGTGCCGGAATGCTGGACGGATTGTGTTCCATCGCTTCCAGCTCGCTGCGCACTTCGGCGAAGCGGCGCTCGTCGTCGCGCTTGCCGCCCAGGCGTTCGCTGATCGCATCATCCAGCGCCGCCGAGGCGCGTTGACGGTCCTGCAGCTCGCCCTGGGCCTTGTCGATCAGTTCGGCGAACGCCTGCGCGGTGTCCGGCAGCGTCGCCTGCAGTTTCTGCGCTGACTGCCGGGCCTGCTCGCGCTTGGCCTGACGGCGGTCACGCTCGGCTTCCGCACGGCCCTGTTCGCGTTCCAGTTCCTCGATGCGCTCGCCACCTTGTTGGCGGCGCTGCAGTTCGAGTTCACCCAGGCGCTCGGTGTGGTTGTCCAGCGCAGCGCGGCGCTGGGCTTCTTCGCCGAGCAGGCCACGGTCGCGGACCTCCAGCTCGTGCAGGCGCGCTTCCAGCAGCTGCTGACGGCGGGTTTCACGGAAGCTGTCGATGCCCAGCTTCAGCAGTTCCTCGTCACCGCGACGACGGTGCATCGCCTTCAGATCGTTGTAGTGCTCGCGCGCCGGCAGCAGGGTTTCGACCTGGCGTCGCGCGGTGACCACCGCCTGATGCGCACCGTCGAGCTCGGCGAAGTCATTCACCAGCCGCTCGGCGGCGTTGAAGGTGTTCGGCGTGTCGAGCATGAAATCACGCAGGAACACGTTCAGATCGCCCAGATTCTTGGCGGACTGGGTCTTGTGCAGCAGGCGCAGCGCCATCTCGTTGTCGATGCCGAGCAGGTGGCGGAAGCGCTCGGCGTAGCCGGCGAAGCTGTCGAAATGATGCACGTCGGCCAGGCGCTGCTTGAGCTTGCGCAGGTCCAGGTCGAAGCCGCCGAGGTCCTTGGCGATGTCGAACGGACGCTCAGCCACCAGGTAGTGCTTGCGCACGTCCGCGGCGGCAGCACCGTTGCCGGAAATCCAGAACAGACGCACCAGGCTGACCACGCGACCATCGCCGCTGCGGTATTCCAGCACCAGCGCGGTCCAGGTCGCGCCCTTGCGCAGGTACTGGGTGGCGATCTCGCCGGTGCCCTTGTCCTGCTGGTCGGCCCACGCGCCGCGCACGTAGGAGACCAGGTTGCGGTCACGCCCACTGCGCTCGGCCTCGCGGGCGGCGGCGTTGAAGTCGACGATGGCCGGCGGCACCAGCACCGCCGACATCGCATCGAGCAGGGTGGACTTGCCGGAGCCGGAACGGCCGACGAACAGGAAGCCCTTCTCGGCGATCGGCACTTCGGTCAGGCCGTTGAAGGTGCCCCAGTTGTGGACCTGCAGGCGGCGCATGCGGAACTGCTGCAGGCGCGGGTCAGGCAGGCCGTCGGTGAACAGGGCGGGCGTGTGCTTGGAAATTGCCATGTGGAACTCTCTCAGGCCTCAGCCGCCGGGGTGTCGCGCAACTGGCGGTACACCGTGGACAGCGCGGAGACGTCTTCGGCGGAGAACAGCAGCTTCAGCGCCGGCGACACTTCATGTCGGTCTTCCTGGCCGGCCAGGCGGGTCAGGATGTGGGTGTCTTTCATCTTCTGCACGGCCGCCGCGACACGGCGGTTGAAGCCGGCGCGGTCGGTGGACAGGTTCTTCTCATAGATGGCCAGCGCTTCGGCCATCTCCGCGTCGGCGACCACCGCGCGGTTGCCGCGTGCGTCGGCCTCGGCCAGCTGCTGGCGCAGGTACAGCAGCAGCACCGAATCGATGAAGGTCAGCGGCGAGGTGCGCAGCAGCACCGGCGCGTCCACGTCTTCGGTGTCGGCCTGGCGGGTGAAGGCCACACCGCTGTCGCGGTCGAGCACCAGTTCCAGGAACAGGTCCGACAGCGCCGAACGGATCGCCGCTTCACTGCGGATCAGCGCCGGCCACAGCTTGGCGTGGCGCAGCTGGTCGATGCTGGGACCGATCAGCAGCTGGCACAGCGCGCGGCGCGCGTCGAGCGGCAGCCGGCCGGTATCGCCCAGGTAGTAGACGTCGTTGCCGCGCTTGGGCAGCGGGGTGACCACCACCGGTTCCGCGTCGTACAGGTCATCCACGGTCGCTTCGTTGTCAGCGCCCGTATCGGTGGACTCTTCATGCCAGTTCATGGCGTTTCTCCTGGGTGAACCAAACCAGCGGGATGCGGGCACGTCGCCACTGTCCATCGCCGCCACGCCAATGTGCGGTTTCCTGTTCGCCGTCGACCACCACGCCGTGGCGGGTGCCCAGCGACAGGTAGCCGATCACGCTGCCCAGCCCCTGCGGCGCTTCGCGCTGCGACAAGGCCTGGGCGATGCTCAGTTTCGGCTGCGCGCCGAGCAGTTCATGCAGGTCGCGGCGCAGCGTGCGGAAGTCGATTTCCGAGGACGCCACCAGATCACCCACGCTTTCCAGGCTGATGGCGGCGGCATCGTTGCGCAGCACGCTGCCGTCGACCTGGGCGCTGCGCGGGTCATGCAGCTTCCACTGCGACCACGAGCGCAGGCGGCTGGTGGTCAGCTGCAGGTCGCGACCGATCGGACGCTGCGCGGCGAAGTCATCGCGCAGTGCCAGGGCTTCGGACTGCGCCTGCTTGAGCAGCTGGTTGAGCCGGCGCTGTTCCAGATAGCCACGGCTCTGCACGAAGCCACGCAGGCTGCGGGCGAAGTTCTGCAGCACGTCGTGCACCTGGCCGCCACGCTCGAGCATGGTGCCGGTGAAGCCGCGCAGGAACGCGCGTTCGTTGCGGTCCAGGCGGCGCGCGAAACCGCGCGCCAGCACTTTTTCCAGCGCGGCGTCGAGCTGGGCGCTCTGCTCGGCGTCGTTGAGCAGCCGCCAGAACGCCTGGAAGCTGCGTCCGGCGTCGCTTTCACCGATCACGTCGACGCCCTCGAACAGCTGCGACAGCACGTCACCGCGTTCGCTTTCATCGTCGATGATGCGTTCGCGGAACTCGCGGTTGAGGCGTTCGAAGTCGTCGCGGACGCGGCGGAAGTCTTCGGTCAGGTCGTCGGCCAGACCGATGATCTGGCGTGCACGCTCCAGCGCGCGCTTGCCGTCCAATGCCGCCACCCTGCCCTCGCCCACCCGGGCGATCTCGGCGTCGATGCGGTCGCGTTCGTCCTGCAGCGCCAGCAGTCGCGCATCGGGATCGGCTTCGGTCTGTGCGGCCAGCTGCGAGAGCTGTTCGATCACCAGCGCCAGCCGGCTTTCGGTGGCCGCCACGCGACTCTGCTCCAGGCTGTCGGCGAAGCGGATCGCCTGCAGGGCCTGGGTCGACAGTTCGTACTGCTCCTGGTCGGCCCCTTCCGGCAGGCGGCGCTCCAGCCAGCCTTGCGCCAACCAGTGCGCGATGTAGGCCTGGGCGGTGCGCGGCAGCTCGCGCGAGAGCTCCTCGCCGTTGAGCTGGTCCAGCGCGCGTTGCAGGCGCTCATGCAGGACGGCCGACGACAGGGTGCGCTCGCCGTCCATCAGCAGGCTTTGCAGCAGGCCGATGATTTCCGGGGCGTTGGCGGCCGCCAGCAGCTTCCACTGTGGCTGTTCGCGCAGATGGCGGTAACGGGTGATGCGTTCGCGATGCTTCATGCAGCGGAAGTTCCACGCAGATCACGGCGTGGCACCGGGCCACGCCGTCGGGTCAATGCAGGGTCGGATGCCCGCAGGCGGGCGGCGACCGGGCTCAGCGCTTGCCGCCCACTTCAATGAAGCGCAGGAACTCGGCGCGGGTGCGTGCATCCTCGCGGAAGCTGCCCAGCATCTTGGAGGTGACCATGCTGACGCCGCGCTTGTGGATGCCACGGGTGGTCATGCACTCGTGTGCGCCTTCCACCACCACGCCCACGCCGATCGGCTGCAGCACGTCCTGGATGCACTGGGCGATCTGCGCGGTCATCTTTTCCTGCACCTGGAAGCGGCGCGCGTAGGCTTCGACCACCCGGGCCAGCTTGCTGATGCCCACCACCTTGCCGTCAGGCAGGTAGCCGACATGCACGCGGCCGATGATCGGGGCCATGTGGTGTTCACAGTGGCTTTCGTACTCGATGTCACGCAGCACGATCAGCTCGTCGTAGCCGGCGACCTCTTCAAAGGTGCGCTCCAGATAGGCGCGCGGATCGTCCTTGTAGCCGCTGAACCAGTCGCCATAGGCTTCGGCGACGCGCCGCGGGGTATCCAGCAGCCCTTCACGGGTGGGGTCTTCGCCGGCCCAGCGCAGCAGGGTGCGCACCGCCGATTCAGCTTCGGCCTGGGAGACCGGATTCGCGTCGTTGTCTTTCTTGCTCATTGCCTACAGCACCCTGAAGGGGGGCGAGCATCGTACCCGACCGACCCCTCGGGCGTCCCCACCCCCGTTGGGGTCCGGTTGGGCTGCGGGTATTGATAGCAAACGAATTAGTAGTATCCTATCTATATTCCGAAGCGACCCCGCCCATGAAGCGCACCCTCGACGAACGCACCCAGCTGCAGATGCAGCTCAGCTCCGGCCTGCTCCATTCGGGCCGGCAGTGGCAGCGTCTGGCCGACCAGGCGCTGGGCAGCTATGGCATTTCCGCCGCCTGCACGATGCCGCTGCTGATGATCGGCCGCGCCGGAGGTGGCATCCGCCAGGTGACCCTGGCCCAGCAGCTGGGCATGGAAGGACCGTCGCTGGTGCGCCTGCTCGACAAGCTGTCGGCCGGCGACCTGGTCCGCCGCGAATGCGACGCCAGCGACCGCCGCGCCAATCTGTTGTGGCTGACCGACAAGGGCGAAGCCCTGGTCAGCGAGCTGGAAACCCAGCTGATCGGCCTGCGCCAGCAGGTGTTCGGCGAGCTCAGTACGGACGAGCTGCGCACCGTATTGAAGCTGTGGCAGCTGCTGGCCGACGCCGCCGAACGCGTGACGTAAGCCGCCGATACCCGCTGTTGTGTAGCCCGGTGCCGCCCTGCGGCGTCGGGCCTGTCCCATTCCTCCGATAGAACCTTTGCCCGATGTACGGTGAATTCAGTCTCCACGGTGTGTTCGTCCCGACCCTGCTGGCCTTGATGCTGCTGGCCTACCTGCTCAAGAGCGGGCTGCGCTTGGTCCTGCAGCGCACCGGAGCCTACCGCCACATCTGGCACCCGCCCCTGTTCAACCTGGCCGTGTACGTGATCGTGCTTGGCGGGTTGTTTTCCCTGATGCGTTGGATGCACTCGTGAACAAGATCCTCAAACACACCGTGCCGGTCGTGGTGACCGTTGCCGCCGTCATTGCCGCGCTGCTGGTGCTGCGCACCCTGTGGTCGTACTACATGGACGAGCCCTGGACCCGCGACGCGCATGTGAGCGCCGACGTGGTCCAGGTCGCGCCGGACGTGTCCGGGCTGGTGGAAGCGGTGAAAGTGGCCGACAACCAGGCTGTGAAGCGCGGCGAGGTGTTGTTCGTGGTCGACCGCGAGCGCTACCGCATCGCGCTGGAGCATGCCCGCGCGACCCTGGGTGAGCGCCGCGCCAGCTACGAGCAGCTGCGCCGCGAGACCGCCCGCGACCGCAGCCTGCAGGATCTGGTGGCCGCCGAGGACGCCGAAGTGCGCCGCGCCAAGCTGCAGGCCGCACAGGCCGGCATGGCCACCGCCCAGGCGGCGGTGGACCTGGCCGAACTCAACCTGGCCCGCACCGAGGTGCGCAGCCCGAGCGACGGCCACGTGAACGACCGCACCGTGCGCACCGGCGACTACGTGACCGCCGGCCATCCGGTGATGGCGGTGCTGGACACCGGCTCGTTCCGGATTGACGGCTACTTCGAGGAAACCCGCCTGCGTGGCGTGCATGCCGGTCAGAAGGTCGACATCCGGCTGATGGGCGAGTCCCAGCCCCTGCAGGGGCACGTGCAGAGCATCGCCGCCGGCATCGAAGACCGTTACCGCAGCGAGGGCAGCAGCCTGCTGCCGAACGTGACGCCGGCCTTCGACTGGGTGCGTCTGGCCCAGCGCATTCCGGTGCGCATCCAGATTGATGCCGTGCCGGAAGGCGTGACCCTGATCGCCGGGCGCACCGCCACCGTGACCATCGAGCCGGATGGCACTGCGTCGCAGCCGGCACACCCGGCGCAGGCGGCACTGTGAACCGGTTGCGCTTCAAGCACGTGCTGCTTGGGCTGGCCGTGGCCAGCCTGACCGCCTGCGCCACGGTCGGCCCGGACTACCAGCTGCCGGCCGGGTCCGCGTTCCAGCGGCCTGAGGCGAACGCCGCCTTCCTCGACACCGGCAACGCACAGGTCGCCGCCGGCGCTGAACTGCCGCCGCGCTGGTGGGAGCTGTACCAGGACGCCACCCTCAACGGGCTGGTGGAACAGGCCCTGCGCGACAACGTCGAGCTGAAGGTCGCCGACGCGAACCTGCGCCGCGCGGCCGCCGTCTACGAACAGGCGATGGATGCCGGTGGCTTCGAGTACGAGGCCGAGGCCGGGGTGAGCCGCGCGCAGCTGTCCGCCGAGTCTTTCCTGCAGGAACACGAGCTGCCACCGATCAACCTGGCCGACGGCAAGTTCGCGGTGTCCTACCAGTTCGACCTGTTCGGCAAGCTCAAGCGCGGTGCAGAAGCCGCCCGTGCCGACGAACAGGCCACCGCAGCGGCGATGGATCTGGCCCGGGTCTCACTGGTGGCCCAGGTCGCCGGCAGCTATGTCGAGATCTGCCACGCCAATCACGAACTGCATGTCGCCGAGCATTCGCTGGAGCTGCAGCAGCGCAGCCGCGAGGTGACCCAGCGCCTGATCAATGCTGGCCGTGGCACGCCGCCGGAACTGGCCCGCGCCAATGCACAGGTGGCAATGCTGGAAGCCGCTCTGCCGCCGCTGCGCGCACAGCGCCAGGCGTCCGAGTACCAGCTGAGCGCCCTGCTCGGCCGCACCCCGGGCCAGCTGCCCTCCGGCGTGGCCGACTGTGCGGAGGCACCCACCCTCGCACAGCCGCTGCCGGTCGGCGACGGCCGCGCCCTGCTGCAGCGCCGTCCGGACATCCGCCAGGCCGAGCGCCGGCTGGCCGCCGCCACGGCGCGGATCGGCGTGGCCACCGCCGAGCTGTACCCGGACATCCGCCTCGGGGCCTCGGCCGGTGCCGCCGGTCTGCTGGAGGACTTCGGCAATGCGATGACCCGGCAATGGTCGTTCGGCCCGCTGATCTCCTGGACCCTGCCCTCCTCGGGCACCCGCGCCCGCATTCACGCCACCGAAGCCGGAGCCGACGCCGCGTTGGCCGAGTTCGACAGCAGCGTGCTGCAGGCGCTGCGCGAAACCCAGACCGCACTGAGCCGCTACGCGCATGACCTGGACCGGGTGCAGTCGCTGCAGCAGGCACAGCAGCAGGCCGCACTGGCAGCGGCGCAGAACCGCCGGCTCTATCAGGGCGGGCGCACGCCTTACCTGTCCAGCCTCGACGCCGACCGCACCCTGGCCTCGGCCGATGCCACCCTGGCCCAGGCCCAGGCGCAGGTGTCGCGTGATCAGATCCATCTGTTCCTGGCGCTGGGTGGCGGCTGGAATGCCGACGCCGTGACCGCGGGCCGCAATGAATAAACCCACGCTTCTGCTGGATCGGCAAGCCTGGACGTTCTCGGTCAAGACTTTCCTGGCCGCGCTGGCCGCCCTGTACATCGGGCTGGCCGGCAATCTGTCGCGTCCGTACTGGGCGATGGCCACGGTCTACATCGTCACCCAGCCGATGCTGGGACCGACCCGGGCCAAAGGCGCGTATCGCATCCTCGGCACCCTCATTGCCGGCGCGGCCACGCTGTGGATGCTGCCGCACCTGGTGGAGGCGCCGCTGCTGTTGAGCGCGGCGATGTCGCTGTGGCTGACGGCCTGCCTGTTCATCGCCCTGCTCAACCGCGGGCCACGGGGTTACGCCTTCCTGCTGGCCGGCTACACCACGGCGTTCATCGGTTTCCCGGCGGTGACCTCGCCGGACACCATCTTCGACACAGTGGTCGCGCGCAGCGAAGAGATCATCCTGGGCACGGTAGTGGCGGTGCTGTTTGCCTCGCTGTTCTTCCCGACCTCGGTACAGCCGATGCTGCGCGCCCGCATTGGCAGCTGGATGGGCGATGCCGCGCAATGGTGCCGTCAGATCCTGCTGCGCGGCCAGGCACACGCGCCGCGCAACCGGCTGGCCGCCGACCTGGTGCAGTTCGAGGCACTGATCGAGTTCCTGCGCCGCGATGACCCGCGCCACGCCGGCGCGGCGGTATCGATGGAACGGCTGCGCGAGCGCATGCTGCTGATGCTGCCGGTGCTGTCTTCGATTGCCGACCGGCTGGGTGCGCTGCGTGCCGGTGGTCGTCCGCTGCCACCGGGGCTGGAAGCGCTGGTCAACGATATCGCGCAGTGGCTGGAACGCCCGGGCCGCTCCAGCGCCAGCGAGTACGCCGTGCTGCGCGAACGCATCCTGGCACTCAAGCCGGCGGTGGACGGCGAGCTCGATCACCTGCTGCTGGTCACCCTGCTGCTGCGGCTGGAGGAACTGGTGGACCTGTGGCAGGACTGCAGCACGCTGCAGCAGGCCATCGAGCAGGGGACCGCCCCGCTGGATACCGCGCACTACCGCATCCGTGCCACCCCCACCCGCCACAGTCGCCACGTCGACTACGGCATGGCGCTGTTCTCGGCCGCGAGCGCCGGCGTGGCGCTGATGACCTACTGCGTGCTGTGGATCACGCTGGGCTGGGAGGGGGGCGGCAATGGCGCGATGATGGCCGCGGTGGCAGCCGCCTTCTTCGCCGCGCAGGATGACCCGGCACCGAGCATGTTGTCGTTCCTGCTGTGGGCGATCGTGGCCAGCCTGGTCGCGGGTGTGTATCTGTTCGGCGTCTTCCCGGCGGTACATGACTTCGGCAGCCTGGCACTGGTGCTGGCGGTGGTATTCCTGCCGCTGGGCCTGCTGCTGCATCGGCCGCAGACCGCGCTGATCGGCCTGCCGCTGACGGTCAATCTGGTCGCGCTGCTGAACGTGCAGAACACCTACAGCGCCAACATCCAGAGCTTCATCAATTCGTCGGTGGCGATGTTCATCGGCATCGGCTTTGCGGTGGTGATGACCCGGCTGTTCCGCTCGGTCGGCGCGGAATGGACCGCGCGCCGGCTGGTACGCCAGGGCTGGAGCACGCTCGCCGACGCCGCGCAGGGCCGTGGCCAGCAGGACCGCCAGCAGTTCGCCGCACGGATGCTGGATCTGCTGGGGCTGCTCGCGCCACGACTGGCTGCCGCACCCGCAGGCAGCGACCTGGCCTCGGTGGACATGCTGACCGAGGCGCGTATCGGCCTGAACATCCTGCAGCTGCGCCGGGCCCGGCATGAGCTGCCAGAGACCAGCCGACAGGCGGTGGAGGCGATTCTGGACGCCGTGGCCGCGCACTATCGTGCACAGGTGGTGCAACGCCGGCTCCTGCCTGCGCCCCCGGCACTGCAGGCACAGCTGGATGCATCGCTGCAGCGCGTGCAGACCGTGGCCGCTGGCAAGGCCCGCGACGAAGCGCTGATGGGCGTGCTCGGCCTGCGCTACGCGATGTATCCGGAGCGCGGCTGAAGCGGGTTGGATGACCCGGCCAAGCGCGTGCAACCGCACGCGCAATGGGGTTTGGCCGGCGTGGCTATACAGCACGTACACCCCTACCTGATGCGTGAAACCCATGCGCGCCGCGCCCGTGTCATCCGCTGTCGTCCCCTCTTCCCCACCGCTGCATCCGGTCCATTGCCTGGGCATGCCGCTGCCGCGCGCCACCGAGCAGCGCGCCCGGCCGCGCGTGTTCCGGATCGAACAACTGGGCCTGACCGCTGACTTCCTGACCCTGCTGGCGTCCCATGCCGACGCTTTGCCGTGGGATACCTGGGACGTGGCCCGGCGACGTCGGCAGCGACTGGAGCGGTATCGCAGCGTGCTCGACAGCCACCAGCGCGCGGCACTGGAGCAGTGCCACGGCGATGCCGACGATCCGTCCTGGACCGCGTTGCTGGACAGCCTGCCCAGCCTGCTGCGTGAAGGCCTGCTGCGGATCGGCCCGCATCGGCGTCGCAGCCTGCGCAAGTACACGCTGCACCGGCATGGCCACCAGTGCTGGCAGCTGCAGCCGCTGGCCGACACCCGCTTCGAGCAGCCGGCGGTCGCCGGGCGCACCCCGGTGCGGGTGTTCGCGCCGATGGCCACCGCGCTGACCTATCACCCGGACATGCTGCGTTTTCTCAGCGGCATTGCCGAAACCATCCACCTGCGCTGCGGAGCCACGGCAGTGGCGATGGCGGTGCACCAGATGCTGACCGTGGCCGACGGCGCGCAGCCCGCAGAGCCGGCTCCGGAGGGCCTGCACCAGGACGGAGCCGACTACATCGTGTCCGCACTGGTGGTGCGCCGCCGGGGTGTCAACGGCGGCGTGTCGCGGGTACAGCGCGGCAGCATCGGCCCGGTGCTGCTGGAACGCGAACTGCAGGAAGGCGAAGGCATCTTCCAGCCTGACGCCGGCTCGCCGCTGTGGCATGAAGTGACGCCGCTGCGTGCGGCGGTGCCCGGGCAGGTGGGCGAGCGCCTGATCCTGGGCATCGATGCACACGTGTTGCCGGCGACGCCGGCATGAGGACCGGTGCACGCTCCCCGCGTGGCAAACCCCGTCCGCCGTCGGTCTGGCGCGAGCGCGTGGTCAAGTTGCTGCATCTGGTCGCCGAACAGGCGCTGCCGCTCACCATTGCAGGGGTTTCGTTCGTGATCGCGTTGGATGCGTGGCTGTCGGCGCGCCCGGTGCTGTGGGAACAACAGCGCGCGTTGGCCACGGTGTCGATCGCCACCGAGCTGGAACCGGCCGTCGACGGCAGCATCGACAGCCGCCACACCATCACCATCACCAATGTCGGCGAGCTGACCTTTGCGGTGCTGGACATCCAGATCGGCATGGCGGTGGAGGAAGGTGCGCAGGCTCCCTGGCTGCGCAACACACTGCTGCGGCAGTCGCCGGTGGTGCTGCCGATCGGGCTGCGTCCGTTCCACCTGGAGCCGGCACGCGACGGACGCAGTGCGCTGTTTTCCTTCGATCAGACCTCCTCGGGCTGGCACGCGGTGGACCCGGGGCGCTCGGTGGAGCTGGTGTTCGTGCAGCCGGTCAGCGGCCCGGGGCGACTGGACCTGGGCGTGGAGGTGTTCGCGCAGCCGCTGCGGATGGCCGCACTCGCCGACCAGATCACCGTGGAACGGGTGATTGCCGGGCACCGGCGACAGGTGTTTCCAGAAACCGGCGAAGGCGAGGTCTCCGACCTGGGCGTGTTCCCCTACAGCGCCTCCAGCATCGTCGTGGTACCGGCCGAGCCGGTGCACGTTGCACGCACACCGCGGAACAAACCACCACGGAGGCCGCATGACCCGTCCTGAGCCCACGCCCGATTCCCTTCCCGGCGAAGTTGATCCTGCGCGCGCGTATCGGCGTCGCTGCATCACCGCCCTGCTGCGCGGCCTGGCCGTGCTGGTCGCGATCGCGTTGTCGATGCTGCTGACGTGGCTGGTTCCCAGCGCCGCCGCGCAGCCGGTCGAGCCGGGGCCGCGGGTGAGCGCGCTGCATGGCCACCTTGAGCTGGACTACACCATCGTCGCGCAGGTGGATGACCTGGCGGTGTGGGCGGTGGACCATGACCCCCGCCAGCTGGTGCCGTTCATCGAGGGCCGTGCGCTGGTGGGCAACACCCCCGAGTCGGTGGACCTGGCCAACGGCCGGGTGCTGTTCCACCTGCGCATCAGCGACGACAGCAAGACGGTGTGGACCGACCTGCTCGGGTCGCCCGAGGGGCTGCGTCGCAAAGTGAGTTTCAGCGTCGGGCCGGCCGACGGTTCGCCGTTCGACACCGCGTTGACCGGCAGCGGCCGGGTGGAGCTGACGGTGATCTCGCCGGTCTATGGCGGCATTGCGTTGGGTCTGGTGGTGGTGACCCTGGCGGTGTTCGTGCACCTGGCGCGCACCACCAGCATCATCCGCAAGCCCGGGCCGTGGGCGGATGCGCCGTACGACCTGGGCCGCTTCCAGATGGCGGTGTGGTTCTTCCTGATCTACCTGTCCTACACCGCAATCTGGTTGATCACCGATGCCACCGACACCATCAACCCGTCATTGCTGGCACTGCTGGGGATCAGCGCCGGTACCGCCTTGAGTGAGGCGGTCATCGATTCGGGAACGCCGGCGGCCGGTGTCGAAGCGACCTCGGCTGTCTCGCAGGGATTGCTGCACGACCTGCTCTCGGACGAGACCGGCTACCGCTTCGACCGGTTCCAGATCTTCGCCTTCACCCTGATTCTCGGGGTGATCTTCCTTTCCGATGTCTACAACAACCTGAGCATGCCCGAGCTCAGCCCCACCCTGCTGGGACTGATGGGACTGAGCTCGGGCACCTACATCGGCTTCAAGCTGCCCGACCGCCGCTGATCCGGTTGGCACGACGACCTCTCCTGGATGCGCCCAGACCCATGAGGACATGCAATGAACGCAATGACGCTGAGCCCGCAGGGCATCGAGTGGCTCAAGAAGGTGGAAGGACAGCGGCTGCAACCCTATGACGACCAGACCGGCAAGCCGATCTCGGCGTGGGTGCAGGGAGCCACGGTGGGCTATGGCCACCTGATCCTGCGCAACGAATGGGAGCGGCTTGGCGGAGGTGTCACCCTGGAGCAGGCCGAAGCCCTGCTGCGCCAGGACCTGGCTCCGTTCGAGCAGGCGGTGAGCCGGGCCATCACGGTAACGCAGAGCCAGTGCCAGTTCGATGCGCTGGTGATCCTGTGCTTCAACATCGGCGGCGGCAACTTCGCACGCTCGTCGGTGGTGAAGCTGATCAACAACCCGAAGGCGGTCACCACCTTCCCGACCCTGGAAGCGGCGTGGATGGCGTGGACGCGCTCGCAGGGCAAGGTGATGAAGGGGTTGGTGAATCGGCGTGGTGCGGAGTGGCGGATGTACAGCACGGGGGCATACACGCATTGGTAAAAAGCAGAGCGCCCCCGCGCCCGGTGGGGCGCGGGCGCTGTGGGACCCCCGCGATAAGCGCTCGGGCCCGCCCCGG